>JANXTX010000320.1 GCA_025352165.1 Caulobacteraceae bacterium | reverse complement strand
CGCCCTGTCCGCGCTTCAGAAAATTGATGAGCCCATTGATGCTACGAGTGGCAAGGTTCGATATAGGTTAAACCTAGACCGTGTTTTTTCTCAGAAAGATGATTCGTCGTCAATCGGCGCAGTTAATTTAGAACATTCTGCGACATATATTATAGAATGCACACCTTATGCTAGAATGTTCGCGAACTTTAAAAATCGGCGAAGCAGTTTTGGTGCGAAAACGGACGCTCTAAAACGCACTGCGGGCAGTTCACCAAGCGAGGTTCGCTATCCGCTAGGCGCGCTCACCGTGCTTGAGGCGGGGCTGCTGGAGCGCCTGATAGATGGTCGCTTGGTTGCTATTGGTCGAAAGGATGACCCGCTCAATGATTTTTCCGTGATTGAGCGTGATGCGTGGAATTTCTTCTCTGTTGAAAACTGGGACACCGGCGTCGTTGTCGGCGTTAACGATCGGAAAATATATAGTATCCATCTGTATGCTCCCTTCGCTGGGAGGGAAGTTAGTCCAATTTCTGTAATAGTGCCATTTAGACGTGAAACATTGTTAAAAAAGGCGGTCGATATGTTTTCGCAATTACCCTTCGACGACATTAGAGACCTGACAGGAAAGGAATTAGTCCAGAAACTGCGGCCAATGTGGGAAAAGCGGCACGGGTCGACGAGGCTTCCGTCGCCCGATGTAGCGCGAGCAGCCCGAAAAGCGGTTGGTGAAGTGGCCGGCAAGTAGGCCTGAGCAGCATTGCCGATGTTGCTGATTCTCCCGCTGGAGTCGGCGCCCCCGGACGCCCCAGTCTCTCAGCATCGCTTTGGGCGACCAGGAGAGAATCAATGGACACACGGATCACAGCGACGGAGGCGGGGTTGAGGTCGCACGCGACTGAGCTCCTCACAACCGAGCAGGCAGCGAAGCTTTACGGCCTGTCTCAAAGCACGCTCCGGAAGTGGCGCTGCGTTGGTATTGGGCCGCGGTTTACGCGAGTCGGCCGTGCGGTGCGGTACCGGCTCGTCGAACTGGACGCCTTCGTTGAAGGTAGAACCTTCGGCAGCACCACACAGGCGGATTGCGCGGCGGCCCGCCGGGTGAAATCCTGATGGCAACATCGCCAAAACCTCCACACTTGCTTCCGGCCAGCGACAAGGGCTCGGGCCGCCCCGTCGATCCGCTCGAATTGATCGCCAAGTCGCTGCCGGATTTTGAAACACAGCAGCAGACTGGATTGCGTCAAAGCGGAATGCTGGACCCGCTACCTGGAAGTCCCATCGATCACCAAACGTATCCAGGCGGCCCTAAGCGGCCCATCGACCCCGGCGACTGGGAAAGATTGCAGGTCGGAGACCCTGAAACCGGCCTGCCGCCGGGATGCCCGGTGACCCCGCTCGGCAAGGATGGACAGACCTTCTATTTCCTCGACACACAGGGAGCCGTTGCCGAACTGAGGGCCGACGCCAGTGGCAAGGGTCCGCTGGGAGCCTTGTTCGCCGGCCGCAGCCGGTACCTCGAATGGGCGTGGCCGCGGTTCGGAAGAGAATCGAAGGGCGGGAAACCCCAAGTCTCGGGCTGGGATGCCGATAATTGCCGGCAAGCGCTTATGGATGCCTGTGCTTACAAAGGTTTCTTCACTTGGGAGGATCAGGTGCGCGGCAGGGGCGCTTGGCATGCCGACGACGGATCGATCATCTTCCATGCGGGCGACGAAGTTCTGATCAATTGCGAGTGGCGTCCATGCGGGGTTCACGAAGGCTATATCTATGCGGCGAGACCGAAGATCGGCAGGCCGACGCGCCAGCCGCATCCAGCTGGTCACGGCTCCTGCGGTGACTTCCTCCTGGATCTGCTGCGCACATTCAATTGGGAGCGCGGAGAGCTGGACGCGCGACTTATGCTCGGCTGGCTGGTGACGGCGAAAATTGGCGGGGCTCTGAGGCAGCGCCCCGTCGTCTTCGTTTCGGGCGGTGAGGGTAGCGGCAAGAGCACGCTCCAGGCGCTGTGTCGCACCGTCATGAACGGCGCGCTTATCGCAACTTCCAACACCACCCAAGCCGGCCTTTATCAGCGATTGCAACAAGACAGCATCGCCATCCTGGTGGACGAGATGGAGGCAAAGGACGATACGCGTACGGTCGACAAGATCCTCGAGCTGGCCCGTATTTGCTACAGCGGCGACAAGATGCAGCGCGGCGGCAAGTTCGGGCAGGCGCGCGAATACAGCCTGTCGAGCTCATTCTTCGGCAGCGCGATATCCAAACCCGCCACCGACGCTCAGGACGACAGCCGCATGGCGGCCCTGACCCTGCGAGAGCGCCAACAGGCTGGCGGCCGTCTCGACGTGGATCGTGCGGCGCTCGATGAACTGGGGCGACAGCTGATGCGGAGGATCCTGGATTGGTGGCCGCGGTGGGAGGCGCTCAACGAGCACTTCCGCGAGTTGATGATCGAACTTGGGCACAAAGATCGCGCCTGCGACACCTTTGCACCTCTGGCCGCCGGCGCGCATTTGGCGGTGAGCGACAACATGCCGGAGGTGGAGGACTTGGCGCCCTGGCGCGAGTGGCTGGAACCGAAGACATTTTTGGAGACCGCCTCCCGCGAGAAAACCTGGCAACGCTGCTTCTGGTATCTGATGGAGGCGACGCCCGAGGCGCTTCGGTCGGGCCATTTCAAGACGCTCGGCGCCGCCATCGAAGCGTTCAGGCACGACTCGAACCAACTCGAGACGTTGGAAAAGGTCGCCAGTGCGATCGGCGTGGCGATCTCCTTTCCTCGAGGCGCGCCAGTTTCGGTCGAACACGCACGCCTGTTTGTGCCTTTCAATGTCCCGCCTCTGCATGCCGTGTTTGAGGGGACACCGTGGGTCGGACGTTTGGGTGCCCCCGGCCCATGGGGAGGCGTTCTGCGTCAGATGCCACGTGATTGGTGGAGCGTGTCAAACTGCGAGAAGGGGCTGAATCGCGCCGCAAAGGGTTTGATGATCGAACTCGCCCACGTGCTGGGCATCGAACGAGCCGGGCAATGAGTGCGAGTTTTTTTTGAGCGTATCTTTCCGGTTGCCCCCGACCCCGCTATTTTAAGCGAGGAAGCGATGAAGTTCCAACGCGCCGTCCAACCAGTCCAACCCTTAGATGCATCCAGACCGACGGGCGAAAAAGTGAGCTGGATCAGCGCTCTGGCAATTTGAACGACTGAAAAACCGGACAACCGGCGGCATGAACAACGTGCGCGAGGCTTTTCTCATGTGCTC
>JANXTX010000230.1 GCA_025352165.1 Caulobacteraceae bacterium | reverse complement strand
CGTCCTAAGGCACATGGCGCTCAACATTCTCAACGCCAACAAATCCAAAATCTCAGCCCGACGGAAAATCAAACGCGCTGGGTGGAACAACAATTTTCTCGCCAACCTCATCGCTCAGTTTTGATATGCGATTGCCCTGCGGGGGTCTGATGCTCATCTGGCCATTCGACATCCTGATCGCTTCCGAAGATGCTGAGTTCTCCGATCCGGTGGTTGCCTTCGGCTCTAACGGCCACGAATTCTTCGTACATGCCTGGGAGGTCGGCCACCGCAAGGCCAAGGAGATGTTGTTCACCGGCGAGGCGATCACCGCGCGGGAGGGCAAGGAACTGGGCATGGTCAATCATGTCGTGCCGCGCGAGAAGCCGGAAAGCTTCACGTTGGCGATGGCCGAAAAGATCGCCGAACGACCCACGCTCGGCCTGAAACTGGCCAAGATGAGCGTCAACCAGTCCCTCGACGCCCAGGGCATGTACAACGCGATCCAGTCGGCGTTCGGCCTGCATCACCTCGCCCACGCCCATAGCAGCGTCGTACATGGCGACATCATCGATCCGGATGGCATTGGCGTGATCCGCAAACAGGCCAAGGCCGGTCGTCTCGCCGATACGATCTGAGGCAGCGGCCCGGCTCGTCTCGCAGGGCCCAATCAGTGTAAAGGAGAGGTGAAACCTTTCCACAACCATCATACCTTGCAAGAATTCAGCCCCCACCGCTTCTGCGTCGCCCCGATGATGGACTGGACCGACCGGCATTGCCGGGCGTTCCATCGGACCCTGACGACACGCGCGCGCCTCTATACGGAGATGCTGACTACGGGGGCGGTTCTGCATGGCGACCGGGCGCGGTTGCTGGCGTTCGATCCTGTCGAGCAACCGCTGGCATTGCAGTTGGGTGGGTCGGTTCCGCGCGATCTGGCGCTATCCGCAAAGATCGCCGAGGAACTCGGATATTCCGAAGTCAATCTCAATGTGGGCTGTCCCTCCGATCGCGTGCAAAGCGGACGCTTCGGGGCGTGCCTGATGCGCGAGCCCCGGCTGGTTGCCGACTGCATGGCGGCGATCATCGATCAGGTGCGGATACCGGCGACGTTGAAATGTCGGATTGGCGTCGACGAGCAGGAGCCGCACGAAAGCCTGTTCGGGCTGGTCGATCTCTGCGCGGCGGCGGGCGTGCGCACGTTCATCGTTCATGCTCGCAAGGCCTGGCTGGAGGGACTTTCGCCGAAGGAGAACCGGGACATTCCGCCGCTGGACTATGAGATAGTCTATCGTCTGAAACGCGAACGGCCGGGCCTCACCATCGTCATCAACGGCGGCATCGATAATCTGGAACAATCCGAGGCGCATCTGGACCATCTCGATGGGGTGATGCTCGGTCGCGCGGCCTATCATCAGCCGGAACTGCTTGGCGGTGTCGATCGGTTACTGTTTGGCGGTGGGCGCCAGGTGAGTGGATCGGACGCCGTCGAAGCGTATCTGCCATACGTCCGCCAGGAACTTTCCCGTGGAACGCATCTGGCGGCGATGACGCGGCACATGCTTGGACTGTTCCATGGTCGCCCGGGGGCCAGAACGTGGCGGCGAATACTCACTGTCGAGGCAGCCCGCACTGGCGCCGACGAATCGGTTATCGCGCGTGCGCTGGATGCCGTTCGGTCGGCATCAGAACAGGCCGAGCTTTTCCGGGGCGATGCGAACCCGGCGATCCTTAAGGCCAGCCATGATCGCGGAGCGCTCGGTGTTGGTGAGCCTGCTCCAGCCGCCGATTTCCGGCAGGGTGCGATAGCAGCCCAGGCATAGGCCGCTATGGCCGTCGACAACGCAGACCTGCACACAGGGAGTGATGACGGGGCGGGGCGGGGCGGTCATGGCGCGATACCTGCACCGCCGAATCCGTGGACGCAAGCGTCCAGTGTGTCGCAATTTTCATTAACTTATCGTCATCAATATGTGATGCAGACTAAGCAACATTACCGGCTCGTAATATTAAATATGTACTCTAATTAACTGGCATAGACGCATAGTTCGTTGCATATATCTGGTCATCCTAACCAATGGAGGAACAGGAAATGTTCAAGACTTTGATCGCCGCCGCGGCCCTGGCCGCCACCACAGCAGCAACCGCCTCGCCCGCGCAGATGACCGACGGGCAGTACCTCAGCGCCGTTAGGTGCCAGGCGCTGATGTCGTCTTCAATCCTCGGCAAGGCCGACAATGCCGCGATCAACTCGGTCGTCACAACGCAGGGTGGTGCCAGAATCAGCGCCGTCTACGATCGCGCCGAAGACGTGCGTTCACAGGCGGAGAATCAGATCAGGCACGCCGACGCCACCGGCCGTGCTTCCCTGGTCGCTGAACGAGACGGCGTCTGTCAGGCGTGGTCCGGCAGCAGCTCATCGATGGCGGCGACCGGATCTCAGCCCACCGGCGCCAACTAACGAAGGGCCGATCCGCCGCAGTCGGCGGACCCAACTACAAGAAGCGATTTCGCGGCCAGGCGAGCCCGGCCGCGGACGCCGCTGCAAAAAAAACGACGCCCCCGTCACATTTGTCTGGCTGCCTTGTCTTGGCAAATGGGGGGGCGCCCCCCTATGGTGTTTCCCTGCCGCCCAGACCTGCAAGGGAAAGACGCCGTGAACCTCGATTTTTCGCCCCAGGATGTCGCCTTCCGCGACCAAGTCCGCACATTCATTGCCGAGAACTACCCCGATGCCCTGCGTGGAAAGCAGGACAACGAGGAAGCGCTGACCAAGGAGGACTATTTCTCCTGGCACCGTATCCTCGCCAAACAGGGCTGGTCAGCGCCGAGCTGGCCGGTTGAATGGGGCGGCACCGGCTGGACCCCAACCCAGAAGTACATCTGGTCGGAGGAACTGGCCAAGGCGGATGCGCTGCCGGTGCTGCCGTTCGGTGTGAACATGGTCGCTCCGGTGATCTACACCTTTGGCACCCAGGAGCAGAAGGAACGCTTCCTCCCCGGTATCCGTGACGGTCTGGTATGGTGGTGTCAGGGTTACAGCGAGCCGGGCGCGGGTTCCGACCTGGCCTCGCTGAAGACCAAGGCCGAGCGCATCAAGGCCGATGACGGCCACGAATATTACATCGTTAACGGCCAGAAGACCTGGACGACGTTGGCGCAATTCGCCGACTGGGGATTCTTCCTGGTTCGCACCGATCCCGACGCGAAGCCGCAATCTGGCATCAGTTTCCTGCTGATCGACATGAAGACGCCGGGCATCGAGGTGCGGCGCATCACGACGCTGGAAGGCGGGCATGAGGTCAATGAGGTCTGGCTCGATAACGTCAAGGTGCCGGTCGAAAACCGCATCTACGAAGAGAACAAGGGCTGGACCTGCGCCAAGGCGCTGCTGCTGCATGAACGCTCCGGCATCGCCGGCGTGGCGCGCTCGAAGCGCAACCTTGAGCGGCTTCGTCAATTCTCCAGCACGGAGCTTGCTGACGCCGGTGGCCCGCTGCTGGCCGACGCCTTTTTCAAGCGCAAGGTCGCCGAACTGGAAATCGATCTTACTGCTCTGGAATACACCGAGCTGCGCACCCTGGCGGGTGAAAGCGCAGGGAAGGGACCAGGACCGGAATCATCGATCCTTAAGATCAAGGGCACCGAGATCCAGCAGCGGCTGACCGACCTAGCACTGGAAGCGGCGGGCCACTACGGCGCGCCCTACCTGCGGGAGGCGCCGCATAACCTGGGCGCCGTTGGGCCGGATGCGGCGCACGGCGTCGCCGGAGCCTACTTCAACAACCGCAAAACCTCGATCTACGGCGGTTCCAACGAAATCCAACGCAATATCATCGCAAAGGTGGTCTTGGGTCTCTGACCCGATCCGCCGTATAAGAATGAACGCTTTTCCCGCGGCTTCGAGCCGCGGGCCAATGAGGAAACTCCATGGACTTCAGCTTTACCGAAGAACAAACCCTGCTCCGCGACACCGTCGCCAGCTATCTCGCTGACCATTATGACTTCGACACCCGTCGCAATGCGGTGAAGTCGGCGTCCGGCTGGCGTCCGGAGGTCTGGAATGCCTTCGCCGAAGAGCTGGGCATTCTGGGCGCGTCGTTCCCAGAGGACGTCGGCGGACTGGGCGGCGGCGCGACTGAGACCATGGTGATCATGGAGGAATTCGGAAAAGCCCTGGTGATCGAACCCTTTCTGGGCACCGTGGTCATCGGCGGCGGCTTCATGAAGCATGGCGCGCCCGCTCACGCGGCCGACATGATCGGCAAGATCATCGGCGGCGAGGCGACGATCGCCTTCGCCTATGCCGAGCCGCAAGGCCGTTACAATCTCGCCAACCTGACCACGACGGCGCGCAAGGACGGCTCAGGCTGGGTGCTGAATGGCCACAAGGCCGTCGTGATCGGCGCTCCGTGGGCCAGCCATCTGATCGTCACCGCACGTACCGGTGGTTCGCAGAGTGAAGCCGGTGGTGTTTCCGTGTTCCTGGTCGAGAAGTCGGCCAACGGTGTCACCACCCGCGACTATCCGACCGTCGACGGCCAGCGCGCTTCCGAAGTGCATTTGGAGAACGTCTCAGTCCCCGCCGATGCTCTGATCGGCGTCGAAGGCGCGGCCCTGCCGCTGGTAGAGCACGTGGTCGACGAAGCCATCGCCGCGGTCTGCGCCGAGGCTTGCGGAGTCCTGCGCAGGGCCCATGAAAGCACCCTTGAGTACACCAAGCAGCGCAAGCAGTTCGGCGTGCCGATCGCCAGCTTCCAGGTGCTGCAGCACCGCATGGTCGACATGTTCATCCAGCTCGAACAGGCCATCTCGATGACCTACATGGCGACGATCAAGCTCGGCGAGCCGGCCGTGGAACGTGCCAAGGCGATCTCGGCCGCCAAGGTGCAGATCGGCCGCGCCTGCAAGTTCGTCGGCCAGAACGCCATACAGCTGCACGGCGGCATGGGCATGACCGACGAAATGGCGGTTGGTCACTACTTCAAGCGCGCCACCATCATCGAGGGCGTGTTCGGCTCGGTAGATCACCATCTGAATCGCTACGAGAAGCTCTCGTTCGATCACGCGGCCTGATTCATCTGCTAGATGACAAGGCGCCACGCCAGCGTTTCGCCGGCGTGGAAAGGAACGACGCTGGCTGACCCGGTGACGAGTGTCTCGGGAACGAGCGTTCGCGTTCTTTTCAACGTGATCATCTCTTCGTTTAAGGGCAGGCCGTAGAAGTCGGGGCCATGGATCGAGGCGAAGCCCTCGAGGCGGTCCAGCGCCTGCTCTTCCTCAAAGGTCGCCGCATAACTTTCCAGGGCGTAGGGCGCATTAAAGATTCCCGCGCAGCCACAGGCGGATTCCTTGTCGGCTGCCGCATGTGGCGCAGAATCAGTGCCGAGGAAGAACTTCGCGGAACCCGACGTCGCTGCCTTGCGCAGGGCGAGGCGATGCGGCTCGCGCTTGGCGACTGGCAGGCAATAGAAGTGCGGGCGGATGCCGCCCTCGAACATGGCGTTGCGGTTTATCGCCAGATGATGAGGTGTGATAGTGGCGGCTATATTGGGTCCGCCGGCCTCGACGAATGCTACCGCCTCGGACGTCGTTATGTGTTCGAACACTACCTTGAGGGCCGGAAAGTCGCGGAGCATCCCGATCAGAACCCTCTCGATGAACACCGCCTCCCGATCGAAAATATCGATATGGCGGTCGGTCACCTCGCCGTGCACCAGCAGCGGCATGCCGATCCGCTGCAGGGTCTCGAGCACCCGGAGAAGGTTGCGAATGTCGGTGACCCCGTGATCGGAATTGGTCGTCGCATGCGCCGGGTAGAGCTTGCAGGCGGTGAACACACCTTCGGCGAAACCACGCTCGATCTCATGGGGGGCGCTGGTGTCGGTGAGGTAGCAGGTCATCAGCGGCTGGAAGGTGGATCCCGGCGGCAGACACGCGTTGATTCGGTCGCGATAGGCTTTCGCCTCGGCCACCGTGGTCACCGGTGGTTTCAGGTTGGGCATGACGATTGCCCGGGCAAACTGGCGCGCGGTATATTCGACCACCGAGGCCAGCATGCCGCCATCGCGCAGATGCACATGCCAATCATCCGGCCGGCGCAGGACAAGGCTAGATGCGTCCTGGGGTATCTGATCAGCGGGGGTCATCAAGCTCACGTCGTTGACATGGACGAGGCCTCTTGTCCACGTGTCCCGCGCCCCCTAAGCCCCTCTCATGCCCACGCGTGATTTCGCCCTTCTGGCCGCCATCTGCCTGGTGTGGGCGGGCAACAATATCGTTTCGAAGATCATCATCGCCCATTTCGGCGCGCCGCCGCTGTTCTATGCGACCGCACGTTTCGCTCTGGTAACCTTGCTGACATTGCCGTGGCTGTTGCCTGCGCCCAGGCCACTCGGCAGGCTGGTGCTGATCGCGCTGCTGATGGGCGCGGCGCCATTCGGGCTGGTATTCATGGGCCTCCAGACAACGGCGCCGTCGAGCGTGGCCATTGTGGCCCAGCTTGGACTGCCGATCTCGATCGCGCTCTCGGCCATCCTGTTGGGTGAACATATTCCGCTCAGGCGTGCGGTCGGCATGGTCCTCACCCTGGCGGGTGTGGTGCTGGTAATGTGGGACCCTGCGGGTTTCAGGCTGGGTCCTGGACTGCTGTTCGTGGTCGGCTCGGCGGCGACCGGGGCGCTGGGTGCGGTGCTCATGAAGGGCGCCGAAGGTGTGCGCCCGCTGACTTTTCAGGCATGGGTCGGTCTTGCCGGAGTCGTGCCGCTGGCGCTCCTGACGACGACGCTGGAGCATGGGCAGAGCGCCGTACTTGCCAGCGCGCCCTGGCAGTTCTGCGCCGCTGTGGCGTTCTCGGGAATCGTGGTGTCAGTAGTCGCCCACACCGCTTACTTTGGACTCATCCAGCGTTACGAGGTCAATCTGCTGCAGCCGCTGATGTTGATGACACCGCTGGCCAATATTGCTTTGGGTGTGATGATCACGCATGACCACTTCGGTTTCCGCATGGCCGTCGGCTCGGCGGTCGCACTGGCCGGCGTATTGATCATCGCCTTGCCAGCCGGTCAGGCGGGAGGCTTCCGTCGGCTGATCGGGCGGTTGGGCACATGAAGCCAATCGACGCGCCCTCGCCGAACTTCGATGCCCGTCGTTCGCCGCCGGACATGATTGTCCTGCATTACACGGGCATGCAGAGCGCGCAGGCTGCCCTGGACCGGCTTACTGATCCCGAGGCCAAGGTATCCGCCCACTACATGGTTGCGGAGGATGGCGAGGTCTTCGACCTAGTGCCGGAGGCTAGACGCGCCTGGCATGCAGGAGCCTCGTTCTGGCACGGCGCGCGCGACATCAACTCTGCCTCGATCGGTATCGAGATCGTCAACCCCGGTCATGAATTGGGCTATCGGCCATTTCCGGAAGGCCAGATTGACGCGGTGATCTCTTTGCTGACCGACATAAGAAGCAGATGGACGGTGCCCGACAGTCGCATCCTCGGCCATTCCGATGTCGCTCCGGCCCGTAAGATCGACCCGGGAGAACTGTTTCCCTGGCGCCGGCTAGCGACCAAAGGTCACGGGCTGTGGGTCGAGCCGCCGGCTGCGCCTGGGGCCGCACTTGCCGATGGTGACGAGGGGCTGGGAGTCATGGCCATGCAGGGGGCGTTGGCCAGACTTGGCTATGAGAGCCCGATTACGGGCAGGTTCGACGCTGCGACCTCTACGATCGTGCGCGCGTTTCAGCGGCATTGGGTTCAGGGCCGGTGTGACGGTATCGCCGATGGTAATACCCGGGCGCGGCTCATGGCGCTGCTGCGCCTTGCCGGCGTCACCCGATGATTGAGGTGGATCCGGATCTGAGCGGCCCCCTGGAACTGCGGGTGGCGGAATTTCATTTGCGGCCACTGGATTCGAGCGATGCGCGGGACATGCTCACCCACCTGGGCGATTCGCGTGTCGTCGAGTTCATGGATCTCGATCCATTGTCCGACATAGAGGATGCCCATCAGATCATCGACTGGGCTGCCGGTCAGCGCGCCCTGGGGGCGGGGGTGCGCTGGGCGATTCGTGATTCCAGTGGCTCCTTTGTCGGTACCTGCGGATTCAATCAGCTGATTGTCGAGCGCGGCCGGCGCAGCGAAGTGGCCTATGACCTCGGGCACGCCTGGTGGGGCAGGGGCGTGATGTCGAAGATACTGCCGGAACTGGTCGATTTCGCCCTGCGGCGGCTCGAACTGCATCGTATCGAGGCGATGGTGACGCCGGGCAATCTGAGATCATGCCGATTGCTTGAGCGGCACGGATTTTCGCTGGAAGGTGAGTTGAGGGGCTACAGCTTCTGGAAAGGCCGTTATTGGAACCAGCTGGTCTACGCCAGGGTTGCTTCCGATGAGCCGCCGCGTTGACGCACTGTGGGCCCGGGGGTCGGAGGAAGCATGCAAGCCGCGCTCACTGTTGATGGGCTGACCAAGCGCTATGGCAAGATGACGGCGGTCGATGACCTGTCCTTCCAGGCGCGCACTGGTCGGATCATGGGATTTCTCGGCCCCAATGGCGCCGGTAAGACATCGACCTTGCGGATGGTGCTGGGTCTGGTGGAGCCGACTGCCGGACGCATCAGTGTCCTCGGGGCCTCTGACGCCGCGCAGGTTCGCGCGCGCATCGGCTTCCTGCCGGAAGAGCGTGGACTCTATCGCCGCATGACGCCGGTCGACGCGATTGCCTTCCTCGCCGGTCTCAAGGGAATGAGTGATGCGGATGCGCGCCGTCGGGCGCGGGAGTTGCTGGAGTCGCAGGGGCTGGGCGAGGCGATGCATCGGCAGATCCGGCTGCTCAGCAAGGGGATGGCGCAGAAGGTGCAACTGCTCGCGGCCCTGGCGCACGAGCCGGATCTGGTGATCCTGGATGAGCCGTTCTCCGGGCTCGATCCGGTCAATCAACAGTCTCTCGAAGCGCTGATCCGCTCGATCGTCGACCGAGGCGCCACGGTGATATTCTCAACGCATGTGATGCAGCATGCCGAGCGGCTTTGCGACCAGGTGGTGCTGCTTGCCGGCGGGCGGAAGGTATTCGATGGCGCCGTTGCCGATGCCAGGTCCGCGGCGCCGCGCCGGGTTGTCATCGAGGGCCATTTCCCCGAGGATTCGCTGGCCGATCTGCCCGGACTGGATGGCCTGACTACGGAACGGGTCGACGGAGGAGGTCTGCGGCTGACCGCCACCCTCTCTCCAAACGCGCCTTCGCAGGTGGTCCTGGCGCGCGTGTTCTCCAAGGAACTCGCCATCGATCGTTTCGAATTGCGCGAACCCAATCTGCACGATGCGTTTATCGTGTTGACCGCGGCCGCTTACGTTGAGGGAGTGGCGGTATGAAGCGTCTGCTGAAAATCGCCACGCGGGAATACCTGGCCTACATCAAGACACCCGGCTTCTGGCTGTCCATCCTGCTGCTCCCGCTGGGATTTTCCATGCTCGCGATAGGACCCGCTCTAATGCGGGGTACGACACCGCCGCCGGCAATTGCCGTGGTCGACCTGACCAATCGCGGGCTGGCGTCAGCCGTTGTCCACGATCTGAATGCCCAGGACGATGGGGGCAGGCCACTCGTACGTCTCGTCCACGCACCGGGCGGGCCGTTTGTCGACGCTGCGGACGCCTCGGCGCACCTTAGACCCTATCTCTCCGATGAGCGCAGGTTGCCGGGTGGGGATCGTCTCGACGTTGTTGCGATTTTGCGGCCGGTCGGATCGACGGTGGCGGTCGATGTCTGGAACCGTCAGGTGGCCGATCGCTCTGTCGCGGGAGCGGTAAGCAACGCGGTGAACGCCGCCTTGCGTCGCCAGGTTCTCACCAGGGCCGGTGTCAATCCGGCCGTGGTCGCCGCCATCGAGGGTGTGTCCGCGCCGGTAACTGATTTCTCACCCCGGGCTGCGTCGGGCAAGGTGGAGCTGCGCGACCGTCTACCTGGCATCGTCGGCTTTGGCATGGGCTTTCTGTTGTGGATGGCCGTACTTACGGGCGCCGGCATGCTGCTGGGCAGCGTGATCGAGGAGAAGAGCAGCCGCATTCTTGAGATTCTGCTGACCTCAGCGTCGGTGCCTGAAATCATGGGCGGCAAGATCCTCGGCGTAGCCGGGGTTACCGCCACCGTGCTGACCTTCTGGCTGTCGATTGGCGCACTGGTGGTGGCTTTCCGGTTTCCATCCGCCGGCGCCGATCTGGCCGCCATCCTGCTTGGCAAGGGCTACCTTGCTTATTTCGCCGCCTACTTCGTTGGCGGCTATCTGATGTTCGCTACGCTCTATGTGACTATCGGCGCGTTCTGCGAGAGCCCGCGCGAGGCCCAGACACTGCTCGGGCCGATGATGATTTTGATGAGTGTGCCTCTGGTGTTCATGAGCCAGGCGATTTCGCGGCCCGACTCCCCATTGCTGACGGCGCTTTCGTTCTTCCCGCTGTTCACCCCCTTCATGATGGCAGCCCGCGTCGCGACCTCTCCACCATTATGGCAGATCGCGGGCACCCTGTTGCTGATGGGGACGCTGACCGCGCTTGAGGTCTGGGTGGCGATCCCCGCTTTCCGCTCTGGAGCCCTCACCAGCGGTCGCTTCGAAATGCGTACCTTCCTGGCCAGCCTGACGAGGCGAGGAGAGTAGCTCCTTCCTCGCTCCGCCGCCCTCCAGCCACCTGTTAACTATCTTTCATAAATTGGTACCTTGCATAAGTCAGTACCTTGCGATAGGTATCTTGCATTGAAAGGGAGCAAGGCTCGTGGTCGAAGCAGTTCAGGTTCAGCTGAAGAAGGGGGTCCTCGAGCTATGCGTGCTCGCGCTGCTCTCTCGAGGCGACGCCTACGCCTATGACATCGCCAGCCGTTTGGCCAAGGGGATCGGAATGGGAGAAGGCACTATCTATCCGCTGATGCGGCGAATGCAGACTGATGGTCTGGTCGAAACCTATCTGGTGGAAAGCACCTCTGGGCCGCCGCGCAAATACTACAAACTTACCGACAGGGGCTGTGAGAGCTTCTCGTCCCAGAAATCCGAATGGGCCGATTTCTCCGCCGCCGTGAACGACATCCTTGGAGGCGCGCAATGACGCGACAGGCATTTCTAGACAGGCTCCGCGCTGGACTGCGCGGCCTACCGACCTCGGCGATCAATGACATCGTCGCCGATTATCAGGCCCACTTTGCCGAAGGCGTCGCCGCCGGACGCACGGAGGCGGAAATCGCCGCCGCTTTGGGAGAGCCCGACCGGGTGATCCGCGAGTTGCGCGCCGAGGCCGGCCTCAAGCGCTGGGAAGAGGAGCGAAATCCCTCGGCCGCCGCCAATGCGGTGCTGGCCGTCCTGGGGCTCGGCGCCATCGACGTACTGGTTTTGCTGCCGATATTGTTGCCGATCGCCGGGGTCCTGTTCGGACTTCTGGTTGCGGCTGCGGCTTGCCTGGGGGTTGGCGCGGTGTTCTTCGCGGCCGGTCCGTTCTTCGTTCATGGAGCGCCCGTCGCGGCCATCATTCTTGCTGGCCTAGGTCTGATCTCCACAGGCACCTGCATCGGTTGCCTCTCCAGCGCCGCAAGCATCGCCTTCGTCAATGGTCTGGTCTGGTACGGCCGACTGCACATCACAATCCTCAAACCCGCCCTCCAGCCCAAGGAGATTGTCGCGTGATCCGTACGCTCCTTCTCGTGTCCGCCGTCAGCTTCGTGCTCGCTATCGGCTTCTTCGCGGGCGCCTTCGCCGTCGCCGGCGGTCCGTTCAACATCGACGACCACTGGAATTTCCACCTCTCCGACTGGAGCAGCGACGAGGTCGACCATCATCCTCCCACGGTCACCAAGATATCCCTCGACCTCAATTGAGAGGGCTGACTCCTGGGAAGAAAACCGTAGCCCCGTTTCCATGGTATCGAGGATCGGCGCGAAGGTATTTTACACAGATGACGCAGATATGAACGATGAGCGCACCTACGTGATCATCGGAGCGGCCATCGAAGTTCATCTCGCCCTTGGCGCTGGATTTCTGGAATCCGTGTGTCAGGAAGCCTTGGCGATCGAATTCGACTTGCGCCAGATTCCTTATCGGCGCGAAGCGCCATTGACCCGACTGTCCAGCTTCGACGAAGCGCAGGGAGTGAATTATCTGAAGGCATCCGGCCTCCATCTTGGTT
This sequence comes from Caulobacteraceae bacterium, assembly GCA_025352165.1. Classification (GTDB taxonomy): domain Bacteria; phylum Pseudomonadota; class Alphaproteobacteria; order Caulobacterales; family Caulobacteraceae; genus Acaudatibacter. The sequence continues at coordinate 9,437 of JANXTX010000230.1, read as the reverse complement.
TGCTTCTGAATTTTGGCGCATTGAGACTCGAGCAGCGCCGCTTGATTTCGAGCGAAACTCATCTGCGTAAATCTGCGTCACCTGCGTAAACTCTTCCCTTCCTGCATCGCCGCTTCTCAACACCGCGCCATCGTGGCATCGTGTAGAGAAATCACGCACAGGTTAGGGAATTGGCCATGTTTTCGCTCGTCGTCCGCAATGCCAACATCGTCGATGGAACCGGCAAGGCCGCCTTTCACGGGGATCTCGCGGTAGCCGGCGACAGGATTGTCGCGGTCGGCGGGTTCGAGGGCGGGGGTGAGATTGAGATCGACGCGGGCGGCAAGACCCTCGCGCCGGGTTTCATCGATATCCACACCCACTACGACCCGCAGCTGTGCTGGGACCGCAACGCAACGCCGACACCCGAGCATGGCGTGAGCTCGCTGGTGATGGGTAACTGCTCGATCAGCCTCTCGCCAGTGCGCGCGGCTGACCGCCAGCGCCTGATGCACCTGTTTGGCTCAGTCGAGGACATGGAGGGCCGTCTTCTGGAATCCACGGTGCCGTTTTCCTGGGAAACCGTGCCGGACTATCTCAAGTACCTGGGGTCCAGCCTCGGGCCCAACGTCGGTTCGATCATCGGGCACTCAAACATTCGGCTCTACGCCATGGGCGCCGCCTGCCAACAGCGCGCCGCCACCGACGCCGAGATCGAGACGATGTGCGCGGTGCTGCGCGAGGCAATGGCCGCCGGCGCCTTCGGTCTCTCCTTCACTTTCAACCACTACGATGAGCTCGGCGATCAATTGCCCTGTTACTATGCGGATCGCCGTGAGAAGCTGGCGCTGTTGAAGGTGGTCGCGGAATCCGGACGTGGCGTCGTCGAGGTCGCCCCCAATTTCTTCAAGCGCGACATGGGCCTGCCGACGGTCGACGAATGGGGCGAGCTGGCGCTGGAGAGCGGCGCCCTGTGCACCCTCTCGCCAATCCTGGCCCTGCCGACCATGCCCGGCGCCTGGCGCGTGATCCTCGATCGCTTCGAGTACTGGCAGGCGAAGGGTGCGCCCCTTTACGCCCAGACCCAGGTCCGTCCGCTCGACATGACCATCCAGCTGGCCGCCGGTTCGACGGTGCTGTCGAAGTCGTCGGCGTGGCGCCGCAGCTTTGAGGCCCTGCCTGAAGACCGCGCCGCGATCTACGCGGATCCTAAAGAGCGCTCGACATTGATCGCCGAAGGGCAGCGCCTCAAGGCGGGCCTCGCTCCTCTGAAGGTCAAGCGCGCCCACGCCGCCGCCAATGCCGGTTATGTCGGCCAGACCCTTGCGGATATCGCCGAGGCCGACGGCAAAGACTTCTTCGAGGCGATGCTGGACATCTCGCTGGCCGACGATCTGACCACAGAGTTCGGCCTCGACGGCTTTTTGCACAGCGACGAGGAGGCGGTCGCGCAACTGCTCGAGAGCCCGATCGTGCATATCGGCTCGGGCGACGCCGGGGCGCACATAACCCAGTTCGCCGGCGCGGGAGACACCTGCTACCTGTTTGAGAAGTTCGTGCGCGAGCGTCGTGACATGACCCTGGAGCGCGCCGTCGAGCGGCTGACTTCGGAACTCGCCGGCAAGTGGGGCATCAAGGACCGCGGCGTGCTCGCAGAGGGCAAGTTTGCAGATCTCGTCATCTTCGATCCCGCCACCATCGCCCGCGGCGACGAGCAATGGGTCGACGACGTCCCTGGCGGCCAGGGCCGCTATATCCGGCGCCCGACGGGCGTAGAACGCGTTGTGGTCAATGGTGAGACCTTGGTCGAAAATGGGGTCTACACCGATAGACAGCCGGGTCGATTGATCTGACGGACGCCGACGGGGAGGCGGCAAGCGCCGCGCGGCGGCCGCAATCTCTTGAAACTTACCCCAACCGCCCGTGCTCGATCCAATCCGCCAGCGCGGGCTCGAATTCGACTTTCACGCGCGCGTCGTAGCGTTCGAGGTCTTCGGCGGCGACAGTGTCCCGCCAGCGGCCGTTGGTTCCCTTGTGCAGGAAGCTGTCGGCGCCTTCTCGCCAGCTGACCGCCGCACTGGGCATCAGCTCGGATGCCTGACCTTTCATGACCTCGAAGTCCGCTGCCGCAACAATCGTCGGCCACGTCGCATCGGGGACTTTTATGCCGAGGAAGTCGGCAATCCGGCGCATTTCGCCGGCGCGATCTTTCTTCAGGTCGTTGTAGTGGGCGAGCAAAAGGTCCGGTGAGTTTCGTGCGGCCCAATAGCTCCTCTCGATATGAAAGAACGATGCGCCCGGGTCGCCATGCGCGTCTTCTTCGCCGTCCAGCCAGTCTTTGAAAAATTGCGCCGGATCGGGGTTCGCGGGCGGGTAGGGATCGCCGAACTTCGGATCGGCCAGGCTGAACGCGGTCATGGCTTCGAGGGCGAACGGCGTGTAGTTGACCTTGTGATTGTGGAACGACATCGCGGCGTCGCGTCCGTCGCGCGCCACGTGGATGACCTTTACACCCTCGTAGATCGGCAGAGCATCGTACGGCAGATGCGACTTCAGAAAGCGCCGATGGGTCTGTCCCTCCGCCAGCGCGAATGTCTCTTCAAGACTGCGCAGCCGCATGTCCGGCCAGGGCGAGATGTCGTGAGGCGGGAAGGGCGCGGCGCTCTGGAATACCAGCATGCCGACGATGCGCTGCATCCAGGTCGTACCGCACTTGGGATAGGTGGCGATGATGATGTCGTCGGGGCGCGGTCGAAATTGCTCCCACCGCGCACTGTCGAACAGACGCGAGCGCACCTCACGCAACGGCCCGCGAACGAGCTTCGGCATTTCACCCTCCCGTGCGGCGAAAGGCGACCGGGACGCTCGTCCCGATCTAGCTCGCCGTTTCCACCCTGCGCCCCGGCTGGTTCTCCAGTCGGCTGACCCAATAGTCGGCATCGAAGCTATCGTCACCGACCAGATAACGCCAGAAGCGAACGCGATTGACGAATTCCAGGCGTCCGGTGTCGAATTCGAACCACGGCTGCGGCTCGCAGAGGATGGCGTGTAGATCGTCGTTCGCCCTGGGCTTGGTCTCATAGAAGATCGGCCGCTGGCGGTTCATGTCGTCCGGCAGGTCAGCGGTGTTCCACAACCGCACCTGCGGCACGGTCGGATTGAGGCGGACCTTGAACATGTGCCGGTTGCGCTCGGACCGGTTGGCGCCGCCGCCGTGCCATATGCCATGGTGTAGTGCCAGGACGGTGCCTGCCGGACAGACCACGTGCTTCTGTCCGACGATGTTCTGGTAGCGCCCGATGGCGGCCTCGCTGACGATGCGCAGGTGACTGCCAGGCAGATAGCGTGTGCCGCCCATGTTGGCCGTTACCTCGTGCGGGTACCACATCAATTGCACATCGAAGGCCGCGCGCGTGTCGATCGTGGAATCCTGGTGCCAGTGCTGGCTGTCCGCCGGCCGGTCCGAGCCCATCTTCGCCATCGCCCGGGGCGAGAAGGCGACATGAGTGAAATGGTGATCCACCAGCGGCTCGGTTCCCACCAGGCTCTGGATGATGCCGACCACCTTGGGATGGTTGACGAATGCATGCACGGCCGACCGGGGCGGATAGGTCAATGAAAGAGGCGTGCCGGCGTCGACATTGGGCAGGGTCGCCGCGCGGACTTCCTCCACATAGGCCTCGCCGATCTCGGTCGGGATGATCGCCGGGAACTCCAGGTAGCCGCGCGCCGCGAACCGCGCCATCTCCAGCGTCGTCAGCCGGTGATCCTCGACCCCGACTTTCATGGCGCGTCTCCGTTTTGGTCCGGGTCGACAAGCTGTTCGAACCAGAACTCGTATTTCAGATAGGACGTCTGCGTCTCGACGCCCGGATAGTGGGGGTTGAGCTGCGATGCCTGAAACAGCCGCCACCCCCCCTCTAGGGCATCGACCCCGTTGCGAAACGGCGGGACTTCCTCATCCCCGGCCATGTGATGCTCGCCGGTCCCGTCCCACTTCGACCACGCCACCACCGGGGCGTCCAGCGCCGAGTCGGCCAACCACAGCACAAGCACATTCTGGCGGCGCACCCGGACTCTCCCACGAATTTCCCGGCATCCTAGCGTGAGCGGCGGTGTTGTCACTCCGCGCAAGCCCAGGTCCTCGTAGAACTATGCCCATGGATTGATGACGCTCAGGCCGGCTGCCTCAAACGGCCCGGTGTCGCGCGTCGCCACCGCAAAGCCGTGCGCCGCCGCTATTGCGGCGATATAGCCGTCCGCCGTGGAAATGGCCTTGCCTGCCGCTTTGGCCCGGGTGCGAATGAGGGCGTAGGCGTCCGCGGCGGCGGAATAGAACGGCAGTAAGCGCGGCCCGAACAGGGCGATGATGCGACCTTCCAACGCCATGCGCAGGCCGCCCTTGCGCTTGCCGTCCGGCAATGCCGCGACCCCATAAAGCAGCTCGGCCAGGCTGATTGCGGTCAGAAAAAGCGTCTCGATGTTCTGTTGATCGAGCTAGGCCAGCACGGCCGGCGCGCCTGCGGGCCTAAGCGGCTCGGAAACAACATTGGTATCGAGAACGATCATTCGAAGCTGACCGTGTCGGCCGGCGTCGCGCCGCGCTCGATATCGAGCTCAACGCCGCCAAATTCGCGGCCGATTGCCGCAAGTTCGGACCCAAGCTTGATCCGCTCGGGTGGTCGCACGGCGTTTTCGAGGATTTCCCGAATCTCCGCTTCCGTGCTCCGCCCTTGCTGGGCCGCCCGCACCTTGAGCGCGCGGTGGGTTGCTTCCGGCAGGTTTCGAATGGTGACATCAGGCATGATATCATTCCTCACTCGTTCATGCGAAAGATATCGTGTGTGGGGAGTTGATATCAATCCCGGGCGCGCCGGTTTCGGCTGCGTCTATCTGGGTCACATGCGTAGACCCGTCTCCTGCGTCTCCGCCGCAACATCCGCCGCTGACGCGCCCGCTTGACGTAGAGCCTTGCGCCCCTCACCCTGACAGCAGGATCAGACGGCCGGGCGGTCGCCCTCCGAAGCGGCGCAAGCCGCGAAGGAGGGAGGAAAGTCCGGGCTCCACGGCGGCAAGGCGGCGGGTAACGCCCGCCGGGGGTGACCCCAGGGATAGCGCCACAGAAAGTAAACCGCCCCCCGAAGCCTTGGCGCAGGGGGGTAAGGGTGAAAGGGTGGGGTAAGAGCCCACCGCGGACCGGGCAACCGGGACGGCATGGCAAGCCCCGCCTGGAGCAAGACCAAATAGGGATGTCGCGTCGGTTGCAAGACCGGCAGGCCGTCGCCGGCCGAGGCATCCGGGTAGGTCGCGAGAACCGTCCGGCAACGGACGGTCCAGAGGAATGACCGTCGCGTCTGCGCCCTCGGGCGCGGGCGACACAGAACCCGGCTTACAGGCCGTCTGATCCCTTCATCTATGTATCGCCGCCTTGCAGGCGGCTCTTGGCGTGTAGCGTCGTGGGCCTTAGGTTCTCCGGAACCGCCTGCGAGGACGCGCCATGGAAACCGCCCCGACCAACGACGCGTTTCGCGATCCAACTCTGCTGTTGGAGGCCCGCGTCGAGGACCTGCTCGGGCGTATGACGCTCGACGAGAAGGTGGCGCTGATGGCCGGGGCGGCGGCGTTCACCATGCATGGCGTCGAGCGCCTGGGCGTGCCGCCGGTGCGGGTGACCGATGGGCCCACCGGGGTGCGGTCCAATGAGGGCGAGGCGGCGACGGTATTTCCGGTCGGCGTGGCCATGGCCGCGACCTGGAACCCCGACCTGACCCGCGAGGTCGCCGCGGCGATCGCGCGGGAGGCGCTGGCGCTCAACAACTACGTCGTGCTGGCGCCGACCATCAATATCGTCCGTACACCGCTTTGGGGGCGCAATTTCGAGACCTATTCGGAGGATCCGTTCCTCGCTGGCACGCTCGGCGCCGCCTACATCCTGGGCCTGCAGGGCGAGGGCGTCGGCGCATCGCTCAAGCATTATGCGGTCAACAACCAGGAGGTTCGCCGCATGACCGTCAACGCACAGGTCGATGAGCGCACCCTGCGGGAGATTTATCTGGCCGGCTTCGAGATCGCGGTAAAGAGCGCCAATCCGTGGACGGTGATGGCCTCGTACAATCGTGTCAACGGAACCTACGCCACCGAGCACGACTATCTGCTGAACGAAATTCTCAAACGCGAGTGGGGCTATGACGGCGTCGTGGTCTCCGACTGGGGCGCCGTTCACTCGACCGCTCCGGCCGCCGGCGGCGGCACGGATCTGGAGATGCCGGGCCCGGCGCAGTGGTTCGGCGACAAGCTTCTCGCCGCGGTAAATGCGGGCGAGGCGCCCGAATGGCGGATCGATGACGCCGCGCGGCGAATGCTGCGGCTGATCCTGCGCACGGGCGTGCTTGATGGTGAGACGCCGCCGGTGGGTGAACTTCGCACGCCACGACATCGGGAGATTGCCGCTCGAGCCGCGGAAGAGGCGGTGGTGCTGCTGAAGAACGACGGCGACCTGCTGCCGCTCAGTCCGGCGGCGATCCGAACGGTCGCCGTGGTCGGGCCAAACGCGGCGGCGCGGCGCATTCAGGGCGGCGGCTCCTCCGAGGTCCGCGCCGGTCGGCGGATATCCATCCTGCAGGCGATCGGCGATCTGCTCGGTGATCCGGACAAGCTCGTGCATGCCGACGGCGGCGACAACGAGCCCGTGCCTCCCGCCGCCCGCGCGGAGATGTTCAGTCCCGACGCCGGGCGAGCCGTGCTCGGCCTGCTGTGCGAGTATTTCGCGACGGCGGATCGATCCGACGCGCCCTATCGCAGCCGGGTCGAGAGGCGCATCGGCAAGCTGGTGTCGGCGGCGGCGATGTCGGGAATGAATCCGGAGCTCGAAGCCCTGCGCTGGAGCGGCTGGTTCTGGCCGGAGCGAAGCGGCCGGCATGAGTTCTCCATCCGCGCGCCCGGGGAGGTGCGTATCGAGCTGGATGGCGAAACTCTGGTCGGCATGGCCACGTCAGGTTCCATCGATACCATGGATGTGGCGGGCGTGCCGGTGATCCGGCGCATTGCCGCCGCCGAACTCGAGGTCGGCCGCGGCTATCCGATCATCATCGACTATGTCCGGCCCGCGGACCGCGCCGGGCTGGCATGGGAGCAGGTCTTCGTCGGCGTGCGCACGCCCCGCGGAACGATCGAGCAGGCCGCCGCGCTGGCCGCCGGCGCGGATGCAGCCATCGTCATTATCGGCGCCGGCTCGATCAGCGAGGGTGAGGGCTATGATCGCGAAAACCTCGATCTGCCGGGCGATCAGAACGCCCTGGTCGAAGCTGTCGTCGCCGCCAATCCCCGCACCATCGTCGTGTTGATGAACGGCGCGCCCTACGCCATGCCTTGGGTCGATCACGTCCCGGCCATTATCGAAGGCTGGCTGGGTGGGGAGGAGGGGCCCGACGCCGTGGCGCGTATCCTGTTTGGTCAGGCCGAGCCGTCGGGCCGCCTGCCGGTCACCTTTCCCCGCGCCATCGAGGACACTCCGGCATTCCCCTACTATCCCGGCGACGAAACCGCGGTTTATGGCGAAGGGTTGTTCGTCGGCTATCGCCACTTCGACCGCGCCGCGCGGGCGCCGCTGTTCCCGTTCGGCCATGGCCTGACCTACACCCGCTTTGCATACTCCGATGTCAGGGCGCCGGAGGAGGTCAAGGCTGGCGACCCGGTCGAGGTCACTTTCAGGCTCGCCAACACCGGTCAGCGCGCGGGCAAGGAAACCGCCCAGCTCTACGTCCGGCCGCGCGGACCCTCGGTCGAGCGTCCGGTCAAGGAACTGAAGGGATTTGCCAAGGTCGCCCTCGCGCCTGGCGAAAGCCGGGAGGTACGCATGACGCTCGATGCCCGCGCCTTCTCCTTCTACGACCCGACGCGCCGGGCCTGGATCGCCGAACCGGGCGCCTATGACCTGCTGATCGGCGCCTCGGCCGCCGATATCGAGCTGCAGACCACCGTGCGGCTCGAGGGCTGAGGATGCATTGATGGCGCCGCGTCAGGCTGTTCTGGGCATCGATGGAGGCGCATTCTTCCATGGCTCGAAGCCGGTTTTCAGCGGCGTATCGTTCCTGCTCGACGACGCCCGCACCGCGCTGGTCGGCGAGAACGGCATCGGCAAATCGACTCTGCTCAAGTGTCTCTCCGGTGAGCTGGAGCTGAACCGCGGCAAGATCATTCGCTCGCGCGGCCTGCGCGTCGGTTATCTGCCGCAGGAGATTCCGCCGGGCCTCGCCGACCTCACCGTCCGCGAGGCGCTGCAAAGGTCGCTGGAGCGCGTCGACCTCGCCGACGATGAATGGCGCATAGATGTGCTGCTGGACGAGATCGAGGTTCCCGCTGGTCTCGCGGAGCAGACCTTCGGCCAGCTCTCCGGCGGCTGGCAGCGGCTGATGCTGATCGCCGGCGTCGCCAAATTGGAGGAGCCGGACATCCTGGTGCTGGACGAGCCGACCAATCACCTGGATATCGGCAACATCAACACGTTGGAGACCTGGCTCACCGAACGCATCCGCTTGCCGATGCTGATCGTCTCGCACGACCGCGACTTTCTCGGTCGGGTCAGCACGCGAACCCTGTTCCTGCGGCGTGATGGCGTCCACGCCTTCAAGTCGCCGTTCGTCACGGCCCGCGAGGAGCTTCTGCGCCGCGACGCCGCCGCCGCGGTGCGCGCCAGCCTCGAGGACAAGGAGATCAGGCGCCTGGAAAAGGTCGCCGCCCGCTACCGCGTTTGGGGCGTCAAGAACGACAAGTTCGACAGGCGGGCCAAGGCGACCATCAAGCGCATCGAGCGAATCGAGGCGACCCGCGCCGAAACCTGGCGCCCCAATGAACGCCGGCTGGAGCTGGGGGAGGGCGACCTCGACGCCCGCGTGGCCCTGCGCCTGCGCGACCTGACGGTGACCACGCCCGATGGTTCACGCACGCTGGTCAAGATCGACCGCCTGTCCATCGCGTCCGGCGATCGCGTCGCGCTGCTGGGCAACAATGGCGCCGGAAAATCCACCCTGCTGAATGCACTCGCCGCTGCCTGGAACCCCAAGGACAGATTCTACGACAGCGCCGCGGCGATCCGCTTCAATCCCGCCTGCCGGCTGGTCTATTTCGATCAGTCCATGCGCGAGCTACCGCTGGACTCATCGCTGGTCGACTATCTGCTTGCCGCCGAGGGGGTCACTGAAAGGGACGCCCTGCGCGGCCTCGCCAAGGCCGGCTTTCCGTTTACGCGCGTCCGCGAGCCGATTGTTGTTCTGAGCTATGGCGAGCGTTCACGGCTGGTGTTCCTGAAGATGAAGCTGCTGTCGCCAAACTTCTACATGCTCGACGAGCCCACCAGCCACCTCGACATCGAGGGCCAGGAAGACCTGGAGACCCAGTTGGAGGAAACCGACGTCGCCTGCATCTTCGTCTCCCACGACCGCTTCTTCACCCGCGCCGTG
>JANXTX010000201.1 GCA_025352165.1 Caulobacteraceae bacterium | reverse complement strand
TAGACCGCCCATCCTTCGCCGAAGGCGGAAATGTAGACCTTCTGCCGAAAGTCAGGCTCGCCCTTGTGCTCCAGCGCGATGGCCATCTGGAACGCGTGGCCCGGCGCCGATTCATGCAGTGTCAGGGCGGTCAGGTTGTAGTGCGGCCGCGCGGAAGATAGCAGAAGTACTGCGCCGCCTTGCCGTCGAAGGTTTTGGCCACCCATGCCGCTCGCGTCATCAACTCGTCCGGGGTCTTGGCGTAGAATTGCGGATCAGTGCGCAGGAAGTGCAAGGACAGCCGGGAAGTCACCCTGGAACCCGGTCTCCTTCATCACATCGACCATCTGCGCGTGGATCTTGGCGACCTCCCTCAGCCCCAGATCGTGAATAGCCTCGGGTGTCTGCCCTACGGTACTAAAGCTCCGTGACCGGCGCCTAAAGCTGATCGAGGGTACGACGCCGAGCCTCGACGCGATTTTGCAGCCTCGTCACTGAGCGGGGTGCGAGACGTCCAAACCGACGCCGGCCCCGTCAGCGTGTGGCAGTTGTCCACTAAGCTCCTTCGCGTGTGCAGGCGGTGTTCGTCAGGGTGTGAGTTTGAACACGACTCCTTCGCCACTGGCCCCACCGAGTTCGGTCGTACCGTAGAGACTGCCCCCGCTGTCCATGATCAAACGCGCGTAGGGGTCCTGGCCTTTAGTCCCATTGAAGGAATGGATCACAGTCTGGCTCCAGGTCGAATGGCCGGCTGCCGGTGGTGTTAGTTTGAACACCACACCGTAGCCATATGCCCCGCCGCTCTTGGTAGTACCGAAGAGATTGCCTGCGCCGTCCGCAATCAGGCTCCCTTGCGGTCCGGCACCTCGGTTTCCATTGAAGGAGTAGAGCACATTCTCGGCCCAGTCCGACTGGACCCCAGTAGGTGGAGTCAGTTCGAATACTACGCCGTCGCCATGCGACCCACCTCCATACGTTGTCCCGTAGAGATTGCCCGCGGCATCCGCGATCAAACCGGCGCAGGAGTTTTGGCCTTTGGTTAGGTTGAAGGAATGAAGGACCTTCTCGGTCCAAATCGTCTGGCCCGCCGCAGGTGGGGTCAATTCGAACACCACACCGGCGCCATACTTCCCGCCGTCATGGGTTGTCCCGTAGAGATTGCCCGCGCCGTCCGTGATAAGGCCCGCGAAGGGATAGCGGCCTTTGGTCCCGATGAAAGAAAAGAGCACTGTCTCGGTCCAAGGCGACCTACCTGACGTCGGCGGGCTTATTTGGAAAACGACTCCAGCCCGATGCGCCCCACCGTATCTTGTCGTACCGTAGAGATTGCCCGCTTGGTCGGCAATGAGATCCGCTGTTGGTACGATGCCGTTCGACCCGCCAAACGAATAGAGCACAGTTTCGGTCCACGCCTCCGCACCTGACGCTGGCGGACTCAGTTGAAACAGGACACCGCCGCCAATCGCCCCGCCAATACTTGTCGTACCGTAGAAATTTCCGGCAGCGTCTGCGATCAGACCTTCGACGGGCTCGGCGCCATCGGTCGAGTTGAACGAGTGTAGCACCGTCTCGCGCCACGTCATCTTGCCCGCTGCCGGTGGGCTCAGTTCGAATATTGCACCGGCGCCATTCGCTCCGCCGCTATATGTTGTCCCGTAGAGATTGCCAACGGCATCCATGAGCAAACCCGCTTCCGGGCCGTCGCCGTTGGCCCCATTGAACGAATGAAGTAGCATTTGATTTGTGGCGGCCAGGGCGATCCCGCCACTGCTGTTCGCGGCGGTGAGCACGACGAGCGCTGACGCGCTGAGAAACAGTAGATTAGACTGCTGGCCGCGGCGTCGCGCTGACTGCGTACGGCCATCTCGACGCCTTCTGCCGCGGGAGAGCCACTCTGGACAAAATGCGGTGACGGTCACCATGCGCGTCATGTCAACAACCTGTCCCCAGTCGCGCAGCCGACGCAATCTTAGCGCTGTTCCGACCCAAGCGTACGATGTCCTCGGCGAGTAGCACAATCAAGGTCTGACAGAGAAATAGTTTGGGCCAACGGAAACGAAGACCTATGACCCTCCGCTGAATCACCGCCTATTCCATGTCCGGGTAGGGGCCCTTGCCGCCGTCTGCGATGAACTGATCGATCCGCGCCGTCAGGATCGGCAGTGGGACCGAGCCCATCTGCAGCACGGTGTCGTGGAAGGCGCGGAGGTTGAATTTCGCACCCAGCGCTGCTTCGGCCTTGGCCCGCCCGTCTTCGATGGCCATGGCGCCGAGATAATAGGACAGGGCCTGGCCCGGCCAGGCGATATAGCGGTCGACCTCGGTCTCGATCTCGTGGTTCGACAAGGCGGTGTTGTCGCGCAGATAGGCCTGCGCCTGTTCGCGGGTCCAGCCCTGGGTGTGAATGCCGGTGTCGACAACCAGGCGGGCGGCCCGCCACATCTGATAGGTCAGCATACCGAAGCGGTCATAGGGCGTCTTGTACATGCCCATCTCCAGACCAAGCTTCTCGCAGTAGACCGCCCAACCCTCGCCGAAGGCGGAAATGTAGACCTTCTGGCGGAAATCCGGCTCGCCCTTGTGCTCCAGCGCGATGGCCATCTGGAAGGCGTGGCCGGGCGCCGATTCATGCAGTGTCAGGGCGGTCAGGTTGTAGAGCGGGCGCGAGGGTAGGTCGTAGGTGTTGACCAGATAGAGACCCGGCCCGCCTCGCCCGGAGGTGTAGAAAGGCGCCATGTCCGGGGCGACGGGTTCGATGGCGAAACGGCCGCGCGGCAGATAGCCGAAGTACCGCGCCGCCTTGCCGTCGAAGGTCTTTGCCACCCACGCCGCCCGCATCAGCAGCTCATCCGGGGTCTTGGCGTAGAACTGGGGATCGGTGCGCAGGAAGTGCAGGAACGCCGGGAAATCGCCCTGGAACCCGGTCTCCTTCATTACATCGACCATCTGCGCGTGGATCTTGGCGACTTCCCGCAGCCCCAGATCGTGAATGGCCTCGGGTGTCAGATCTAGGGTGGTGAACTCCTTGATCTTGGACTGGTAGAAGGCGCGACCGTCGGGCAGGTCCTTCGCGGCCAGTCCTGTGCGCGCACCCGGCAGATACGCCTCGCGCATGAACTTCAGCAGGGCGAGGTGCGCCGGGATCACCGACTCGCGGATCGCCTTGGCCGCGTCGGCGCGCAGCCGCGCCTGCTCCTCGGCGGGGATGCTTTTCGGCAGGTCTTTGAACGGCGTGTAGAACAGGTTCGCCTCGATGGACGGCGCCTGCGTGATTGCGGTTATCGAGGCGTCACGGCCGTTCATTGTCACCTTTGGCGGCGTGAATCCGCGCTTGAGGCCGGCGCGCATGTTGTCGATCTGCTCGGCGAAATAGCGGGGAAACTCGTTCAGCTGGCTGATGTAGCGCCGATAGTCCTCGGGATGACGGAACGGCGTGCGCGCGGTGAAACCAAGATCGCCCCAAAAGGTCGAGTCCGAGTTCAGCGGCGCCTCGTAGTCCCGAAATTTCTGGCTGGCGGCCAGGACGGCGATCTGCGCGCGGTAGATATCGAAATCGACGCGCATCTCCGGCGACAGCAGGGCCCGGTCGAGCTTGTCGAGTTGCTCGATGACGTTGTTCCAATAGGCCAGCTGGGCGTCTTGCGCGGCGCGGTCGACCTTGGGCAGGTGATCGGCGACAGGCGCGTTTTCGTCGTCGTAGGCGCCAGGAAACTGGGATACCCGCCACGTCCATTCCGTGGTGTAGATCGCCTGGAACTTCGCGTCTTCGGCCGGATTGGCCAAGGCCCCCCCGGCGGAAGCCACTATCAGGACCACCGCAGCGCCGAGCGCCAAAACGAATCCCCGCATCGGTATTCCTTCAAAGTTGATCGGCGCAAGTCTGGTCCGGCATCGCCGTCGGGGCAAGCCGGTACCGCGCGAGACGTTCGTAGAAAGGGCGGGCGGCGTCGGCGATCCGGGTCAATCCGTCGTCCAGAACGGGGGCCTCGGCGGTCGGCGGTGCAAACCCCGTTGACCGCTCGACGGCGGCATACCAGACCGGCGCCCAGACGCCGTCGGTCTCGCGCGAACCTGCCGGCCAGCTCAGCATCCTTGATGTGAACGGAATGCCGAGTTCTCCACAAAGCGCGGCCAGCACCCGCCGTGGGTCGGTGAGAATGTCGTCGGCGTCGACCACCGGCGGCGCCGTTCCCAGCCGGTCCGCCTCGATATCGAACAGCTCAGCCTGGCGCACGAAGCCGATGTCGTCGAGCGTCACCTCCGGCCGTTTCGCCGCATACGACGCCAGCACCCGCTCGGGCGAGCGGATCAGGAAGGCGTTGCGGCACTTCGCCATCCAGTCGAGGCCGACGCCTTCGACCATGTGGTGGGTCATCTGCTTCTGGTAGAATATCCGCCGTCCCTCCGGGAGCTCTCCCATCAGTTCGGCCACTACCAGGCGCCAGTTGGTCGACTGCGAGGCGAGACTTTCGGCCCGCATTGGATGCTCGAGGCCGGTCCGATCGAGATAGACCGCATAGAAGGGCTCATCGATGACATAGGTGTCGGGGCGGTTCTCGAAGGACCGCATCATCGCGGTGGAAATATTGCGCGGGCCAGACCACATCGCGATGCGCACGGCCTCCTCGATATCGTCGGCGGCGTCGATCATGACCCGGTGATCCTGGCCGCCTCGGCGTCCTGCAGGTCGCGGTAGATACCCTGCAGCCGACGGGTGACGGGTCCCGGCGCCGCGACCATGGCATGGCCGTCGATCATCCGCACCGGTGTCAGGCCCGCCGTGGTTCCGGTGACGAAGGCCTCGTCAGCCCCGCGCGCCGCCTCGACCGGAAAAGCGCCCAGCTCGATCGCAATGCCATGCTCGCGGCACAGATCGATCACGTGGCCGCGGGTTATGCCGTTGAAGCAGAAATCGCCGGTGGAGGTGTAAACCGCGCCATCGCGGACAAAGAAGAAGTTGGTCGCGTTGCAGCTGGATACCGCGCCATCCGGGTCGAGCATCAGGGCCTCGTCGGCGCCCGCCTCGATCGCCTCCAGCAGCGCGGTGATCAGGTTGAGCCGGCTATGGGTGTTGAGCCGCATGTCGAACATCGATGCCGGGGTGCAGCGCACCGAAACCGTGGCGAGGACCAGCCCGCTTTGCGCGGTCGCGGGCGGCGGCGTCTTGTACTCGGCGACGATCGCCACCGTCGGCCGGCCGAGTGCGTTGCGCGGGTCCTGGCTGACGGTCGCCTTCAGACCACGGGTCACCATCAACCGCACGTGCACGCCATCGGTCATGCCGTTGGCTTCAAGGGTCTGCCGCAAGGCGGACTTCACCCCCTCCCGGTCGAGCCCGATATCCATTGCAAGCCTGCCGGCGCCGTCGAACAGCCGGTCCAGATGCGCGTCCAGGAATATCAGCGCGCGATTGTGCAGGCGAAGGCCCTCCCAGACTCCGTCCCCCATGGAAAACCCGGCGTCGAAGATCGACACGAACGCCTCGTTTCGCGGTACAAGCCGCCCGTTGAGATAGACCTTTACCGTCTCGTTGCGGGGGTCGGCTTGGTAGTCCTGGCTGCCGGCCATATCGTCTCCACACGCAAGTTGTTCGCTTTCAGGCCCGCCGATGATCGAAATCCTCGACACCCTCGACCGCGCCACCCTTGCCCGCTTCGCGGATATCATCGATGTGCGCAGCCCCGGCGAGTTCGCATTGGACCATATCCCCGGCGCCATCAACCTCCCGGTACTGAGCGATGCGCAGCGCGCGGAGGTGGGGACCATCTATGTCCAGCAGTCGCGCTTTCTGGCGCGCCGGATCGGGGCGGCCCATGTCGCGCGCAACATCGCCGATCATCTCGAAGGCGGGCTGTGCGATAAGCCGGGATCGTATGCACCGCTGATCTATTGCTGGCGCGGCGGCCAGCGATCCAACGCCATGGCGACGGTGCTGGAGCAGGTCGGCTGGCGGGTGACCTTGTTGAAGGGGGGCTACAAGACCTGGCGCGGGGAAGTCACCCGGCGACTGTACGACGCTGAACCCGAACTGCGTCTGATCCTGCTCGACGGCAACACCGGATCGGGCAAGACCGAAATCCTGGGGCGGCTGGGCGCGGCGGGCGTGCAGACCGTCGACCTCGAGGGCCTCGCCGGGCATCGGGGATCGTTGTTCGGCGCTCTGCCCGGTCAGCCGCAACCCAGCCAGAAGATGTTCGAGTCACGGCTGATGGAGGCGTTCGGCGCCCTCGACACAAGCCGTCCGATCGTGGTCGAGGCCGAGTCCAGCAAGATCGGCGAGCGTATGGTTCCACCGACGATCTGGAAGGCGATGCTGGCCGCGCCGACCATCGAGTTGAGCGTGCCGCTGTCCGCGCGCGCCCGCTATCTGGTCAACGCCTATCACGACATCATCGAGGATCAGGCGAGGCTGGAGGAGACGCTGGAAAGGCTGCCCGGCCGCCACGGCCGTAAACGCCTGGCGGAATGGCTGGAATTGGCGCGGGCCGGATCGTTCGAGGCGCTGGCCGAGGATCTGATGCGGGATCACTACGACCCCGCGTACCAACGCTCGCGACGCGAGGACAGCCACCGGCGCCTGGGGGTGATCGATGTTGACGATCTTTCCGCCAGCGGCCAACAGACCGCCGCCGAGGCGATTGCCCGGTTGGTGGAGACCGAGGCCCCCTGACCGCGCATCGCAAAGTCAACAAACCGATCCCAACTATGGTGTCTCACTCCAGGTGTGCGCTCAAGAGGACTGAGCTGGTGGAGATGAGTGCACTGTCACCGGAAACCTGTCACCGGAAACGGGCAGTTGTCAGTTCGCCAACCCTCGAAGGCTATAGGCATGCCGAAGCTGATACGCCTCGCCGGGCTGGCGCGTCAGCCTCGCGGCGGTGAGCACATCGCCACGGCGGGTCAGGACCATGCGAACTTCGACCGCGCGCCCGTTTTCCTGCCCCTTGCCATCCGCAACCAGCGTCAGGTCGCCCGCGGCCTGCCCGCCACGCCGCTCGATGATTTGGAAGGCGTCCCCATCAACCAACAACGCCTCGCGGTTATCTGAAAGCCGCCAGGTTTCCGTTGAGCGGACCGTCTTGCCTGGGCCGTCGTCGAAGGTGAAGGCCAGGGTCGCGCTCTCCGCGTCGCCCGTCGCTTGCAGGGTCGTCGGCAAGATGACCCGCTGGTCGGTCTTGAAGTCCCGATAGTCCAGCGTGCCGCTCCACCTGCCCGCGAAAACGTCCCGCAGCGCCGGTGGCGGCGCCGTGGCGCGCCCTTTGGCGACATCGAAGGCTTGATCGACCCCGGCGTTGAAGTCGAGCAATGTGGGAACAACGATCTCATCGGCCGCGACTCCGCGCCCCGGCGTGAAGTGGCTGATATTGGTGCGGTTCCAGGCATTGGGGATGCGAACCTTCAATCCCGAATTTGGCAGGGTGAGTAGGAAGATATGGCCCGCTGTCGGCCCCTCGGCGCTGCCGGTCGCGTCCTCGCCCACCAATCGCGCACCGATCTTGTCCTTGAACTGGGCGATGGTTCGGGTGGAGCCCGAACCGTTGCGGGGGCCGGTCAGGATGGTGACGCGTCCGCTGAAGTGGTCCGGTGAAATGGCCTGCGGCAGGACGCTCTCATCATCCTCTTCGCCAGGCCTGGGCAGGCGCTCCCACCAGCCGTCGGCGGTGCGGCGAAAACCCTCCAACGGTGGTTCGAACAGGGCCTTGCGATCGCCCCAGCTCTCCATGTGGTCGGGAAGGTCGCCATAGCGAACCGCCTTCAGCAAAACAGGCTTCGACCAAGTGAACGTGGCGGGGAGCAGGTAGCGTCCAAGCGCCACGGAAACGTCCTCGGACCCACCGCCGTTCTGGCGAAGGTCCAGGATCAGGTGCTCCACATGGTCATTGGCGAGGGTTTTGAAGAAGCCGCCAAGGAAGGCGGTGGCGTCCACCGGATTTCGATAGTTGACGAAGGTGTCCAGGCGCAGATAGGCCGCCTTGCCGGCAACGCGCCAGGTGACGGCCTTGTAGAATTCGTCGCGGTAGCCGCCGCCGGGCCAGGCGAGGCTGGTCCAGGCCTTGAAGCTGGCGGGCGCCAGGGTAGCCTGGGTGAGCCGGCTCGCCCCAGGCGCCTTGAACGTCAGATTCCAATGATCTGGAAAGCCATAAAAGGCCGGCCAGTACTCGTTGAAATCGTCGCCCATCAGGTCGCCGTCGGCGCTCAGTTTGGCGGCAATGGCTTCGTCAGTGGAACCGTCATAGGCGACCGCCTGGCCAAGCGTTCGAACAAGCCGAGGAACCGGAAAGCCGTTGATGGCGGTGATCTCGGAGCCGGGCGTCGGGGCGTCGGGTTGTCCGTCGTTGGATACCACGATCATCCGCCCCTCAATAAAATCGAATCGCAGGGGCAGGTGGGTGGGGTGGGTGTTGCGATAGCGGTCAAGCGTGTCCGACATCTCAGGCTTGGTGTGATCGCAGTGGATTTCCGTCAACATCACCGCCACAGCGCGCCAGAGCTGGAGATCGCTGATCGGTTGACTTGCGGTTGTTTCCAGACGCGTGAAGGCGGCGTCGATCTCAGCCTTGCTTCGATAGCGGTAGAGGCCGGGATGGATCATCTCGAGGCCGCGGCGTATCAGAGCGATATCCGCGCCGGCCTGATCCGGGGTAAGCACGCGCTGAGCATAGGTGGCGGGGAAAAGCGCCTGCGTTACATTTGAAGGTGCTTCGGCCGCATGAAGCAGTTGCGGCGCAATTGCCGCAAACATAGCGGCGGCGAGAATAGGCGCCTGGCGCATGGACTAGCCTTCCGGTTCAGGCGGCGGTGGATGTCGCCGCGCCGCCACCGCCTACGGAATGACGGTCTTCGCGGTCGCCTCGGAAGCCGTGTTTTTTGTCTGATTCAAGATTTGAGACGAGCGCCAGGCGGTCGGGGTCATGCCGGTCTGTTCGCGGAAGGCTCGGTTGAAGCTGGCCTTGGAAGCAAAGCCGACCTGCAGCGCCAGGTCCAGCAGGTCGCTATCGGTGTCAAACAACCGCGCCTTCAATGCCTCGACCCGGAATCCGTTGATCACCGCATTGAAATTGCGACCCAGTCCCGCGTTCAAGGCGCGTGAGAGGTAAGTCTCATTGGTGGCGAGGCGGCGGGCGACTTCGGACAGGCCAAGGCCCGGCTCGCGCCACCACTCCTCATCACGAATACGGGCGGCCCAATCGGCGCCAAGTGTCGCCCAGTCCTTGGCGGGTGGTGTGGAGACCGCTTCGCGGGCGACCATCAATGGGAAAACCCGGTTGGCGTGTCGCCATCCTTCGAGACCCAGGCCCATCACGATGGCGGCGAAGACAAGATATTGCGGAAATCGGCTGCGATAGCTGAGATGGCCCACCAGCCGATCCACCGTGTCGAAGCCCACGACCACCACCAGCCACAGGGCCATCGCGCAGAGAAGCGTGGTGATCCAAGGTTGGCGATGCTCATCCTTGTCGCTGACATTGTCCGTCAGCCAGGCCCGGTAGCGGCGGATGAAAACGAACGTGGCGGTGAGGTAGACGCCCAAAGACATGATGGCGGCGGCGGTCTCGATCGGATCGATCCAGACCACATGGACCCGGTCGTTCCAGGCAAGCTTCGCATGGAGAGGCAACGCGAAGGCCCAGAGGGTGTAGGCCAGATCGACGGCGGCCGGGACCAGATGAACCCACCAGCCCCTCGGCAGTGAGGGCGTCACCAGGCGGCGGACGTAAAGATAGACGAGCGGCCCGATTGCAAGGGCCAAGTCAAACGGAGCGAAGGAAAGCCACGGGAAGGCGTCGTAAAATCCCGCGAAGCCGAGGACGTACGGCATGAGGCGGAGCACCGCCACGATCATGAGGACGGCCAGCACTCGGTTGGCGATTTTGTTCCTGGATTGGAGCAAAAGCAAAAGTGCTATCAGCGCGCCGAAACCGGCCGCCAATCCCAAGATAGTGCTCCAGGCGCCGAACTTGATCATCTGGCTCCGACGGGGACCCTGGCGGTCAAAATCTGATACCCGGGTCCGGAGCGGAATCGCCCGACCAATAACCGCCGCGGTTCAAGCGATGGCTTTCACGCCGAGGCCCGACAGCGCGACTCGACGCAGACAGACCCTAATGAGCGACGGTGAAACGCCTTCTGTAATAGCGACTTCGCCTGCGATGGTGTGCTGGCTGACCGGTGCGCGGGTTATTCAACGAGATCCCGCTCAATCTCAACGACCTTGATCAGGAGGCCGTCCGGAGTCTGCAGTCTGAGCATCCGACCGAAGGCCTCGTCGGCTGTACCGCGCTCAACGCAATCCGCTCCGAGAGCGCGCATGCGCTTTTCGACCTCTTCCAGAGGCCCTTCGGATGCGAATTGGAGCTCCACCGTCTCCATCTTTCCGTCGCCTGGCGGATGGGCCAAGAGTCCCATTCGCGTTCCCGCGAAGTCGAGGAGCGCGAAATCCTGGTCGCGGCTGCCAAATAGAAGCGTTGCGCCCAGCCTCTCATAAAAGGCGAGCGCCGCAGCCATATTCTCGACATGCACCATTGGTTGCAGCCGGACCCCGAGGGCGTTTCGATCACTCATTCTGGTCGCTCCTGGTCGAGGTATCGCTCCAACGCAGACCGCACGAGATCGGATAGAGAAACCTGATCATCCAGCGCGCGGTACTTGGCGCGGCGGATGAGGCCTGGATGCAGGTAGACATTGAACTGCTTCTTGGCCGTGGCGCTTTCGATCTCTGAACTGGGCAGCGACATAATTGCAGGCTACCATGCTAGCAATATAGCGTCAAGACCATCCGGGATTACTCTGGCCAGGGGGTTAAAGAAGCATGACGTCCTTAGATATTGCAGATATCCGCCTCGACGTCCCCGACCATCGCGCCTCACCTCATGCGCGCGGACCCCTTCACCTGTCACCGCGATTCCAGCGGGCCAAGCACGACTACGCCTTCCGCACGCGCGGCGTCCGCCAGCTTCATGTCCAGCGTCGCGATTGGCCGCTGCTCCGCCAGAGCGCGCGCGAGATAGGTCGCGTCGTAGCTCGACAGGCCGTGGGCGAGAGCCAGGGCGAACACCGCCGCGCCGGCGCCGGCGCCGGCGTCTTCGATCGGCAGCCGCCACAGCCGTTGCATGAACGCCGCCGCTCCACCCGAGGGAAATCGCCCGCGCCGCTCGGCCTTGAGGAAGAGGCTGCGCGCCTCGTGCCAGAACAGCGATGGCGCCCGGCCCGGTTCGCGAATCAGGCGCACCAGCACGTCGCAGGCAGGGGCGCTGCGGTCGTCGGGCAGCATCCAGGCGGCCGCCATGGACGCGTCGACGACGAAGGTCACTGAAAGCGACGCTCTTCATCGCGCCATGCGATCAGCTCTTCAGCCCGGGTTGGTTCAAGACCGGCTCTCGCCGCGCGGATTTCCGCGACCGCGGCGGCGACGTCCGAGTCACGCTGGACGCGGCTGAGCCTCACGACCGGCTCACCGTCGCGAGCGATGACCACGTCTTCTCCCGCCTCTACCTTGACGATCAGTTCGGAGAGTCGGGTTTTGGCGGCCCCGATGTTGACGATGATGGACACGGCGGCGCCTCCCCGCGACCGCGCTAAATGCGCGGGTGCATGAATGAGTCGGTGGGCGCGCGCAGCGGGTTGGTCAAGGCTTGGTCTGACGAGCGGCAACCACCGCCCGGGCTTGATCGAGGTTGACGATCCGATGCGGCGGGACCAACAAGCCGCCGCCGATGGGATTGCCCCGCTGGTGGAGACCTGAAGCCGCGTCATGACAAACCCAGAGCCACGTTTGACTTCGCTCGCCCACGGTGGCGGCTGCGGCTGCAAGCTGTCACCGGCGGTGTTGCGCGAGATCCTCGCCGGGATGCCGGCGGTGGCGGCCTTTCCCAACCTGTTGGTGGGGACCGAGACGTCGGATGATGCGGCGGTCTGGCGGCTGAACGATGAGCAGGCGCTGGTGGCGACGACCGACTTCTTCATGCCGATCGTCGACGATCCGTTCGATTTCGGCCGCATCGCCGCCACCAATGCGCTGTCGGACGTCTATGCCATGGGCGGTACGCCGATCCTGGCGCTGGCGATCGTCGGTATGCCGATGGGCAAGATGTCGGCGGAGCAGATTCACGGCATCCTCGCGGGCGGCGCATCGGTATGCGCCGCAGCTGGCATTCCGATCGCCGGCGGGCATTCGATCGACAGCGCCGAGCCGATCTATGGGTTGGTGGCCTTGGGGCTGGTGCATCCCGATCGCCTGCAAAAGAACAGCGCCGCGCGGGCCGGAGATGTGCTGATCCTGACCAAGCCGCTCGGTGTCGGGATTCTGAGCGCGGCGCTGAAACAGGAACGACTGCCGGCGGGCGGCTACGAAACCATGATCGCCTCGACCACGCAGCTGAACAGCATTGGGACCGAACTGGCGGGGCTGGAGGGCGTGCACGCGATCACCGACGTTACCGGTTTCGGTCTATTGGGGCATGCGCTGGAGATGGCGCGCGGCGCCGGGCTGACCGTCGAGATCGATCGCGAACCACCGCTGCTGCCAGGGGTCGAGGCGTTGGCCCGCGAGGGCGTCCGCACCGGCGCATCGGGGCGCAACTGGGAGAGCTACGGCGAGGCCGTCAGCCTGCCGGATGGCTTCCCCGACTGGCGCCGGGACATCCTGTGCGACCCGCAGACCAGCGGTGGATTACTGGTGTCCGTGGAGGCGGATCAGGCGGCGCGGGTGCTGGAACTTGCGGAAAGCCGGGGGGTCAGGGCGGCGATCGTCGGGCGGATGCGGGAAGGGGAACCGCGGATCCGGGTCGTGGGGTAGCTCGGTAAACTGGTTGTGTTTGGCCGGCGCACCTCACCCGCCCCCTCCACCGCTTCGCGGTCCCCCTCCCCCGTTAAGAAACGGGGGAGGATTTATCCGGTTAGCGATCCTCCTCCGCGAAGCGGGGGAGGGGGACCCCGAAGGGGTGGAGGGGGCGCGTGAGCAACGGTCTGCTTACACGGTGACGTCCAGCCGCTGCAGGCCTCTGAAGAAGGGCAGCGTCCGCCACTCTGCCGGGGTTTCGGGGTTGGCCAGGCGCAGGTTCGGGAAGCGTTCGAACAGGCGCAGGAGCGCGACCTGGGCTTCGAGGCGGGCCAGGGGCGAGCCGATGCAGATGTGCGCGCCGCCGCCGAACGCCACATGCGGGATTTTCTTGCGGGTGATGTCGAAGCGGTGCGGGTCGTCG
>JANXTX010000167.1 GCA_025352165.1 Caulobacteraceae bacterium | reverse complement strand
GCCAGGTCGCTCGGCGAACTGGCGCTCACCCGGATCGAGGACGCCAAATCAACCGATGCCAAATTGGCGCCGGGCGAAGATCCCACGGCCGCCTTCTCGAAGATCAGCCAGACCATCCGCCGCACCATCGATCTGGAGGCCCGACTCGCCGAACCTCTCGCCACCCGTCGCACCGGCCTGGCCGCCGCGCGGTCCGCCAGACGCGCGGCGCTCGACGAGGCCCACAAGACGGCCGTGGATGATGCGATCGAATATGCCTTGGCCGACGCCTTCTGCGATGTCTACCCTGAAGCGGACGGTGATGAACTCGACAAAGTCCGGTCGGCCGCGGAGGACTTCCATTTGGAATTCGACGAATTCCGCGATTACCTCGACCGCCCTGTCGGTGAGACGGTCGCCAGACTGTGCGCGAAACTCAATTTCGATCCAACCAGCTGCATCGACGAGGGTGGAACCTGGATGGTTCGCTGCCCGCCTCGGGAACGCAAGACCGCCCGCAACCCGATGACCGGGGCTCCGGTCTGTTACGCGGAGACATCCCTTGCCGACCTCAGCCTGCCAGATTCGGAAAGCGGGCTCGCTGCAATCGGCCCTTCGCCGTAGCAACTCTTCATTGCATCGACTTGGAACGCACTTGCCATCGCCAACTGCCTGCCTGATGCGAGACTCCATTCTCGGACAATCTGGACAAATTGGACATTCCGAATTATCTGTTGTCCGTAGTCAGGAGGCAAATATGTCCGTCGTCGGCCACAATACCATGTCGGAATCAGTGGAATTGATCGCGCCGAGTGTCGAAGACATCGTCGATCTCATCGCATCCGTTAACGCCCACCGGATTGAATTGTCCGCACCGAAGGGGTCGGTAGCACTCAAGATCAAGGGACTGATCAGCGATATCACCGGCTTGCTCGACGCCAGGCCAAAAATGACCCAGGGGGCGGCAATTGAAGTCGGCGAGGGACTTGGCGAGCCGCTGTCGTCCGTGGACGGGCTGCGCCGGCTACAGGCCTACGCCACGCGGAAGAAGATCGAGTCGTGGGCCGGTGAGGTGGCCGGGCCTAGCGATCTGGAGCGGGGCTTCGGCATTTCTCGCTCTACACTGCACGATTGGCAAAAGCGGGGCGCGGCGATCGGCCTCCTTGCCGGCCGCCGCAAGCATGTCTTCCCGTTGGCTCAGTTCATCGACGGGCGGCCTATCGAGGGTCTGGCCGAGGTCGTCGAGGCGGCCGGGTCGGCGCGGGCGGCTTGGTTGTGGCTGGTCGAGCCCCATCCATCGCTTCACGGTCGTAAGCCATTGGAGCAACTTGAGGCGGGAAACCAGGAAGCGATAATCGATCTCGCGGTCCGCGATTTTGGTCCGTCCTGATCCTTGACCCCGACATTGTCGACCGGCTGCGCCGCGGCCTGACGCCAACGGCCTACTTACGTGTGACTCCACTGAGGCTTGCTGCCACGCCGCTCGGCCTCGGATTTGGCGAAACCCGCTTCGCGAGCGTCTGGCGATCATTCAGGGTTCTATACCTGGGGCGATCCATGACCACGGTGGTGGCTGAGACCATCGTCCGGGACCGCTTTGTGGGGCGGCGACAGCGATTGATTGCGCAGGAAGAAATCGAATCCTGGGGTATCGCCGAGGTGCACGCCACTGCCCCGCTAAACCTCCTCGATCTCACCGGAACCGGCCTCGTGCAGTTGGGCGTTTCGACAAATGCGGTGCGCGGAAAAGGCGCACGCGGCTGGCCGGCGCCTAAGCGAAACCATATATTTTCAAGACCCCGCCATAGACGGCATTCTGTATCCGTCGCGTCTGACCAATGAACCGAGCATGGCTGTGTACGATCGTGCTGTTGGAAAGCTGCAAGCCTCTGAACTAAGGCCTCTTGTCGATCAGCCGAACCTGATTCCGACCCTCAGGTCACTGAATATTGAGGTATTGGCGAGCTAAGGTGGCGCGATGCGGGTATGGGCATGGCTTCTGCGGAATACCTTTGCCCGAAACTGTAACAGACTCTTACAAGTTCGGGTGCGGCCCGCCATCCCCCTATCCACCGCCCCCCGAAGCGCCATAGTTTCACCACTGCCG
The DNA here is from genome assembly GCA_025352165.1 of Caulobacteraceae bacterium. Taxonomy (GTDB): domain Bacteria; phylum Pseudomonadota; class Alphaproteobacteria; order Caulobacterales; family Caulobacteraceae; genus Acaudatibacter. The sequence continues at coordinate 26,505 of JANXTX010000167.1, read as the reverse complement.
CAAGCGATTCAGCTGTCCACTCACGTCTGCCCAAAGGACCCCGATGGATCCCACCGCCGCCGTTACGCCGGAGAGTTTCAACCTCATCCACCTCTTCATGCACGCCGACTGGGTGGTGCGCGGGGTCATGCTGGGGCTGGGGTCGGCCTCGCTGTGGTCGTGGGCGGTGATCATCGACAAGCTGTTCCGGCTGGGCGCCATCAACCGCGCCGCCGACGCCTTCGAGAACAAGGTCGATAGTGGGCGCGGGCTGGAGGAGATCGCCGCGGAGGCGGGCGATGCCCCCCGCCACGCCCTGCCGCGCATGCTGCAGGCCGCCCTGCGGGAGTGGAGGGAAGCGCGCAACAAGGGCCTGCTGACTCCGGGTGAGGCCGATGCCCAGGCCGCCTTCCTGATCCAGCGCATCGACCGCGTGCTCGACGCGGTGATCGCCCGCGAAAGCCAGCGGGTGGAGGAGGGGCTGGGAACGCTCGCCATCGTCGCCACCGCCTCGCCCTTCATCGGCCTGTTCGGCACGGTGTGGGGCATCATGAACGCCTTCCAGTCGATCGCGATCCAGAAGAACACCAACCTCGCCGTCGTCGCCCCCTCGATCGCCCAGGCGCTGTTCGCCACCGCCATCGGCCTGGCCGCCGCCATTCCCGCCTATATCGCCTACAACAAGTTCTCCACCGACGCCGGCAAGTACGCCGCCCGCCTCGAAGGCTTCGCCGACGACCTCGTCACCGCCATCCAGCGGCGCGTGGCGGAGCGGAAGTAGCCGGCCATGGCGCTTTCCGCACACGACGCCTTCGCCGCCGGCCGCCGTCGCGGGCGCACCCGCCGCGGGCGCCGCGCCGCGCTCTCGGAAATCAACGTCACGCCGCTGGTCGACGTCATGCTGGTGCTGCTGATCATCTTCATGATCTCCGCCCCGCTGCTCACCGTCGGCGTGCCCCTGCAGCTGCCAAAGACCGAGGCCGGGGCGATGCAGGACCAGACCGAGCCGCTGACGGTGTCGGTACGCGCCAGTGGCGAGATCTTTCTGAATGAGACGCAGGTGCCGTTCGGCTCACTCGCGCCGGCCATGGCCGACATGTCGCACCAGGGCTTCGACAAGCCGGTCTACGTCCGCGCCGACGGCCGCGCGCCCTATTCCATCGTCGCCCAGGTGATGGCCGCGCTGTCGTCGTCCGGCTTCAGCCACATCAACCTGATCACCGATACCGGTGGGCCTTCTTCCGGTGGGCCGCCGGCCGCTGACGCCAAGGCGGGGAGGGGGGGCGCGCACCCGTGATCGGCCGATGACGACCCTGGCGCTGAATCGCCGCGATAGCCTGATCCCCGCGCTCCTCGCGGCGCTGGCGCTGCATATCGCGCTGTTCCTGGCGGTGGCCCTGTTCCGCCCGGCGATGCCCCTGCCGGTCGGCAGCGCCGTGCCGATCAACATTGTCTCCTCCGCCCCGGCCACCGATTCCCGTCCCGCCATCCAGGCGCCGGAAACGCAGACCGCCCAGGTGGAGCAACCAGTTCCGCGGGCAAAGGCGCCCACCCCGCCGCCCGCCATCGTTCAGCCGACCCCGGCGCCGACGCCCGCTCCGGCCGTCCGTGTACGCCCCGCGCCGTCTCCCGCGCCCAAGCCAAAGCCGATGGTCAAGCCGACCCCCGCGCCGGCTCCCGACAGCTTCGATCTCAACAAGTTGCAGGCCAGCATCTCCCGCTACGCCTCGCACAATCCGCCGGCGCCGGCGTACGCCGCACGCGGCCCAACCCGCGTCGAGACCGCGCCCATCGCCCGCGTCGACGCGGGGCAGGGGGTGTCGCAGAGCGACGCCCAGGGGCTGACACAACTGCTCGAACGCCTGTGGAACCCCAACTGCTCATCGGGCGACACTACTATCGTACCGGTGACTTTCAGCGTCGGCGAAGACGGCCGCGTCACCGGGCGCGTCACCGAGGCAGCGCGCGCCTCCGCCGACGCCCTGCGCGCCATCGACGCCGTCCACCAGGCCGAACCCTACGCCGAAGCCTACCGCGGCAAGACCTTCACCGTGAACTTCAACGCCCGCGCAGCCTGCGCCGGCCGCTGAGGAGACCGAAAGACATGCGCTCAATGATTCAGACTCTCACCCATCTCTTCCATCGGACCGCCGGCTTCCAGCCGGCATCTTTGCCCCGCTTCAAGCGGCGGAGCGTAGAAAAGACACCGGCTACGCCAGTTGCCGGCTGGAAGCCGGCGGTCCGGTGGCCAACCTCCATTCAGCTTTTCCTTGCCCCACTATTCACCCTTGCCCTCCTCACCACCCCCGCCGCCGCCGCCATCGTCATCAACGTCGACCAGGGCGCGACCCAGCCTTTGCCGATCGCCGTCCCCGCCTTCAACGGCCCGGCCGTCGGTGGGCAGATCGCCCAGGTGGTCAGCGCGGACCTGGAGCGTTCGGGCCTGTTCCGGCCGCTCGACCCGGCCACGTTCAAGGCCACGCCGGGCGATGTGAACGTGCAGCCCAGCTTCGACGACTGGAAGTCGATCAGCGCCCAGGCCCTGCTCACCGGCCAGGTGGTCAGCGACGCCGATGGCCGCCTCAGCGCCAACTTCCGCCTGTGGGATACCTATGCCGGCGAACAGCTGCTCGGCCTGCAGTTCAGTTCCACCAACGAGAACTGGCGTCGCGTGGCCCATAAGATCGCCGACGCGGTCTATGAAAAGCTTACCGGCGCGTCCGGCTATTTCGATACCCGCATCGTCTTCGTCGCCGAGAGCGGTGCGCGCGGGCGACGCGTCCGCCGCCTCGCCATCATGGATCAGGACGGCGCCAACCCCAGCTATCTGACCGACGGCTCCTACATGGTGTTCACGCCGCGCTTCTCGGAGAACAGCCAGGAGATCACCTACATGGCGCTGCGTCCGACCGGCTCAAACGTCTACCTGCTCAACATCGAGAGCACCCGCCAGGAAACCGTCGGCCATTTCCCCGGCATGGTGTTCGCGCCGCGCTTCTCGCCCGATGGCCGCAAGGTGGCGTTCTCCGCGGAGAAAGACGGCAACTCCGACATCTGGGTGATGGACCTCGCCAGCCACGCGATGAGTCGCCTGACCACCGACCCCTCGATCGACACTTCGCCGTCGTTCTCGCCCGACGGCGGCCAGATCGTCTTCAACTCCGATCGCGGCGGCTCGCCGCAGATCTATGTGATGAATGCCGACGGCTCGGGCGTGCATCGCGTCTCGTTCGGCTCCGGTCGCTACACGACCCCGGTCTGGTCGCCAGACGGCAAGCTGATCGCCTTCACCAAGCAGGAGGGCGCGGGCTTCCACATCGGCATCATGGCTCCCGACGGCTCGGGCGAGCGCATCCTGACCAGCAGCACGCTCGACGAAGGTCCGACCTGGGCGCCCAACAGTCGGGTGATCATGTTCTCCCGCGAAACCAGCGGCGCCCACCTGTGGACCGTCGACGTCTCCGGCCGCATCACCCAGCCCGCCCCCTATCCGCTGGCCGCCAGTGACGCAGCCTGGTCACCGCTGCTGCACTAAGGTCGTGCTGGCGCCACAATTCGCGTCGATCAAGGCAATGTCTCTATAGGCGAAACCACTGCAACCGACCTATAAACACAGCCGGAACTGTAAGCCCGCTACGATGAAGGAGTTGGTTATGAGATTTCCAGTGCGTATCGCCGTCCGGTCGACTTTGACCGTCCTCGCCCTCGCTTCGCTGGCGGCCTGCGCATCGACGCCCAAGCCGATGGGACCCGCGCCCACCCAGCAGCCGCCGCCACCGCAGCAACAACAGGAAGCCGCGCCTACCGCGGCGCCTGCTCCGGCCCCGGTCACGGAGCAGATGCCGTCGGGCCCGATCCCCGGCTCGGTGCGGGATTTCGTCGTCAACGTCGGCGACCGCGTCTACTTCGACTTCGACAAGTATGATGTCCGCAACGACGCCCGTCCGCTGCTCGACGCACAGGCGGCCTGGCTGCGCCAATATCCAAACGTCCGCGTCCGTATCGAGGGCAACTGCGATGAGCTCGGCACCCGCGAATACAACTTCGCCCTCGGCGCCCGCCGCGCCAACTCGGTGAAGCAGTACCTCGCCAGCCACGGCATCCCGCTCGCCCGCATTGACACGGTCTCGTTCGGCAAGGAACGCCTGCTCGACACCAGCGGCGGCGACCCCGCCCAGGCCCACAACCGCAACGCCCACACCGCGATCACCGAAGGCGCTCGATAGATCCTCTTCCGCGAAGCGGGGGAGGGGGCATGGGCCGCGTGCGAACTGACCGAGTGAATCAATGAATTCGACCCGCTACCTCCTACCCCTGACCCTGGCCCTCACTCTCGCGGCGCCGGCCTTCGCCCAGGTTCCCCTCGACCAGCCGCTGGACGAGCGCTCCGCCGCGCGTCTTGACCGCATGGAAAAGGCGATGAAGGAGATCCGCGCCATCGTCTTCCAGGGCCGTGAAACCGGCCAGCCGGTGGTCGTCCAGCCGGCGCAGACCGACGCGCAGATCAACGGCCTCACCGACCGCCTCAACGACCTCGACCGCACCCTGGCGCGGCTCAACGGCGAGATCGAGGTCATCCGCCACGACCTCGACCAGGGCCGCCAGGAAAACGGCGAACTGCGCAGCGACAACCAGACTCTCAGGCAGCAGATCCTCGCCCTCGATCAGGCGGTGAAGGCGCTGACCCCGCCGCCTCCCCCACCCGTCGCCTCGCTGCCGCCGCCCGCCGATCCGGTCGCCGCCTACGCCGCGGCCAAGGACAGCTATGACGCCGGCGACACCGCCGCCGCCGAGGCCGGCTTCAAGGACTACCTCGCCCGCTTCGGCGACCAGCCCAAGGCGCCCGAGGCCGGCTACTACCTCGGCCATCTGCTGCTGGGACGCACCGCCTATGCCGACGCGGCCACCGCCGATATCGGCGCCATCCGCGGCTGGCCGCAGACCCGCTGGGCCCCCGAGGCGGTGCTCGACCTTTCCCGCGCGCTCTATGGCCTCGGCAAGCCCGCCGACGCCTGCCAGGCGCTGGGCGCGCTCGCCCGCCGCTATCCCGCGGCGTCGCCGAGTTTGAAGACCCGCGCCGCCGAGGTCCGCGTCCAGGCGCAGTGTGGATGAGTTGGATATCCTGGGTCGCCGGCTGGACCCCGCCTCCGACGCCCCGCTGATCGTCGCCTTCTCCGGCGGCGGCGACTCCCTCGCCCTGCTTCTGACAACCCATCTCTGGGCTCGGCGGACGGGACGCCGTGTCATAGCCGTCACCGTCGACCACCGCCTGCAGGCCGCCGGAGCCGATTGGTCCGCCTGGTGCGCCGAGCGAGCCGGCCGGTTGGGCGTGGAACATCTCGCTTTGGCGTGGGAGGGGGACAAGCCCAGCACCGGCATCCCCGCCGCTGCCCGCCAGGCCCGTCACGCGCTGCTCGCCGACGCCGCGCGAGCGGCCGGCGCCCGCGTCATCCTGATGGGCCATACCGCCGACGATCGTCTCGAGGCACGCCTGATGCGTGCCGCGGGCGTCCCGGCGCCGGAGCCTCGCGAGTGGTCGCCTTCGCCGCTGTGGCCGCGGGGCAGGGGCCTCTTCCTGCTCCGGCCGCTGCTCGGTCTTCGCCGCTCGCGGATCCGCGAGCGCCTGCGTCAGGCCGGCGAGACCTGGATCGACGACCCTGCCAATCTCGACGCCCGCCACCCCCGCGTCCGCGCCCGCCTCGCCATAGAGCAGGGCGAGGCTCCCGGTCCCGAACAGCCGGCGTCCGACCTCGCCCCGATGCTAGCCCACACAACGGTTACCGACGACGGCGAGATCATCCTCGAGCGCGAGGCTTTCCCGCTGCTCGGCCAGGCCCTGCTATGCGCCGCCGGGACCAGCCGACCGCCGCGACGCGACCACCTCGAACGCCTGCTGCGTCCCGAACCCTTCACCGCGACCCTCGCCGGCGCCCGCATTGTCAGCGACGGCCAGCGCCTGCGCATCACCCGCGAACCCGGTGAGCTGATCCGCGCGGGCCTCCAGCCACAGCCCCTTGTCCCCGGCGAGCCCACCGTCTGGGATGGCCGCTACGAGATCACCGCCCACCACCCCAATCTCACCGTCGCCCCTTGCCCACCCCGCACCCGTATCACCCTCCCGTCGATCGATCCTCTCCCGCCGGGCAACGCGCCCTCAGCCGCAACCATCACCTGCCTCGTCCGCGACCGCTTCCTCGCCGCATGTGGCGCGATCGCAAACGAGGCCGCCCTTTCCGTCAATCCATCATCAGCCCGTCAATGAGCCGTCAATAAAACGTCAAATCAACTTGCGGGACCGGCCGCTATATTGACCCTCAAAGTAAACGATTTCATCTGCCCGCCAGCAATCGAACCCTTCGATCTGGTGGAGCGAAACAATGTCGACATCTGGAAACTATCAGAACTTTGAGTTGATACTCACTCTCGCCTTTGGCGGGGCGAAATCGGAGGAGGTGCTGCCGGACAGCGTCGCCTACGTATTCGACATCAACGGCGGCTTCATCGCCAGGGAGGTGATCGACGGGCGTCGGGCTGGTCTCGCCCTGCCGGCGCGGATCGCCCACCAGACCGCGCGGATCTTCATCGGCCCCCCGGTGCGCGCCTCGGGCAAGCCGACCATCGCCTCCCTGACCCGGCTGGGAGCGCATGAGGTTCGCCAGCGCATCGGTCCCGATCTGGGTCCGATCCACTTCCCGATCCCCGAGCCGATCTGGCGCTGCTGGTTTTTCTGCGAATGTCAGGTGAGCGGCAAGCTGGTCACCACCGTCACCCGGCCGGACGGGTCCTCCGTGCAACTGCCGGTGTGCAACTCGCAGGTGACCATCTGCGAAGTCTGGCCGTGGGAGCGGATCATACCGTTGCTGCCCGAGCCGATCCTGACCCGTCTGCGTGACGAGGTCGTCGCGGTGGTTCTCAATCCGCTTCCCTCGCCTGGTCCGGTCGAGGCGGGCGTGGCGCAGGTCTCCGCCCTGGCGTTGCAGCGCCAGCCGGCCAGCGCAGCCGCCATCCCGCAACTGCGTCCGCCCGGATCCTCGCCCGCCACGCGTTCACGCACGACGGCCACGCGGTCGCTGGTGCTCTCCAATCCGGTCGCGCCAACGCTCGACGCCATGACGTTTGGTCACGTCAGCGCCCTGGCGCGAAGCGCCTCGACCGCCGAGATCGCCAGTCGCCTGATCGATCTCTACCCCATCTACATCGACTGGCTCTGCCTGTGGGACTGGCTGGAGCCGTGGCTGTATGTCGACTGCTTCGAGACCGTCCCCACCGACGACAACGGCAACTTCTACGCCACCGTCTGGTATCCCTGCTGCGGCCCCACCCCGAACCTCTACTTCAGCGCTCAGCAACTGCAGGGTTCCAACTGGGTGTCCATCTATGAGCCGTGGCTGCGCTGCGGCACCTACTGGAACTACGCCTGCGGCACGAGCGTCACACTCAATGTCACCGATCCGGCGGCGATCCCCTGCAACTCGCCCACGACCGTCAATCCGCCTCCGGGCGCGGACAACTGGGTGCTGGTCACCGCCGTCGGCGGGACCTGGGTGTGGGGCTCGCCCTCCGGCCCGCCGTCGATGGGGTGCCTCAGCTCGCCGCCTGTCGGCTGGCTGCAGCCTGACGGCCTGACCGACTACGGCTCGGTGGTTGGAGCCCCGTTCGGCGGCTATCTCGGCTTCCGGAGCGGCGCGTCGATCTCGATCCCCAATCCGGGCATGACCTATTACCGCTGGTCGTATCGCAAGCTGGGAACCAGCAACTGGTTCTATATGAGCGACACCGTCGTGCGGCACTACGTAAAGGAAACCCCGCCGGCCCTGCCGACCTTCCCGGTCGATGTGATGGGACCGCTGACCGTCGCGGGTGTGCCCTGCCTTTACAAGTTCAAGCCGCTGACCGCGCCCGCGCCGCTGGCGACCGATCCGGCCGGCACCGTTACCTACTGGCCGACCGACGATCTCTTCGACGACATCTATTCCGGCTATCTTGACACCACCTCGCTGCCCGGCGGCGCGGCGACCGCGGCCGGCGTCTATCAGATCAAGCTGGAAGTCTTCGACGCCAACGCCAATCCGGTCATGCCGGGGGCGTCAACCTTCAGCTTCATCCTCCCCTGCAATGTCGATGCCAGCGGCGACATCACCGCCCGGGCGGCGGAGCCGGGAGAGCTGGATGTCGACGGCGGCTTCATCTTCAACCTGCACATCGATAACAACCGCTGCGGCGCCAGCATCGATGCGCCCGCCATCAGCGGCGGCGGCGTGGTCGATAACTGCGGCTTCCTCAACTACTCGAGCACGGCCAATCCGATCAGCATCGACTTCGAGGCAACCCAGCTAAACGGCTTCGCGACCTTCGACTTCTCGCTGATCCGCGGCATCACCGATGTCGGCTACGACGCCTTCGGCTACGTCTGGAATACCACAGCCGGCGTCTACGTCGCGCCCGCCGACACAGGGGATTTCACTTCGAACGGCCTGACTGTTGGGGACCTTCTGGGGACCTGCGTCAACGGCGCGTTCGCCGAGGTGCTCAACGTCTACGCAACGGCCACCACCGGCTGGGGCGACTCGATCACCGCCTATGACGCCTCCTTTGTTCGCGCGTTCGCCCTGGCGGCGGCGAGCTAGGGGCGGGGCGTTCACGGTCACCGGTGGAGGTGAATGCGATGGGCGGGCCTGACTTCTGGGCCAGGTTCGCTCTCGCCATCCTCGCGGCCTGGCGGGTTGCTCACCTGCTGGTCGCCGAGGACGGACCCGGCGGCGTAATTGCCTGGGTCCGTAGTAGGCTGGGGCAGTCCATCATCGGCCAGATGATGGACTGCTTCGGTTGCGCCGGCCTCTGGGTCGCCGCGCCATTCGCCTGGTTCGTCGGCGGGCGCATCCCGGAATTGCCGAAATTGATCGTCATCTGGTTGGCGGTCGCCGGCGCCGCATACCTGCTCGAACTCTTCCTGCCCACGCCAATCCACATCCAGCCACAGGAGATAGACAATGGCCTGCTGTAACCGCCGCCGGGAGGCGCTGGCTTCCGATCCGACCGCCCGCGCGCCCGCGACACGGCCCGCGTCGACCACGTCCACCCGCGCCGCGATCCGCTACCTGGGCGGCGAGGCGATCACCGTACGCGGCCCGGTCACCGGCCTCGCCTACGCATTCTCGCCCCGCCAGGCCCAGCGCGGCATCGACCGCCGCGACCTCGCCCCCCTCCTGCGCTCCCGCCTGTTCGCCCGCGCCTGAGCACCGCGTCGAAGGCGGAAGCGCCGAAGGGGGCGACACGCGACATGCGTCCCGTTATCCTCGCAAAAAACCACGACAATCCGAGGAAACACCATGTTCAAGCTCGTCGCTCTGTGGTCCGCGCCCAGGCCGGAAGATGTCGATGCCTTCGAGGCCGCCTATCACGCCTCGCACGCGCCAAAGGCCCGCGCCCTGCCCAACCTTACGGCTCTCGAAACCATACGCATCAACGATGGCCTGGAGGGCTCGCCCCCCGCCTGGCATCGCGTTGCGGTGATGATCTGGCCCGACCGCGAGGCATTCGAGCGCGATACCCAGGCCCCCGAGTGGCTCGCCCTTCGCGAGGATGGCGGCAGCATGGTCGCGCGCTTCGGCGTCACCCTGACCGCCTCGATGGGCGAGGACGGCTAGGGCAGGGCGCGACCATGGCCATTCTCGTCACCGGCGGAACCAAGGGCATCGGCCTCGCCATCGCCCGCCGTTTCGCAAAACCGGACACGGACGTATTCCTCAATTTCCGCGCCGACGAGGCCTCCGCCGCGCTTGCCGCCGATGCCATCACCGCGACCGGCGCGCGTTGTCACCTGATCCGCGCCGACGTGGGAACGCCGCGGGGCGCCCGCGAGGTCCTCGAGCAGGTCGCCGCCCGCACCGACAACCTCGACCAGCTGGTGCACTGTGCGGTCAAGGTGATCGCCGAGCCCTTGCTGACCGTCGAACCGGATGCGTTCACTCAGGCGCTGACCCTCAATGGCACGGCGCTGCTCTATCTGGTGCAGGCGGCCAGGCCCCTGTTTCGGCGCGGCAGTACGGTGTTCTTTCTCTCCAGTCGGGGCTCCCGCACCCCGCTGCCCAACTATGCCGCCGTCGGCGTGGCCAAGTCCCTGGCTGAAAGTCTGGTGCGCTATCTGGCGGTCGAGCTCGCCCCCCTGGGTGTGCGGGCCAACTGCGTCGCGCCCAGCGCCGTGGATACCGAGGCTCTGCGTCAGGTCTACGGCGAGCGCACGCCGGAGATCATGCTGGCCGCCGCCGCCGCCAATCCCAGCGGCCGCAATGTGGTCGACGACGACTACTGCAGCCTGATCGAGTATCTCGCCAGCCCCTCCGCCGCGATGATCCAGGGCCAGGTTGTCTTCGTCACCGGCGGCAGCTACCTCTCCGCCTGAAGCTGTCACCCGCCGTGAAAAAGCACCGGAGTTATTCGGGACGCCGGATCGGCCGTCGGCGATTGGCCCGGGTTCTCACCGGCGCCCAACGAGGCCATCGCCTGGGTCATCGCGGCGGCATGCACCGTGATCAGTGAACCGCCCGCCTTGTCTCCGGTCAGCTTGAACTGGCTGGCCTGATAGGTTCCCTCCAGCTGCAGCGTCGCCACCGTCGTGGCGCCGTTCATGACGATCAGCTGGTCGGTCCCCGACAGCGTCAGGGAAGTCGCCTTGACGAAGGTCAGATCGATGCGGTCGCCGGCCTGCAGTCCAGCGATGGTTCCGCCAAATCCGCTGGCGTTGCTCAGCGTCAGCGACCCGGCCCCGTCGCCAAATGTCAGCGTCTGGCCGGCCGCGACGACGCCGAGGCTCAGGCTGGCGTCGCTGAGGCTGATCGTGCCGGTCCCGTTGACCGTCCCGTTGATGGAGACGGCATCCCCGTTGCTGATCGCCAGCACACCGTTGTTGGTGAAGGTCGGGACCTGCATGAAAAGCGACCCGCCCGATGCGCCGGCGTTGATCACACCGTTGTCGACCAGATCCACGGTCGAGACGAAATTGAGGTATCGGATTATCACCTGCGAGCCGGTCACGCTCGCGTCGATCGTCACGCCCGCGCCGAGGGTCACCGTCTGGCTCACACTCGAGACCAGCACGATCCCGTTCGTTCCACCGCTGTTGCCGACGGTGATCGTGGCATTGTCCAGGCTCTGTTTCCCGTCAAAATCCAGTGTCGCGTTCGCGCCTGTCAGGTTGATCGCCCCAGGTCCGACGCCGCCGGCGCCGGTCAAGGTGACCCCGCTCAGCGAGACGCCTTCACCGGCCGAGCTAAGATCGAGGGTTCCCTGAACCTGCACGCCGTTCAGGCCGCCACCCGCCCACTCGACCGCGCCGCCGCCGAGCACCAGCGTGCCGCCGTGTATGGAGCCGTTGGCGTCGAGGGAGCCGCCGGACTGGAATACCGTCAGTTCACCGCCGAACAATGGTCCGGTTCCCATCGTGATGGTCCTGCCGATATTGTTCAGGGTTCCACCGATGATCACCGTGCCGTGGTTCTGGATGCCGCCGAGCGAGGCCAGGGTGAAGGCGCCATCGATGCCGATCGAGCTCCCGGCCGCGACATCGATGTTCCCGCTCTTGACGCTGCCGTTGAACGAGAACGACGAGCCGCCCGTCACCGTAATGGTTCCGGTGTTTGTAAATTTGCTGACGAACTGAAAGTTGGCGTAGTCGCCGTTGCTGACGGCGATATCGCCATGGTTGACGAAGGCGCCCACGGTCACCTGCAGCTGGCCGTCCTGGGCGCCGGCCTCGATCGTGCCGTCGTTCACGATCGTGATCAGGCCATTGTACTCATTGGGGAATATCAGCGACTTTGATCCGGCGACATTGGCGTCGATCCTCAGGTCGACACCCAGCGTCACGGTTGTCGGGGTTGCCGCCTTGGTCGCCGCGATCAGGATGGAATCGTTGAACAGGCCGTATTTGCTCGAACTGCCCAGGTAGATCGTTGCGTTGTCGATGGTCTCGTTGCCGGCCAGGATCAGGCTGGAAAGCTCGCCCTCGACCAGGATCGTCCCGGGTCCGGTCCCGTTTGACCCGGTGAATGTCCCGCCATTTACGATCGCCAGATTGGCATAGCTGAGAAGGTCCAGCGTGCCCCGCCAGTCGACATTATCAAGCGCGCCCTGCAGGTCGAGGCTCGCCGAATTGTTCACCACGGTTCCACCTTGGATGGTTGCATAGAGGAACACATCGCCGCCCAGTCCACCCGCCCCAAGCGTCAGTGTTTCCTGCGAATTGTCGATATTTCCCTTCAGCTGCACGACGCCGTGATTGACCACCGTACCGATCTGCCTGGAGTTGAAATTGCCGTTCATGATCAGCGTGGCGCCGGTGTCGACCTTGATGGTTCCGGCATTGTTGAAGCGGTCGTTTATCAGGCCTTTCACATAATCGCCCATCGCAATCGTCCCGCCGGAGGCGACGGTCATCGAGCCGTCGGCGGCGTTGAGGAACTCGCCGGCGTAACTGTTGAAATGGCTGCCGGAGCCCGAGACGTCGATCTGTCCATGGTTGGTGAACGTGGCCCCGCCCACATAGACGTTGCTGAAATAGCCGGCCACGTTGATCGCGCCCTTGTTGACGAACGTGTCCACCTTCAGGGAAATGCCGGCCTCGGAACCGCTGGCGCCGATGGTCCCGGTGTTCACGATGTCGACGCCGCTGATCGTGGCTCTCGAGCTCGCCACGCTGATCTGGGCCTTGGCGCCCAGCGTCAGCGTGCCGTTGGCCTGTATCGTGTTGGCATAGCCCGCCTCACTGCTGATCGTCGCGTTGTTGAAGGCTTGCGAACCCTCGAAGACAATCGTGCCGCCATGGCTGCCGAGACCGATCTGCCCGGCCCCGCCGTCGGCCGCGCCGATCTTCAGTCCGCCCGCAATCAACAGGTCCGGCCTGGCGCCGCCGAGGTTCAGGGGGCCGACGACCGTGCATCCATCCAGTGTTCCACCATCGGCGAGCACGACGCCTGTGCCCGTCACGATCGTACCGCCGACAAGTTCGCCGCCCGTTTTGAGGTCCAGCGTCGCCGCGCCGAGCGACAGGTCTCCGCTCAATGTCAGCGTTCCGGCCAGAGCCAGCGTCGCGGCGGGGTCGCTGATCGAGACGCCTCCGACAGTGAAGGATCCGCCCGCGCCTATCGTGACGGTGAAATGCTTGGCGCCACTGAGTTTTGCAGTGACGCTCGCGCTATCGGGTACGCCGTTCGACCAGTGGGCCGCCGTTCCCCAGTCGCCACCACGGCCGACCCATTTGCTCTTGCTCATCTCACCCATACCTCGGCTCATCACGCCTGCTGGCTCAAGCCGGCGTCCACCATACAACTATAGATCGGCTTTTCTCGCCGCCTCCAAGCCCTTCTGATGCAGTTGAAGCGACAAATTATTGTGACAGTGCACCCGCCTCCGGCGCCGCGCCACACCCCCACAAAACATCGCGTCACTCGGACTCATGGCAAAATCACCTCGGACACCCTAAATCCTGTTTCCTGGATCCGACGAGGCGCGCGAATGAACCTGCGTAACCTGGCCATCTGGGGCGTGATCGTCATCGCCCTGATCGCCGTCTACACGATGATGACCAACGGCGGCATGCATGGCGGCGCCTCCACGACGGTCGCCTATTCCGAGCTGCTCGGCCGGGTCGACAGCGGCGACATTCGCGTGGCGAAAATCCACGGGGTGGCGATCGAGGCGCAGGACCGTTCTGGCCACATCTTCAACACCACCGGCCCAGAGGATACCTCCGATCTCGAAAAGCGCCTGGAAGCGCACGGCGCGACCATCGCCTTCGAGCCGCCCGGCGCCGGCCTGCTGCCGACGATCCTCATCAACCTGCTGCCGATCGTCGTCGTCATCGCCGTCTGGGTGTTTTTCATGCGCCAGATGCAGGGCGGCGCGCGCGGGGCGATGGGCTTCGGCAAATCCAAGGCCCGGCTGCTCACCGAGAACAAGAACCGCATAACCTTCGACGATGTCGCCGGCGTCGACGAGGCCAAGGAAGACCTCACCGAGATCGTCGATTTCCTCAAGGACCCGGCCAAGTTCCAGCGCCTGGGCGGCAAGATCCCCAAGGGCGCGCTGATGATCGGACCTCCAGGCACCGGCAAGACCCTTCTCGGCCGCGCCGTGGCCGGCGAGGCGGGCGTGCCGTTCTTCTACATTTCAGGCTCTGACTTTGTTGAGATGTTCGTCGGCGTCGGCGCCAGCCGTGTGCGCGACATGTTCGAGCAGGCGAAAAAGAACGCCCCCTGCATCATCTTCATCGACGAGATCGACGCGGTCGGCCGCCATCGCGGCGCCGGCCTCGGCGGCGGCAACGATGAGCGTGAGCAGACCCTCAACCAGCTGCTAGTCGAGATGGACGGCTTCGATCCGAACGAGAGCATCATCGTCATCGCCTCGACCAACCGTCCCGACGTGCTCGACCCCGCGCTGCTGCGTCCCGGCCGTTTCGACCGTCAGGTGGTGGTGCCCAATCCCGATGTCGGCGGCCGCGAGAAGATTCTCCGCGTCCACATGCGCAATGTCCCGCTGGCTTCCGATGTCGATGTGAAGATCATCGCCCGCGGCACCCCCGGCTTCTCCGGCGCCGACCTCGCCAACCTCGTCAACGAGGCGGCCCTGATGGCCGCCCGCCGCAATCGCCGCATGGTCATGCAGCGCGATTTCGAGGACGCCAAGGACAAGGTGATGATGGGCGCCGAGCGCAAGTCCATGGTCATGAGCGATGAGGAAAAGCGCTGCACCGCCTATCACGAGGGCGGCCACGCCCTGGTCGCGCTGTCGGTGCCGTCAGCCGATCCGGTGCATAAGGCGACCATCATCCCGCGCGGCCTAGCGCTGGGCATGGTCATGCAGCTGCCCGAGGGCGACCGCTATTCGATGAACTTCGAGCAGATGACCTCGCGCCTAGCGATCATGATGGGCGGGCGCGTGGCGGAGGAGCTGATCTTCGGCAAGGACAAGATCACTTCCGGCGCCTCCAGCGACATCCAGGCCGCCACCGGTCTGGCCCGCAACATGGTCACACGCTGGGGTTATTCGGAGACGCTCGGCACGGTCTCCTACGGCGATAACCAGGAGGAAGTCTTCCTCGGTCACTCCGTCGCGCGCACCCAGAACGTCTCGGAGGACACTGCCCAGAAGATCGACTTCGAGGTCCGCCGTCTGGTGCAGGGCGGCCTCGATGAAGCCCGCCGCATCCTCACCGAGCGCCTGGACGACCTGCATACGGTGGCCAAGAGCCTCCTGGAGTATGAAACCCTGTCGGGCGACGAAATCGTCAACGCCCTGAAAGGCGTCAAACCCAACCGGGACGAGCCGGAAAACAAGGCCCCCACCGGCCCCCGCGTCTCCGTCCCTCTGGCCCCCCGCCCAGACCCCAGCCTGGCCTGACCCCTCGTAGCGCCGGCATCCTGCCGGCTCATTGCAGCCCCGGTCATCCTTGACAGCTTGATCATTCGGCAACTACCAGCGGACATGGTCCTCGCAACCCGCATCGCGCGACAGCGGCAACGCCCGTCCCCGGCGGCGTTGGCGCGTGCGCATCAGGCGGAGCACTGAACCACACGGTCTCAGTCGCTGCGATGATCCCCCACCAGCCCCGCCCGTCCGGCGGGGTTTTTCTTAGCCGCGCGGGCCCGTCCCTACGGAGCCTTCAATGACCCGATGTTTTCTCGACGATGATCGGATCGAACGCCTGGCGCTGGGCGTGATCGACGCCACGTGCCCGAAATCGCAATGGACTCATGCGGCCCATTTTGCGGTTGCGCTCTGGATGGTCCGCCATTGGCCACCGGGCGCCGCTGAAGCCGACATGCCGGCCATCATCAGGCGCTACAACGAGGCCACCGGCGTCGCCAACACAGATGACACGGGTTATCGCGAAACGATCACCCAGGCGTCGATCGCCGTGGCGCGGGCGTTTCTCGATGGTCAGCCGCCGTCCCTCCCGCTTCACGAGGGCTGTTCTCACTCCTGGCCCGCCGCCGCTGGGTCGATTCCGACCTTCAGTCCTTTCCCGATTGAGCGCAGCCACGTGTTCTCGTGGCGGCGGGCTTTTCGGATGCGGGGGGACACAATACTCTGTTGCGCCCACATCAGTGGTTGCGCGGAAGAGTGAACGAAATGCGTAATGTGCCCCTGTACCCCGCCCCTTTGCGCCACCGCTTGAGCTTCCGATCTGGCCTGGCCGTGGGCCTGGCCCTTCTCGCAGCCGCCTGTTCAGCCCCCCAGATTAACCTGCTCCCACCGCCGCCCCTCCACCCCAACGGCGGGGTGCTCTGGCACATCGTCCATGACCTTTGCCTGCCCGACCAGCAGACCAACGGCCGGCCCGCACCCTGCATCGCGGTTTCCCTGGCTCAGGGGGTGGACCGCGGCTACGCGGTGCTGAAGGACAAGCATGGCGCCGAGCAGTACCTGGTGATGCCGACCCTCGACATTACCGGCATCGAGGATCCACGCGTCCTGGCGCCGAACGCACCGGACTATTTCGCGGACGCTTGGCGCGCCCGCACCTATGTCGAGGCCCTGATCGGCAAGCCCATGCCGCGCCAGGACATGGCCGTCTCCGTCAACTCGGCCTACGGCCGCTCGCAGGATCTGCTGCACCTGCATGTCGACTGCCTGACGCCGCACACCGTTGCGGCCCTCGCCGCCGAGGCGCCCCGCGTCGGCCTCCATTGGTCCCATGCGCCGATCACTCTGGAGGGGCACGCTTACTACGCCATTCGCCTGGATGGCGACGCGCAGGCCGCCGACCCCTTCCAGGTCCTCGCCGACGGCTTGCCCGGAGCAGCCAAAGACATGGCCGCCTGGACCCTGGTGCTGACCGGCGCGACGTTCGAGGGGGGTGCACCGGGCTTCATTCTGCTCGCCGGCCGCGCCGACCCCGCCCACGGCGACTTCGCCTCGGGCGAGGAGCTGCAGGACCACGACTGCGCCATCGCCCACGCGGGCTGATCGCTTCGCCACGGGTTGCGCCCGCCACCTCAAAAGCCCACCTTTGATCTCACGCCAGCCGGAGACTGCCACGATGGATCGCCGCCAGTTCGCCCTCGCCACATCCGCTCTCGCCGCCGTCGGCATGGGCTCGGCCGCGGTTAGCGCCGAGCCGCCGGCCGCCCCCGCCTCTGCAGTTGCCGGCGCCCAGCGCACCGACAAGAACCGCGCCCGCGATCCCTACCGTCATCCCGCCCAGAGCCTGGCGTTCTGGGGCCTCGCCCCCGGCATGACCGTGGTCGAGATCGACCCCTCCGGCGGCTACTGGACGGAGATTCTCGCGCCCTATCTGAGGGCGACGCATGGCCGCTACATTGGCGCGTTTGGCGGCGACGCCGCCGTGTTCAAGGCGCGATACGCCGATCCGGCCGTCTGGGGAACGGTCGAGACCGTCAGCTTTGGGCAGACCTCGGCGCCGCTCGCCGCGACGGGCTCGGTGGACTGGCTGCTCACCGCCCGCAACATCCACGACTGGATGTGGACGCCCGGCTTTCTCCAAAAGGCGCTCGCCGATTTCCATGCCGCGCTGAAGCCCGGCGGCATCCTCGCTGTCGAGGAACACCGCGCCGATCCCCGCCCGATGGTCGCCGACGCACACGACGGTTATGTCTCGACCGCCTTCCTCACCGCCGCCGTCGAAAAGGCCGGCTTCAAACTGGCCGCGTCATCCGAAATCAACGCCAACCCCAAGGACACCAAGGACCACCCCTTCGGCGTCTGGACGCTGCCGCCCACCCTGCGTAACCACGCCAAGGGCCAACCCACCCCGCCCGACTACGACGCAGCCAAATATGTCGCCATCGGCGAAAGCGACCGCATGACCCTGCGTTTCACCAAGGTCTGAGGACAGGGGCCTCGGCCACCCTTTCACCGGGGCGTCCCGCCCCCGCCTGTTTTGCTACCCGATGCCCTCAAGGCGTCACAATGACGACGTTCATGCTCCATGGTTTCAGGTAGACCACCATCGGCAGGGACCGTGCGCCACGGTCCAGCGTGAGGGGTGCGGCCCACACGCCGGACATGGAGCGATCGTAGATCGCCTTGTTATAGGTGGTCATGCTGACGTCAGAGGCGCTTGTTATCCCCGTAATGGTGAGCTTGACCGACAGGGTCTTGACCTCGCTGAGATTGAACAGCACCACGGCGGTTCCGGCGCCATGGGTCGCCGCATAGGCCCGCACCGAAGCGTCTCCGGTGTTGGTGAGGGGCAGCACATTTTCGCCGTTGCGCGCGACGTTGGAAAACATCTCGAACGCGCGCGCGGTTGGCAGCGGCGTGCCAAGCGGCGTCACCGGCGCGCTGGTGCAGCCGTATTCCGGCGTCCCGTCGGAAAACACCATGTAGCCGCCGAATGTCTGCCAACCATAGAGCGCCGGGCTGAAATTGCCGCTGGAGGCGTCCGAACAGCCGCCGAAACCCATCCACCAGGTGGCGCGCGCAACGCCCGCGTTCATCAGCTCGCCCAGCGCCTGTCCCGCGAACAGCGCCTGGGTGATCGACGTGGTCTGCTTGCCGGGGTTGCTGCTGACCGACCCCAGTTCCCCCACATAGATCGGCGTTTCGGCGTGGCCCGCCGCGGCAAGTTCCGCCTTTATCGCCGCGATCTGCGTCGCGAGGTCCTGCGCCGCGGAGCCGACCAGATAGCTGTCGCTCTCCGATCTTTGCCCCTGGGCATAGTAGTGATACTCGACGAAATCATACTTCGCCTTCGACAGGACGATCGGGTCCCACTCCGGCGTCCAGCCCGGCTGTACGACGACCCCAACCAGCGCGGCCGGATTGGCCGTCTTTATTTGCGGGTAGTAGCCGCTCGCCACGGCATTGGCGTAGGTCGTCGCATCATGCCGCGGCGTATGCAGATCGTACTCCCAATAGCCGAATACCTCATTGCCCACCGTCCAGTGGCTGACCTTGTCGCCGTGGGTCAAGGCATAGCCGACCCATGCCGCCGCTTCGGCCGGGTCGCCGCCGCCTGTGCAGGTTAAATTTGAGCCATAGTTGACGGTCACCGCTACATCGAGGGCGTTCGGCGTGACGAGACCGGCATAGAATTTGTCGAAAGTGGCCTTGGGGTCCGCCCAGCCGCCGTTGCATTCATGATTGGTCTGCCAGTGAAACGTGTCGGACGCCGATCCGCCTGGCCAGCGCAACGCGGTGATGCCGCCGGTTTTCAGCGCGGCGGCCACGCCTGCCTGGGTAGGGTCGAACCAGTTGGCAAGGTTCATGCCGAGTATCTGATCGGTCACCGCGATCGACGGTGACTGGCGTTCGACGGTCACATTGGCCGTCGCGGCGCTCGCTGCCTGAGCGCCAAGGGCGAACACGATCGGCAACATACCCATGACCGATTTCATCGCGGCCTCCTCTGTCCTTCATGGCGCACGGACACATGGTAAATCACTTGGTATGGATTGCAGCCCCGCTCAACAGGACTATCAGCCGCATATATGATGGCGAGTATGCCGGCGCGGAACCATCCACTGGAATGCGTCGACATCCGTGCGCACTGCCCGGTCCTCAGCGTGGTAGTCCCCATACCCGTATAGCCTCCCCCCTTTTTACCGCGCGCGGTCAGGCTTACCTCCTCGCGATCACTCGAGGAGCTACGAGATGGCAAGCCTGAACAACGCAAGGGTAGTGGTAATCGGCGGCGCGTCGGGCGTCGGCTTTGCCGTGGCCGGGGCGGCGCTGGAGGCCGGCGCACAGGTGATCGTCGGCTCCAGTCAGGCCCCACGCGTCGAGGCGGCGGTCGAAAAGCTCGGCCGGGGCGCCACCGGACGGACCGTCGATGTGAAGGACGAGGCCTCGGTCGCCGCCTTCTTCGAGGCTGCCGGGGCGTTTGACCATCTGGTGTTCACCGCCGGTGACTGGGGTCACATGTTCGGCGCGACCCGCGATCTCGACGTAGAGGCGAGCAAGGACCGCATGGAGGTCCGCTTCTGGGGCGCGGCCCGGGCCGCCAAGCACGCCGTCCGCCAGATCGCCGTGGACGGTTCGATCACCCTGACCGGCGGCATGCTGGCCCACCGGCCCATTCCGGGCGCGCCGCTCGTCACCGCCTCGGCCCACACCACCGAGGGCCTGGCCATGGGCCTCGCGCGCGATCTCGCCCCCATCCGCGTCAACGCCGTCTGCCTGGGCCTGATCCTGAGCGAGCAGGTGCAGGGCTGGGGCGACGCCATGGTCAAAAGCTTCACCGCCGGCCTGCCGTTGCCGCGCGGCGGCTCCGTCGAGGAGGCCGCCGAAGCCTACCTCTACCTGATGCGAGCCACCTACGTGATCGGCCAGATCGTCCGCGTCGACGGCGGCGGCAGCCTGGTCTGAGGTCGCGGAAAGTGGAAACGGGAGTTCTGGTGAGAGCGTACTCAACTGCCTGACCACGAACTTTCTACAACGCAGCGCACTCGCGGTAAAATGCACTGTCACCAGACCCCCCCAGGACTGTGCTACTGCTCCCACAACGAATCTACGCTGCCTCGAAGAACACTGTGCGACGCCTTCTGAAATTTCTCCACACCCTCGCGGCCGCCGGGCTGACGGGGGCGATCGGCGCCATGGCGGCTGTCGTCATCCTGGCGCCCGCGCCCATCAGCACGTCCGGCTATGTTCCGATCATGGTTGAAATGGCGAATATCGCCGCCTGGATCGTCGGTCCGTCGATGGTGCTGACCGTCATCTCAGGTCTCCTGGCGATTGCGGCAAACCCCGCCTTTCAGGACGCAGGTTGGGTCTGGGCGAAGGCGGCGACGGGAATTCTCATACTGGAAGGCGGCTTGCAGGTCCTCGGTCCGATCCAGGAGGAGGCGAAACGCGTCGCGGGCGCGCTTGGGGCCAACCCGGATCCCCCGAGCCTGGCGCGACTGCTTACGTCCGAGGTCAATTCCCTGTGGTTGCTGCTGGCGGTTTCAGTCGCCAACATCGCCCTCGGGATCTGGCGACCTCGCTTTCCGAAAATCCCTTTCTGATGTCGGCGGGTTTCCACCGATAATTCTTGACATGTGGAGCTTCGGAATCGGCAGCTGGATCGGCAAGGCCCCTCCTGAGGCTGAAAGTCGGCGGCTTGCGCAGGCGTGGCGATTGCGCGGCGCCAGTCTCCGGCCGTCGAACGACTTCAATCACGACCTTTGGAGTTCGTCAGCTTTACAGTGACGGTGGTCGAGAGGCCCGGCCGCAGCCGCTTCAATCCCGACTGCCCTGGTTCGATGGCGATGCGCACCGGCACGCGCTGAACGATCTTGGTGAAATTTCCCGTGCCGGGTTCGAAGGGCAGCAGGGAAAATTGCGAGCCCGAACCGGGTGCGAAGCTCGCCACATGACCCTTGAACGACACACCCGGCACGGCGTCGATCCTGATCGATGCCGGCTGGCCCACGAGCATGCGGGAGACCTGCGTCTCCTTGAAGTTGGCGGTGACATAGAGTGCGTCGATCGGCACCAGCTGCATAAGCCGGGTCCCCGGCTGGACATAGTCTCCCGGCTCGACCTGCCGGTCGCCGACGACACCATCGATCGGCGCGCGGATGACGGTGTGCGCCTGGTCCTGGCGCGCGAGATCCAGGGCGGCCTGAGCCTTGGCCACGCTGGCCCGCGCCTGGGCGAGTCCGGCGTCCAGCGCCACGCGGCGGGCGTCGGTGGCGGTGGCCTGACCTTGGCTGACCATCAGTTCGGCGCGACTGTGATCCGCGTCGGACCGGGCGCTGATCGCCGCGGCGCGATACTGGTCGGCGTCGCGGCGGGCCACCGCGCCCGAGGCGACAAGAGCTTCGTAGCGCAGCCGGTCCGCCTGGGCGCGGATGTCCTGCGCTTCCGCCGACTGGATGGAGGTCCGGGCCACGCGAACCTTATCGGCGGCCAGCGTCTCCTCGGCGGCCTGGGTGACGAAGGCGGCCTCGGCGGCGCCGACGGCGGCCTGGGCGTCGGCCAGATCGGCGGAGGCCGACGCGACCCTCGCGTCAAACTCCTCGGGATCGATACGCACCAGGGCCTGACCCCGCTTCACCGCCTGGTCATGGTCGACCAGCACCTCGGAAACCAGCCCCTTCACGCGTGGCGCGATCAGGGCGCTGTCGGCCTGCAGATAGGCGGCGTCGGTGGAGACTTCGCCTTTTGGAACGGCGATATAGAGGGCCCCCGCCGCCATCAGGGCGACCGCGGCGGCGACCGCGACCAGGGTGCGCCGGGAGAACGGGGCTTTCGATGGCGGTTTGGCGGGTCTGGCCGACGCCGCGACCGGAAAATCACGCAGCTCTGCGGCGGTCATCGGTCGATCACCAGCAGCGAGGACGTGGCCGAGGCATAGAGCCGTCCGGCCGCATCCTTCAGGGTCGCCTCGGCGAACGCCGCGCGGCGCCCCAGGGTCACCACCCTGCCCTCGGCGAACACCTCTCCGGTCTCGCTGGTCATCGCCTTGTGATAGGCGACCTTGAGTTCGAGCGTGGTGTAGCCCTGGCCCGCCGAAAGGCGCGAGTGGACGGCGCAGCCGCACGCCGAGTCGAGCAGCGTCGCCGCATAGCCGCCGTGCACCGTGCCTATGGGATTGTAGACGTTGCGTCCGGGCGTCGCGGCGAAGACGACGCGACCCTCCTCCAGTTCCACGAGACTGAATCCCAGCGTGGCGCCGATGCCGCCCTGAGCACGCCCCTGCAGCAGGGAACGCAGGGTCTCGAGGCCGCTCAGCGCGGGCCTTTCACTGACAATCATTGGGCAGTCTCCAATCCAAAACGGGTTTTCAACGCCGACCGCGACCGGGTGAGGATGGCGTCGGATCGCACCGGATCCGCATCGGCCCGCGCCAGCGACAGGGCGCCGACCAGTTCGGCCAGCATTGAACCGGCCTCGCCATCCGGATCGGGCCGGCCGATCAGCGCCAGATGGGCGGCGAGCCTGGCTCGCAGGCTCTCGACACCGGCGGCGAAGGCTTCCCGCGCCTCTCCCGACAGCCGCGGTATATCGGCGGACAGATAGGGCAGGGGGCACCCGGCGCCGCGACTGTCGCGGTGCCGGGCCGAGAGATAGAAGTCGACATAGCGGCCTAGGCCTTCGGCCGGAGTGAACCCGTCGGTTTCGGCCAAAAAGCGCCCCGCGCCTTCCTTGAACATCTGCCCGATCGAGGCCGCGACGAGTGCGTCCTTGGAGGGGAAGTGGGCATAGAACCCGCCATGGGTCAGGCCTGCCTTGGCCATCACCTCGGCCACGCCGACCCGGTGCGGGCCCTGGGCGCGGATGGCCTTGGCCGCTTCCTTCAGAACCCGTTCCCGGGTCCTCGCCTTGTGTTCGCCATCATACCGCACGGTCTTGCCATCTCCGATTATATGATACACATAATATAAAAGAGCATCGCTTTGCAAGAGGGCGCCCGATGAGTGATCACAAGACGTCCAACGATCCCGGGCCAGCGCCCGGCGACCTGCCGACGGCCCGCAAGTTCCTGATTTTCGGGATCATGGCTTTTGGCCAGTTCATGGCCCTGATCGATATCCAGATCGTGGCCGCCTCCCTCAACGATGTTCAGGCGGGCCTCTCGGCCGGACCCGACGAGATCAGTTGGGTGCAGACCGGTTATCTGATGGCCGAATTGGTGATGATCCCGTTCTCTGCGTTTCTCGCTCAGGCGCTTTCCACCCGCTGGCTGTTCGCCCTGTCGGCGGGTCTGTTCACGCTATCGAGCGCGCTGTGCGGACTGTCCTGGGATATCAACTCGATGATCGCCTTCCGCGTCCTGCAGGGATTCGTCGGCGGGGCGATGGTCCCGACGGTTTTCGCCACCGGCTTCGCCATGTTTTCTGGTCCGCAGCGGGCGATGATCCCCGCGATCCTCGGCATGGTCTCGGTGCTCGCCCCGACCCTTGGGCCCACGGTCGGCGGCTGGCTCACCGACGCGGTCGGCTGGCGCTCGATCTTCTATGTCAACATTGTCCCGGGCGCCGTGGTGACGGTGCTGGCGGCGCTGTTCATCCGGGTCGACCGGCCAAAACTCTCGATGCTGCGCCAGATCGATTATTCGCATCTGGCGGCCATGGCGATCTTTCTGGGCGGCCTGGAATATGTGCTCGAGGAAGGCCCACGCCATGAATGGTTCGGCGACCCGTCCATCGCCACGGCCGCCTGGCTGTCGCTCGTCGCCTTCCTGCTGTTTCTCGAACGCTCGTTCAGGTCAGGCGGTCCGATCGTGCGGTTGACGCCGTTCCGTCGACCGACCTTCGCCTTCGCCTGCCTGTTCAATCTGGTGATCGGCTTTGGTCTCTACGCGTCGACCTACCTGATCCCGGTGTTCCTGGGCCGGGTGCGCGGCTTCAACAGCTTCGAGATCGGCACGACCGTATTCGTCACCGGCATCGCCCAGGTGCTCTCGACGGTAATCGCCGCCCGGCTGTCCCAGCGGGTGGACCCCAGGCTGGTGATTCCCTTCGGTCTGACGCTATTCGCCGCCAGCCTCTGGCTGACCTCCTACGTCGGACAGGAATGGGGGTTTGCCGCGTTCATGGGGCCGCAGCTGCTGCGCGGCTTCGCGGTCATGCTGTGCATCGTTCCCAGCGTCGGACTGGCGCTCAACGGGTTTGGCATGACTGAACTGCGCTATGCCTCGGGCTTGTTCAATCTGATGCGAAATCTGGGCGGCGCCATCGGCATCGCGGTGGTCAACACCTGGCTGGGTGACAATACCCGCATCCAGGCCGCCCGGCTCGGCGAGGCCCTGGGCGAAGCCGGTCGGCGGGCGCCCGATTTCGTAGCGGCCTTGGCGGGTCGGATCGGCCAGGGCGCCGGCGATCCGGACCAGGCGCTCGCCATGGCGCGCGCCGAGCTTGCCAGACTTGTGGGCAAGGCCGCTTTGACGCTGTCGTTCGACGAGGTTTTCCGCACCATGGCCTGGATGTTCCTGGCCGCCCTGGTGATGGTTCCCTTCTGCCGGCCCGCCCCCAACACCGCACCCAGTGTCGACGCCCACTAGAGGCCACATCCATGACCCGAATAATTCTGAAGCTTTCCTTCCGCCTGGGTCTCTGCCTGCTGGGCGCGATCAGCCTGGGCGCATGGACGGTCGGACCCGACTATCGGCAGCCCGCGTCGCCGGTGAGCGGCGGCTGGGTCGCGGCGCCGGAGTCGCGTGTGGCGCCCGGCGTTACCGATTGGTGGGCCGGCTTCGGCGATCCCATGCTCAGCTCGGTCGTGGCCCGCGCCCTGGCGCGGAACCTCGACATCGAACAGGCCCGGGCGCGGCTGTTGCAGGCTCGCGCGCGAGCCAGGGCGGCGGGCGCGGCCCTGCTGCCGGCCGCGGAGGCGAGCGGCGGCGCCGACCATGACGGCCAATCGTTGCAGAGCCCGATAGGCGCCCTGGTGAAACATCTTCCCGGGTATCAGCGGCAGTACGATCAGTACCAGCTTGGCGCGGAGGCGTCGTGGGAGATTGATTTGTTCGGAGGCCTGCATCGCGAACGCGAGGCGGCGAGCGCCGGCGCGCGGGCCAGTGCTGACGAACTCGCGGGCACTCGGGTGATGGTCGCCGCGGATGCGGCTGACGCCTACCTCCAGGTGCGAGCCTATCAGGCCAGGATCGCGATCGCGCTGCGCCAGGTGGGCGTGCGCCGGGACTTGATCGACCTCGTGGGACGGAGAGCCTCGCAGGGCGTCGCCTCCGACCGCGACCTTCATGAGGCCCTGGCGGAACTCGAGGGCGTTCGCGCCGGCCTGCCGCCCCTGACCGCGGGCCTGGAGGCGCAGTTCAACCGGCTCGACGTGCTGATGGGCGCTCAGCCCGGAACCTGGCGGGCGACGCTGGCGACGCCGGAGCCCATTCCTTCAGCGCCGAGCGTGAACCATGCGGAAGGCAGGGCCGACCTCCTGCGGCGGCGTCCCGATATCGCGGCCTCCGAGCAGCGTCTGATCGCGGCCAACGCCCTCATCGGCGCAACCCTCTCGGACTACTATCCCAAGGTATCGATATCCGGCCTTGTCGGTCTCGACAGCCTGTCGACGACCCAGCTGTTCTCCGGCGGGGCGGTGACGAACCAGATTGGCGCCGGACTGCGCTGGCGATTGTTTGATTTCGGAAGGGTCGACGCCGAGGTCGCCCAGGCGCGGGGACGGCATGCCGAGGCGCTGGCTGCCTGGCGACAAGCCGTCCTGCGTGGCGCGGGCGAGGTGGAGACCGCCCTGACCGATCTGACACAGCAGGAGGCCCGCTCCGACGCGCTTGCGGCCCAGATCGCCGATCTGTCCGTTGCCCGTCGCCAGGCGCGGGAGGCCTACGAGGCCGGCGCCGTGAGCCTTATCGAAGTGCGTGACGCCGATCGGGACCTGCTGGCCGCATCGGACGCACTGGCCCAGACACAGGCCGACGCCGATCGCGCGGCCGTGGCGGCGTATCGCGCGCTCGGAGGAGGCTGGTCTGAGTGAGCGGCCTGGTGAGAAACTGGTGTCGCCTAAATCCGCCGACGGACGCTGTGGGCGCTTATCGTCGCGCCCCCTGAAAGTGGGGGGGCCCCGGGGCGCCCCCCCACCCCTGCTTGAGCGACCCCATCG
>JANXTX010000108.1 GCA_025352165.1 Caulobacteraceae bacterium | reverse complement strand
GTCCGTCCGATGGAAGCCGGGCGGTGTCAACCGTAGCGCGCCACGACGAATGCGAGGCCCAGAAGCGCGCCCAGTGCGAGACTGACCTTATCCTTGACCGCGAAAGCAACCGGGTCGTCGTCCAGTTCTCCGCGATGGGCGAACAGCCAGATGCGGCAAACCCACAGGCTGAGTAGCAGCGGCGCGGCCCATAGCGCAGCCGGGAAGGCATAGACCCTGGATGGGAAGGCCTCCGTGATCAGATACTGAACGATGATCAGAACCGCGGCCACGCTGGTCGCCACGCCGATGCTCAACGTTAGAGGCGCATCCGCTGGCCGGTAGCCGCGGCCGGGCAGGGTATCGAGCGACGATGTCGATGCGCTGGACACTTCGACGTGTCGTTTTGCAAGCGACATGGAGGTGAAGAAGAACATCGAGAAAGTCAGCAGCCAGGCCGAAAATATCGAACCGGCCAGCATCGTGCCGCAGATCAGGCGCATGGTGTACAGCCCGGCGAGCACGATCACATCGAGCAACGGCGCTCGCTTGATCCAGAACGAGTAGGAAAGGGTCAGGGCCAGATAGAAGGTCAGCGCCAAGGTGAAAGACCGGCCGATGAACACCGATGCAGAGAAGGCCGCGGCCAGCATGATCAAGGCAACCCCCAGCGCAAGCAGCACCGGAATGTCTCCGCTGGCGAGGGCGCGCAATCGCTTGCTGCGGTGCCGACGGTCCGCCTCCAGGTCGGCCAGGTCATTGATCAGATAGGTCGCGGAGGCTGCTGTCCCCAAGGCCAGAAAACCTGCCACGCAGGAAGCCCAGGCTGACGGATCGGCGATCCGCGCACCGAGCAGCAGGGGCGCGAATATCAGGACGTTCTTCGACCATTGATGCAGGCGAAGTGCGCTACGCCAGCGGCCGGTCCCACTCTCACTGCCTACATCGAACTCGGCCTGTACTGGTTTGCCAAGACCCCGCGCTCGGTCCGCCACGCTGCGTGATGCGCCAGCGATGACAAGGTTGTCCGCGCCCGACCACACATCAAGATCGGCGCGGCTGTCGCCAACGTAAGCGAAACCGCCCGGAAATAATCCGCGCAGGTATTCGAGTTTGGCTGCGCCTTTGAGGTTCAGGCTTTCGGTACTGGCGTGGACGTCGTCGAAGAAGCCGAATTTCTCGGCTACGCGCGCGGCCGGTTCAGCGGCGGCGGCGGTGACAAGATGAATTGTGCGTCCCTGTGACTTCTCTGCTCGCAGAAAGGCGACGAGAGACTCGCGGACGGGAAGACATGTAACGTCGATCGGCGCTATCCTCGCCATCGCAGACTTGAACCGGGCGCGGCCGGCCGGCAGGCAAGCGACCGCCACGATGACGGCCCAAGGGCGGCGGAAGAGGCCCGCGACAATGGTCTCGGCAAGCACGTCCGTCCGCAACAGCGTGCCATCCATGTCTACCGCGAGAGGCAGGTCCGGGCGCGGCGGCGTTGTCGATGCTTCTTCCGCCTGCGCTGTCGGTTTGGAAAAGGTGAAATGTCGATGAGCGAAATAGCTGATTAGTGCTGGTGAGAGGACGCCGACGCCGTGTGCGACCGCCTCTGCGTGCCAGGAAAATCCCACCGCGGGAAATACATGACGCGCAAGGCCGACCGTCACCAGCCAGACGGCTCCGAGCGCAAACAGATTGACCAGGGCGAACCTGGCCGCCTCGTCGGCGATTTTGCGGCCCGACGGCTCGAAAACAAACAATCGGTTTAGGACATAGCCGGTGAGCAGGCCCGCAAAGAAGGCGGCAACCACCGCACCCTCAAGACTCATGAAATGTTGGAAGCCGAACCGGGATCCCCAGTTCACGAGGGCGGCGATACCTCCAACCAATGCGAAGTTGCGGAACGTGCGGGTCATGTCCCGGTGGTATCCCCGAGCGCGGCCACCATGCGTTTGGCAAACTTGATGCTCTCGGAAACCCCGCGGTCCTCGGGGTAGTAGAACGCGGTGTCGGCGATCATCAGTCCTGCCACGGGTGTGATGAATGGCGGGATGCGGGCGGCGAAGCCCACATCGCATACTGGTTGGGCGTATCGCAGGCGACCGACGTGGCTATCGACACGGTCCAGTTCCGACAGGGCGGGATTGACCCGTTGTAGATACGCGAAGCTTTCATCGGCCAGGGCCTTGTCGGACCAGGTGAACTTCGGGTGTGATGCGGGCATGTAGTAGGGGACATACACGATCGTGTCGTCGGTCGGCCGGAGGTTGGAGAACTCCACGAAACCTGGAATTTCGATGGCGGGATCAGAGATGTTCACCCAGAAGTTAGGCGTCACCGAACGCCGCAGTCGATGAATGACACACGCCACGCCGACATTGTCGAAGCCCCGATAGACATCGGCGAGATCCGGGGCTCCATTCTCGAGCAAGCCGGGAATATAGGGCAGCGGCGCCGTCGAGATGACGTTTCCCGCCGCCAGGATATCCCCTCCGGTGACTTCGACACCGCTCACGCGGCCTGCCTCGATAACGATCCGCTTGGCGGGGGTGTTCAGACGAATGACACCGCCCAGGCGTTCGATCGCGCCGACAAGGCTGTCGACCAATGATTGGGTGCCGCCCTCGATATATCCAAGCTCCTCCTGGAAGAGCGACTTGCGCGAATTGCCGAGGCGCTTGATGCGCTGCCATACCCAGGCCGCCGAGACCTGATCGGCGAACTCGTAGAACTTCAGGTGAAACAGTGGGCGCCAAAGTTTCTCGTAGACCCGCTTGCCGCACCACCCGATGAACCATTCGCGAGCGCTGATCTGGTCCAGCCGGGACCAGTCCGAACGCTTGGTCGAAAAGAACGCCATCAGGCCGTAGCGAAGCTTCTCGATCGGACCTAGCGGGGGAAACAGCAGCAGCGAGATCGGGTCCCCGAAACGATGCAGGCGTCCATCGATGAAATAGCCCATGCTGGTCTCGACCCAGCGCATGCGCGCTGTCATGTCGAGCTCGGCCATCAATTCAAGCGTGTCGACGTCGCTGCGACAGCAGAAATGATAGAAACGCTCCAGCGACAGGCCGCCAAAGTCGAAGTGAGCCGCCATGCCGCCCGGGCGGTCGCTTGCCTCGACGACCTCGACCTGATGGCCGGCTCGCGCGGCGTAATAGGCTGCCGCCAATCCCATGGGACCCGCGCCGATGACGATGACTTTTGACATGGTCCCCTAGAATTCCAGCGCGATCGGAGAATAGGTCGGATCGAGGAATGTGATCTCAAGAGCTCTCCGGAGGGGTGTCGCGGTGGTTCCGAAGATTGACGGCCAGTCGATAACCTCGAACACGTCAGGTGTCGCCAGGGCTTCGAGTTGGCGGGTCGTGAACGGCGGATTTCTGTCGAACAGGGCATACGTTGTGAGCAGGAGCGAGAAAAGCTCATAGGGGATATGCACGATCCTTGTGCGCGACCGTGTCACCGACCGGATGAGTTTGATCAGATCGACATAGTCGATCTTCTCGAGGCCGGAGATATTGTAGGCGCCGGTCGGCTCGCCTTGCAGGCAAGCGGCGATTATGGCGACGAAATCACCCGCGAACAGAGGCTGCCGCAGATATCGTCCCGCGCCCGGGATTGGAAATACGGGCGTTCGGTCCATGAATCGTTTGAGCCAACCGACGTGCTTGCGGTCAAACCAACCGAACATCAGCGTCGGTCGAAGAATGACCTGCTTCAGGCCACAGGCCAATACCAGGCTTTCCTGGGCTTCTTTGGTCTCTGTATAGAAATCCTTCGCAGCCGAGTTGACCACCGACGAACTGACGTGGACGAGGTAAGGCGCACGGGCGGAGACGGCGTCGAGCACGCGCGCCGTTGAAGTCACATTATTGCGTTCGAATTCATTACGTTGAAGTCCGCCAATCTGGGCCTGAAGCATCACCACGGCGTCGCAGGTCGCCGCCTCAATGGTCCATGGACCAGGGTTGGCCACGTCTGCCTCGATGATCTTGATCCCCGGGTGTAGCGAGCGAAGGATGTTCAGGTTTGCCGTATGTTTATCAACCGCAATGATCTCTATTTCTGTCCCGGCCAGACGCGCGATCAGGTTCTGACCTACCAGACCGGCGGCGCCGGGAATGAATACGCGTCTCATCGTGGGCTAATTCTTGAGTTGCTCTCTATCGGGCGGCCCCTTCTTACAGGGCTTCGCCAGGCTGTCGCGCCATTTTTTCGCGTCCCATTCGGTCTCCGTCGCAGGGCTGTTCAACGCTAACGAAATTGTGATCGGTTTTGGGTGGTGCGGCTCGAATTTGACGATTCCCACGAGGAATCTTGTCTGAATCTATGTCCGGCAACCATCCACGAGGGTTGCCCCGATGCCCAGCACCTTGCTGTCGCTGTTTTCCCAGGTTTCCGATCCGCGCCGTGGCCAGGGGAAGATGTATCCCCTGGCGCCGATCCTTCTCTACACGGTGCTGGCGATGCTGGCCGGCGCGGTTTCGTATCGTCAGACCCACGCGTTTATCCGCATTCACCTCGACCGCCTGAACGCCGCGTTCGGGGTCCAGGTGCGCAAGGCTCCGGCCTACACGACGCTACGGTTCATCCTGCGCGGTCTCGACGGGGCGGAACTGGAGCGGGTTTTCCGCCAGCACGCCGCGGGACTGTCGCTCCCGGTGAGCGAGGATGGGGCCGAAGACGGAGCCGAAGAGCAGGCCGCTCCGGTTTGCGTGGCCATC
>JANXTX010000104.1 GCA_025352165.1 Caulobacteraceae bacterium | reverse complement strand
TTTCATCGCCAGGGGTCGGCAGGCGCGAGAGTGTCTTGCCGCCACAACGCACGACATAGCCGACGCCGCCAACATCGATGAGGGCGTCTTCCTCGCCCACCTCGGCGACAAGGCCGCGCAGCCGGCCGATCATGCGGCGAGCCCCGGGAGGGTAATGCGAATCGCGTTCGTCATGTGTTCCGGCAGTTTCGCCGATGCGGCGCGACAGGGGAAGCGCCCTCCCCAATCTCCCTCCCGTTTACGGGGACGGAGGAGGAAAATCCAGTTTTTCAAAGACGTAGGGGGCGCGGCGGATTTTCCAGCCGTCGCCGTCGTGGATGCAGTAGCCGGGTTCCAGACCCAGGACCTTACAGAGTCTGGCGATGGTCTCGCCGATGGGGCGGTTGATATCGTCGAATTCGGTGGCGTCGCAGAGAAACTCGCTCATGTCGCCGAGCAGGCGCTCGACCGCCTCTTCGTCCAGGTCGGGTCGATCCTGCGCCAGCGCCTCACGAACGCTCCCATCGATGATGCTCACCGTAACGTCGCAATAATCCTCATGCAGTTTCTCGCGGCGTTCGGCGCGTTTGCCGATCAGGTCGGCGCGAGTGTTCTCGAGGCCGGCGGCGATCCTGGCCCGCAGCGCGAGGATGCGGCGCACGGTCTGCGCCATCTTGTTGAACGCCGCGGTCGGGTCCTCGCGCGGCGCCAGCGGCGCGGCGCCCTCGATGGTCGCCGCCGTGAGCCGCGCCTCCGCGTAGGCGCCTAGCTTTTCCGCCAGCCTCATGGCGATCTCCGCCAGGCGCGCGAGCATGCGCAAATCCTGCTCGCCCAGTTCCAGGGTGGCCGCCGCCCCAGCCATGGCCGGATCGTCGATATCCGTGTCGGCGGGCGGGAGCATGTCGGGGCAGGGGCGGTAGAACATGGACAGATCAAAACCATGAAATTTGCATTTTGTCAATATAAATATGCAATTCGCAAATCCCGATCGCGCCCTACCCGGAACTTTCCCCTAGGGAGGCGAACCGATGGCCTTCAGGAGAGGGCCTCTCTCGTGGCGCCAGGCCGCCCAGTCGACGGGCTCGCGCGCAACGATCGAAAAATCATCCGGACTGAATTTATCCATGAAGAACACCAGGTTCTGGCAGGGCCATCGGGCGCTCGGCGCAATGATCCCATCAAACCCGAGAAAGTCCGCCGCGTCGGCGATCTCTTGAGTGCGGCTGTAATCCAGGGACGCAAAGACGTCTGGCGTCGCGCCCAGCGCGGCGACCTCATCCAGATTCGCCAGCTTGAGCGTCCTGCGCGTCTGAACCCTGATCTGGTGCAGGACAGACTGAATCCGGGAGGGAAAGACCGGTTGGCGGCTGAGGTGGAAATGGATTTCCTCCAGGGCGCCTTCCCGAGTCATCGAACTGTATAGAACCTCAAAAGTCCCCGGGTCCCAGCGGGCCCCGGACTGAGCCCCCTGCAGGACGTTGCGTTCCTGGCGGACAATCCGCCACACATCCCCCTGGAAGCTGACGCCCGCATGGGCATCCAGGGCGTCGAGCAGAGCAATGTCCCGGGCGCGCCGCGCCGCCATTGTCAGACGAATGCACCCGCATCGAGACGTTCAATGACCGCCAGAACCTCCTGCGTCCTGTCCTGGTTGATCAGGTCTATTGCCCGCTCGCCATTGAGCAATGGGTGCCTGGAGTGCAACCACAGCCGGGTCTCGTCGGGCGTATAGAAGTCGCTGAGCCTGTCGACGACGTAACGAAGGTCGGCGATGACAGTCTGGGTGCGCAGATCAGGCGACCCGTTGCCATGCGACCAGCGTGAGACCGTAGCGGGTGAGACGTCAACGATGTTGGCGAGGTCTTTTCCCTGCAGGCCACCGTAGGTCCGCAAGCCCTCAATGATCCTGGCAACGGCCGTACTCATGAACCGGCTCCGTCTCTATGTCGCGATAGCACCATGGCGTCACCTTCACTTTTGATTTCACGATAGTCAACTCGTGAAATCGAAACGGAATCAATCAGCGCCGTGAGAATGCCCTATGTGGCAGGATGGCAGATTCAGAGCGTGAACGTGATGTCCGCGCGACGGCTATAGGCCGTCGGAGAGCAGCCTATGGCCCGGCTGAACGCCGTGCTGAAGGCGCTGACCGACTGGTAGCCGGCCAGTTCAGCGATTTGCGACAGTGGCTGTGTCCCCGACGCGAGCGCAGCCCTCGCGAGGGACATCCGCCAGCCGGCGAGATAGTCGATGGGCGGCGCGCCGACGGTTTCACAGAATCGCGCCGCAAACGCGGAGCGGGACATTCCCGATCGCCGCGCCAGTTCCGAGACGGTCCATGGAAATCTTGCATCATTGTGAATGAGCTTCAAAGCGACGCTGATTTGCGGATGGGCCAGCCCCTCGAGTAGCCCAGGGCGCATCGTATCCACGTGACTGGATCTCTGACGCAGCACCTCGACCAGGGCGATCTCAAGCAATCGGTCGAGCACAAGGGCGCGCCCCGGACGGCTGACGCCGGCCTCCTCGCCGAGGAGTTGCAGCAGGACGCCGAGCCGGCCTGCGGCAACCTGATCGGCGTGGATATGGATCACCGGCAGCATGAGATTCGCCAGAAGATCTGCATTCTCCGCGGCAAATACGAAATAGCCCGCCAGGAAGCGGGTGACCGTCGGAGCGGCGTCGGGCGAAAGCAGGCAGGTCGGATCGTCGAGATAGGATTGAAACGGGGTGGCCGGCCCGCCGCCCGGCGGCCGGGCCGTCCAGTCCGGCGGTCCCGCCATCAGCATGAAATCGCCGGCAAGAAGGTCGAACCTCAGTCCGTCCGTACGGTCGACGTGGATCGACCCTTCGAGAACCTGCCCGAACACGACGGCGTTTACCGCGGGAAAACGCAGCGTCCAGGCATTGTGCGCCTCCACCACCCGCCACTGCAGGGCCTGGGGCCTCAACAAGGTGATCAGCTGCGAAAGCGGATCGACTTCGTCTGCCGGATTCAGCGCACCCATTTGGACGATCCATAAACACTTCTGGATTATGGATTATATACGCGCCAGAGACGCATGGGTAGACAGGTCCTTGCGGGACAGATCGACACCCCCCGCTCAGGAGCGATCTACATGCGTGTGTTTGTGACCGGCGCGACGGGGTTCATCGGCCGCGCCGTCACCGGGGATCTGATCGCGCACGGCCATCAGGTTATCGGACTTGCCCGGTCGGACGACGCGGCGAGCGCTCTGCGCCAGGCTGGTGTCGAGCCCCACCGGGGCGGCCTGCACGACCTTGAGAGCCTCCGGCGCGCGGCGGATGCGGCGGATGGCGTCATCCATCTCGCTTTCACCTTCTCGCTGTCCGAGTTGCCGCTCAGGCGGCTGATGGGCGTGTTTCTGGGTGGATTGCCAGGCAGCATCCCGGCAAGAGCCATGGGTGCGATCATGCAGACGGATCGCCTGGCCATCGACGCGCTCGGCGGCGCCCTGCGGGGCTCCGATCGTCCGTTGGTCACGGCCTTCGGGGTCATGGGTCTGGCGGCGGCGGGGCAGCGCGCGGCGCTTCCCGCGGCGGAGACGGACGGGCCGAACCCGGCATCCCCCGGCTATGGGCGCGCACTCAACGAGCAGGCGGTGGATGTCTGGGCGGCGCGTGGCGTGCGCGCTTCGGTCGTCCGTCTGGCGCCGTCGGTCCACGGAGACGGGGACAAGGGACTTGTTCCCCAGCTGATCACGGTGGCGCGCAAGCGCGGCGAGGCGATCTATGTGGGTGACGGTGAAAACCGCTGGAGCGGCGTGCATCGGCAGGACGCAGCCGCCTTGTTCCGTCTGGCGTTGGAGAAGGGCGCGGCGGGCGCGCGCTATCACGGCGTCGCCGACGAGGGCGTGCCGTTCGGATCGATCGCAGCCCTGATCGGCCACCGGCTCGGCGTTCCGGTTCGATCCAGAACCCTGGCGGAGGCGAACCGGCAGCTGGGCTGGTTCGGTCCGTTTATCGCCGTCGACAATCCCGCGTCCAGCATCCGGACCCAGCATGATCTCGGATGGCGCCCCACGGGTCCGGCGCTGCTGCCGGACCTAGACCGCGACAGTTATTTTGCCACGTGACGGCGAGTTTTGGACGATGCGCATCCGAGCAAGGATGTCAGATCGCCGGGCGCCTTACGCCTTACGCCTTTCACATCCCCTGACTGAACTGGAGCACTCATGTCCGCGAATAGCGCCGCCCGCCAGCGTATCGCGATCCTGGGCGCGGGACGAATAGGAAGCGCCCTGGCGTTTCAACTGACGCGGACCGGGGGGCACGAGGTGACGATGGTCGCCAGGTCCGGGTCGGTCCGACTGCGGCAGCTGGAACGGGATCGCGGCATACTCACCGTGAAGGGTGATCGGGCGGACGTCACGATCGTCGATCAGCTGGACGAGCAGGCGCCCTACGATCTCGTCATCGTCACAATGTTCGCTCACCAGGCGGCGCCCCTGCTTCCCAGTCTGCAACGGAGTGCGGCGAAGGAAGTCCTTTTCATGTGCAACACCTTCAACCCCGACGTGTTGAGCGACGCCGTCGGGGCCGAGCGCAGCGCCTTCGGCATGCCCTTCCTGCAGGCGGACTTCGACGGTGAGGGACGGTTGGTTGCAACCATCGGCGCCGGCGGCCAGAAATCCATCCTGAGCCGACAGAGCCTGGTGGACCAGTTCAACGCCGCCAGCGTCCCGGCCTCCTTCGAGGGAAACATGCCCCTCTGGCTTCGCTGTCACACACCGCTGTGCATCGCCTTCCAGAGCGCCTGCGCGGTCGGCGAACGGCGCCGGGGTGGTTGCGGCTGGGGCGAGGCGCGGGTGGTCGCCGGTGGTGTCGTCGAGGCCTTTGCCCTGATCCGCGCCCTGGGCTACCGCGTCTATCCAGCATCAAAGGCCCGGCTGAGCCGGTCCCCGGTCTGGCTGCTCGCAGGCCTGTTGTGGGGCATAACCCGCAACCGGGCCTTCCGGGAATTGCTCGCCTCCGGGAGACTGGAAGGGCGCGCCCTGACCGACGCAATGATCGCCGCGGCGGAGGGGTCGAAACAGGCCGTCCAGCTTTCACGGATCGAAGCGATGCGGCCGCTATAGACGCAAACGCGCCCCTCACCCCTCCTCCGCAAAGAAATCCTCATCCAAACGCTTGAACTCCAGCGCCCGTCTGACGCGTACGCCGACGCCGTGCTCGATGATCAGGACCGACAGTTCGCGGCCGTCGATCAGGCCGACGCGTTGGGTCAGGTGGCGGACGAACTCGGCGGCGTGGTTGCTGACTGTGGAGGTGGTGACGAAAACGCCCTTGGTCGCGCCGAGGCCCGGTTTTTGGCGGGCTTTGGGGCTTTGGGGCTTTGGGGACAGGAGCACCTGTCACCTCAAAAGGCAATTTGCAATGTTGCAATTTAGTGAACTGGAAACCGCCATGAGAGGGCTGTAATGACTGTCGCGATTGCCGCTACAGCTATCGCGATTTTGGCTATCGTATTGGCCTGTTGTGCGCTTCGTTTGAGTTAGATTGCTTCTAAGGTGCGGGCGGCTTCCTTGGCGCTCTCGCGATTGGAATCCAGTTCAAGTAACCATTCGTGAGCTAATACTGCTTCCGCTGGCGAAAATCCCGCGCCACCGATTGCGAGGCGCCCCCGAACGTTTGGCTCGCCTAGCTGCTCAAGCTGCTGACGGAATGTCAGCTTATCGGTCATGGCCGCTGCGGAAGTTCATCCCGCGATCAAACCACAGCGCGCAAATTGAGTCGATTCCCCGATTTCGGTGACGCCATAATTGCAACACGTCAAAACCACTGCGACGAGGTAATAGCCGCGTGTCGTCTAGCGCGAATGATGCCGGCCGCGCACCCATCGCGCCCCTGGACTGGGCGCCACGGTAGGCGTCCCACGCGTCACCGTTGAAATAAATCCGCGGTTGATGTCGATTTCCAAAATCGCCGTTCGTTGCTTTGATGAACAGGCCAATGGGGCCGGTTCTGACAGGAGATGGACGATGCGTGTGATGGTTTTCGCGAAGGCCAATGAGAGCGAAATGGGCATGGAGCCCACGCCGCAGATGCTGGAGGCGTTCAAGGCGATGGACGCGTTCACCGAGGAACTGGTCAAGGCCGGCGTCTTCCTGGCCGCCGCCGGCCTGAAACCCAGCGCCCAGTCCAAGCGCATCGCCTTCGACGGTGCAAGGCGCACGGTGATCGACGGGTCGTTCGCCGAAAGTCGCGAGCTGGTCGCCGGCTTCTCGATCTGGGATGTCAAGGACATGGACGAGGCCATGGCCTGGGCGATGCGCAGCCCCACCATGCCCGGCGTCCCAAGCGAGATGGAAATCCGGCCCTTCTACGAAGCGGCGGACCTGGCCGACTTCGTGACTCCCGAAGAACTCGCCTACCCCCGCGCCGGCGATCGCGGGAAGCTCGGCATCGCCTGAAGCGAATCTCCGCGGTTACTAGCGCGCGTTTAGAACATTTCTCACCATCGGAGCTCTACAATGACCATTGCCATTACCGCTTTCGAACGGTCGCCTGACGGCGGCAAAGGATTGGCGCGCGACACGCGCGTTCGATGGGCCCTCGAAGAAACTGGGCAGCCTTACGAGGTGCATCTCGTCTCCTTCGCCGAGATGAAGGAACGACGGCATCTGGCGCTCCACCCATTCGGCCAAATCCCTACCTATGAGGAGGGCGATCTCGCCCTGTTCGAGACAGGCGCGATCGTCCTCCACATTGCTGAGCAGCGTGCGGGCCTATTGCCGGAAGTTCGCAATGCCCGCGCGCGCGCGATCACATGGATGTTCGCCGCGCTCAACACGGTGGAACCGCCGATTCTCGACCTCCAGACGGCCATAATCGCGGAAGGCGGCAGGCCGTGGAGCCATGAGCGCCTGCCGCTGGTCATGGACCGGATCCGCGCCCGGCTGCACCAGCTTTCCGCTCGCCTGGGCGACGCCGACTGGCTCGATGATGCGTTCAGCGCGGGTGATCTGTTGATGGTGTCGGTGCTGCTCCGGCTGAGAACGTCGGGCATACTGGCCGAATTCCCGAACCTGACCGCCTATGTCGCCCGCGGCGAAGCGCGGCCCGCCTACCAGCGGGCCTTCGCCGCGCAACTGGCGATGAACGCCCCGTCGGCTGGCTGAAACCTGCTTGCTTCCCTGGATTTGCCGGCCGACAAGGCGACATGACCGTAGGCGAGACGCACCGGGCGATCGAGGCGACCTTCCGCATCGAACGGGCCAGGCTCATCGCGGGACTGGCCCGGCTGGTGCGTGATATCGACCGCGCCGAGGAACTGGCGCAGGATGCCCTGGTCGTTGCCCTTTCCGAATGGCCAAGGTCCGGCGTTCCGGCCAATCCGGGCGCCTGGCTGATTAGAAATGGGGTCAGAGTGGATTATCGGTTAGACTCGGCTTCACGACGCCAAAAAATGACTCTGACCCCATTTCGACTCGACCCCATTTCTGCGCCCTGCGTCTGGCGCGCTCTACCGGACGACCAGTCGGAGCGGCGGACTGGATCGCGAAACTTGAGGCGCAGACGCAACGCACACTGGCCCCGGAGAAACGAGGACCGAAGCCCAAGCCCGCCGCAGCTATTGATCAGGGTTTGCTATTTCCGACAGTGTCACCGTAACCCCTGGTAACCCCTGGTAACCCCTGGAGCGGACCTTCCCAAGGGCAGAGATGGGTGGAAAACGGCCGTTATCGGCGGCTATTGTGGCACTTTCGTAACTGCTCACCCCCCTGCCGTGTGATTGGCCGGCCCCTGACCGCCTTCGCGTGTGAGGCGCGGCTGTAGACAGGGAATCGGGTTTGTGATTCTAAGATTCGATGAATCGCGACGCCCTACAGAAGCT
>JANXTX010000077.1 GCA_025352165.1 Caulobacteraceae bacterium | reverse complement strand
GTGGACGCCATCCTCGACGATTTCATCGCCAACAAGGACAGCGCCCACGAGAGCGCGCGGTTCATCAATGGGCCGGCCTATCTGAACACCATCGTCAAGCTGCTTCCGGCGCAGCCGTCGATCGGCGGGCCCGACGTGCGCGGCTGGTCGGACGCCGAAGTGGATGAGGCCATGGCCGCCGTGCGTAAGATATTCACCATCGGCGGCGCCGCACGCGATCAGCTGATCCAGGACGAGGCGGTGATGTTCGGCCAATAGCCTCCATGAGCCCCCGGCCACCGTTATTAACGGTGATTTACGGTGAAATCGGCCCCACGCCTTCGGTCGGATGGCCCCTGCGAAGGGCCGTGGAGGAAACTATGGGGGCGACCGAGGGGCCTCAGATCGCTAATGCGCCACCCCCTCCATCACAACACGCGCCAGTCGAGCCATGCGAGTCACCGTCGGCCACGGGCCGGGGCTTGTTAATTATGTATTGTGTCCCCGGATCTCTTATGTGCGGGCCGCTACGGCCTATGGGACAATTGTGACGGGAGGGGTCGAGACTAAGACTCCAGAAAAGCACTGGCCATTATTAGGTAACGTCCATATGCCTGAACTGTTGTCCTGAAACACTGCGACATTCTCACCACAGGTCCCCCCTCCTCCGGTAAAACTCACGTTCCCAAATTGGCCTGAAGTGGCATTAACGCCGACAGCCCAAGGCAAGCCGCCAAGATGAAGTGCATTGCAACCCCCGGGGGTATCCAAGTCGACGGACGTGATAACGCCTTTTGTCTTGAGGTGCATCGTAACCTTGCACTTGAAGGTTTGGCCGCCACTGGGATAGAAGGTCAGTCTTCCCTTCAGCGTGGCTCGCGAATCCGGCGGTGAGAGATGGTAGGCGGACGCGGCGGTGGCTGTGGCGAGAGTCAGGGCGGTGGCCAGAAGCAGTCGGCGGATGTTTTTCACGGAAAGTATCCTTTCGATCGATGATGTAGTGAAGGCGGACATGGAACGCGCGCTCACGGCCCGGCGTAGACATTGGGGACGGGGCCGGCGACGCTGCTGATCGCGCCGCCTGTGTTGAACGTTGCGGGTAGAGCGCCGGAGCCGAACGTTCCCGGGGCCGTGATCTGGGTGGAGGTGTGCGTGAGGTCCGTCCCCCCCACCAGCGGCGTGGTGAAACCGCCGCCGGTGATCGCGCCCTCGAAGGTGACCGAGCCATTGCAGCGCACGGCGAGAAAATACAGCGTCTGCGGGGCCAGTGCGCCGGAAAGCCCGGTGTTCACCGGCGCCAGCGTTCCCGCGTTGTTGACGGTCAGGGCTCCGCCGTCCAGCATCAGCGTCGTCGGCAGGCTGGCGGCGGCGTAGTACACGCCGACCTCGCACAGCGACGCCGCGCCGATGGTCGTGACCTGGAGGCCGAGTTTGGTGATCGCGCCGCCGCTGGCCGGGCTGAAGAAGGGGACGGCGTAGAGGACGTTCCCCGAGATCGCGACCGTTCCGTAAGAGACCGCCGGCTGGGTGTAGAATTGTCCGGCGGCGAACGGGCCCTGATAGCCGGTGCAGCCGGCGACCACGGCGTTGGAATTGTTGCACAGGCTGAGGCTGGCGCCGATGGAATTGGCCGGATCGTCCAGATGGACCAACTGCACTGGCCGCACCGCACACCTGCCCGCCGACGCCGTGCCGCTGACCGTGGTGTTGGCGGCGCCTGACCCGATCTTGACACCAAAATAGCCGCTTGGGAAACTAGCGAAGCCGCCGCACCGCATCTGCGTGTCGGTGATCTGGCCCGCATCGAGAGAGCCGGCCGCGGGGTTTGGGATGGTGAAGATGCAGGCGATGTTGGCGATGCCGCAAACCGTCTGCGCCATGGTCGTGGCGCCCAGGACATAGACGCCGTAGTCGGCCGCGCCGACGAGGCCGAAGTTGCTGAAGGCCGTGAGCGTCCCCCAATTGATCGTCGGCGCTGGGGCGCCGGGGGTCGTGGCGTTCACCGCGCTGGAATCGACGTGGACCTGACTGAGGACGTTACCATTATACTGTAGGACGTTGGCCTTGCTTCCGTCATAGGCCGCGATGTTGCGGTATGTGGAACCATGGCAGCTGGCGCCCAGACGCAGGGCGAAGTCGGGATTGGACGGGCCGGCGGCGAAGGCGGGATTGGCGTCGAGGCGCGAATTGGTGAAGACAATGCTGGCCGACTTGCCGCCGATCGCGTTGGTGGGATCGGACTCGTCCATCCCGCACTGAAACGCCGCGTTGCCGGGGCCGATGCCGCCGTCGGCGATGTGTACATTGTCGATGCGCATCAGGTTCGCCGCATCGATCTCGACGGCGGTCCCGGCGGTGGGAATTGTGTAGGCCCCTGAAGCCGGGCCTTTGTAGCCTGTGAGGGCGACGACGCCTTGCACCAGGCCGTAATATCCAAACCCCTCGGGGATGCCGAAGCCTTCGACGAACATGTTGCCGAAGCCGCCGCCGCTGGCCGGCAGGAAAGCGTTGCGGCTCGTATTGAGCAGACCGCCATACAGAACCTGACTGAGGACCGGCGGGCCCGAGTGCGGCCCAGGTCGCGCTCCAGCGCGGCAACGAACGCTTCGGCCCCTGGTTGTTCCACCGCCGTTCCAGGGCGCAGCCCGTCTGATCGCCGATCCCCGCGATGCCATCAAGGTCAGGGCTCCGCCGGCTGGGACAGGTCCCACTCTCCGTCGCCGGCCTGAACGAAGCCGGCGTCGCGCAAGGCGCGGCAGGCGCGGGAATGATCGGTGTCGTCGACCATCACCCGGATCGGTATTATCGCGCTCCACAGTGAGCCGGCGGCGCCGTCGAAGACTTCGCATTCGATGCCCCCGCCGCGCAGGATGGCGTCGACGGCGGTTACCTTCAGGGCGTCGGTGGTGCTCAGCAGCGTCATCATGTCGCCGTGATCATGGACGCAATCGGCACGCTCCGCCACCGCCGCGGTTGACCCCGCGTTCCGCACGGGCGAACAGAAGGCCTTGCAACCCGCGAAGCGCACATGACCTCCCTGTTGTCTTCCACGACCGCCCGCAATGCCCTTGTGATCATCGCGGTGATCCTGAGCGGCGCAGCCCTGTTCTGGCTTGGGGCGATCATCACGCCCCTGCTGCTGGCCGTGTTCATGGCGGTGATGGTCGACGGCTTCGGCCGCCTTATCCATCGTCGGTTCGCGTTCCTGCCTCCGGCCGCCGCGATCGCGGTGGCGATCGTCGTCGCCGGCATATTTTTTACGGTGGCGGCGCTGATCGTCGCGGACAATGCGACGATGTTCATCGGCAAGCTGACCGACTATGGCCCCAAGCTCGAC
This sequence comes from Caulobacteraceae bacterium, assembly GCA_025352165.1. Lineage (GTDB taxonomy): Bacteria > Pseudomonadota > Alphaproteobacteria > Caulobacterales > Caulobacteraceae > Acaudatibacter. Next base: position 11,339 of record JANXTX010000077.1, on the reverse strand, counting down.
ACGCTGATGTCGGGTCTTGCCGGCCGCTTTGGCGCGCGGGCGCCCCATAGTCTTGGCCAGATCATCGATCAGCTTGATCCGACGCCCTATCTCGGCTCGGTCGCCCAGGCGCTGCAGGGCTTCGCCTCCAGCGCCGTGCTGGTGCTGATCTATCTCGGCTTTCTGCTTGCATCCCGCCACGCCTTTGAACGCAAGACTGTGATGTTGTTCCGCGGTCGGGAAGAACGCCAGGAGGCGATGAAGGTCTTCCAGCATATCCGCGACAGCGTCGAGCGCTATCTGTGGATCCAGACCGTCACCGGGGCCAGCATCGCCGTGCTTGGCGGCTTGCTGATGATGTCGCTTGGCCTGGAGAACGCCTTCTTCTGGGCCTTCCTGATCTTTATCCTCAACTTCATTCCGATCGTCGGCGCCGCCGTGGCGATCGTGCTGCCAACCCTGTTCGCCCTGGTGCAGTTCGACAACTATGGTTCGGCCATGCTGCTGTTCGGCGGCCTGTTTTCGATCATGTTCCTGATCGGCAATATCGTCCTGCCACGGTTGCAAGGCGATAGCCTGAACATGGATCCCCTGGTGGTGCTGATGTCCCTGGGTTTCTGGGGCACGCTTTGGGGGTTGCCGGGAATGTTCCTGTCGACCCCCCTGAGCGTGCTGACGATGGTCATCCTGGCGCAGTTCGAGGGCTCGCGCTGGATTGCCATTCTGCTGTCCGCGGACGGAAGTCCGGTCGGTTCCGAACGCTTTTCGCAGCGATCCGTGCCCGAAATTCCGGCAAAACGAGGTTTTTGGCGCCGGTTTCTGGTTCAACGGCAGGGGAATTGACGTTAGACAGACATATGTCGAACGCTGCAAACGCCGTCGCCGATCCGATTTCCCTCGAACAACTGTCAGCGGCCTTTCTCGCCGTATCGGGCGATGCGGTGCATGGTCCACCCGCCGAACTGTCCGATTTTCTCAGCCACGTTCTGGAAGACCTGCGTCCGGGCGAGCTGGCGAACGTCGCCCTCGAGGATTTCGCCTCGTCGCTTGCGGTGTTCTGGCGCGCCCGCTGCCTGCCGTCGAACGAGTTGCCCTTCATCCGCATCGAACGCGCGGTGGGCGCGGGGGGCCGTGACCTGGGTCTGGATCGTCTTGAGATCGTTCAGCCTGACGCACCGTTTCTCGTCGACAGCGTCATGGGACAGGTCGCCGAGGCGGGCGCCAATGTGAAGGCCATGGTGCATCCGGTCGTGGAGCATGTGGGGCATCGCCTTTCCATGATCCAGGTATGGCTGGCGCCGCTTGGCCAGGAACGCCGGGCGGGCCTCGTGCAGCGGATACGCGCCGCTCTTGCCGACAGCCGGGCGGCGGTCGCCGATTTCCGGCCGATGCTCGACCTGCTGGGCCGTTGCATCGACGAGCTTCGTGCCGCCGCCCCGGGCGATCGGGACAACCTGGCCGAGGATCTCGAGTTCCTGCATTGGGTGGACGCCGGCCATTTCGTGTTCCTGGGCGCCCGGGAATACGAGTATCCGCGCACCGCGGATGGAGGCTACGCCGCTGAGGAACCGGTGTTCCGACCGGAAGGCAGCCTTGGCGTACTGCGCGACCAATCTCTTACCGTGCTGAGGCGCGCCAGCGAACCGGCGGTTCTGTCGGCGGCGTTGCGGCAAAGCCTGGAGGCCGCCGATCCGCTGGTGGTGGCCAAGTCCAATCTTCACTCCCGCGTGCATCGCCGCGCCTACATGGACTACATCGGCGTGCGGCGTTACGGGGCCGACGGAAAGCCGTGCGGCGAAGTGCGTTTCGTCGGCCTGTTCACGGCCCAGGCCTACAACGAGCCGGCGCGTACGGCGCCGCTGCTGCGCCGCAAGATCGCACAGGTCATGGCGGCCGCCGGCTTTCCAAAGGGCAGCCACAACTACATGCGCCTGGACAATGTCCTGGAAACGTATCCTCGGGACGAGCTGTTTCAGATGGGCGCGCAGGAACTGCTGGCGATGGCCCTGGACATCCTGCACCTGTCCGATCGTCCAAGGGTAAAGCTGTTCGTGCGCCGCGACCCGTTCGATCGGTTCTTCTCCGTGCTCGTCTATGCGCCGCGCGAACGCTACGATGACCGCCTGCGTATCCGGGCGGGGCAGATTCTGGCCACGGCATTCGGCGGGCGCATCTCAGCCTACTATCCAAACTATTCGGACGCCCCCCTTGCCCGCGTCCACTATATCGTCGGGGTGACTCCGGGCGACCATTCCGAACCCGATCTCGAGCTGGTCGAAGAACGGATCGCTCACGCCGCCCGCACATGGGCCGACGACCTGGCGGCGGAACTCTACGATTGCCCCGATACGGCCGCCAGGGCGCCGACGTTGATCTCCGCCTATGATGGCGCATTTCCGATCGGCTACCAGGACCGCTATGAGGCCGGCGAGGCTCTTTCGGACATAGTCGCCGTCGAAAAGCTGGTTCATGATGCGGGCATCGGCGTTCGGGCATTTCGCGTTGACGCGGATTCGCCCCGGCATTTCCGCTTCAAGCTCTACCGGCGCGGCGACTCGCCGGCGCCGCTGGCGAGCGTTTTGCCGGTGCTGGAAGACATGGGGCTCAGCGCCCTGGTCGAGGAAGGCTTCGCGATCAATCCCCGTGACGCATCGGGCAAGAGAAGCAGCGTCTGGATCCATGAATTCATCCTGGAGGATGAGCGTGGCGAGCACCTGACGTTCGAGTCGATCAAGGGACCGTTCGAAGACGCCTTCAACGCCGTCTGGAGTGGCGCAACGGAATGCGACGGTTTCAATCGCCTTGTGCTCGAACTTTCCCTCACCTGGCGCGAAGCGGCTCTGGTGCGCTCACTGGCCCGCTATCGACAGCAGTCGGGACTGGATCCGCGGCAACCGATCCAGGAGGCGGCGGTCTGCGCCCACCCGGATGTCACGCGACTGATCCTGCAACTGTTCGCGGTTCGCTTTGACCCGGCGTTCGCATTGAGTCATCCCGAACGCGCGCTGCGGGCGACGGCCGTCGGCGCAGCCATCGAAGAGGCGCTGCGGGCGGTCGAGAGTCTGGAGCACGACCGGGTATTGCGCCGCCTCGCCGCTCTGGTCGGTGCGATAACCCGGACCAACTACTACCAGCGAGACGCGTCGGGCGACGCGAAGTCCTACATATCCTTCAAGATCGCCAGCCGTGAGCTGGCGGACCTGCCGGCCCCCAAGCCATACCGCGAGATTTTCGTTTCGGCCCCAAACGTGGAAGGGGTGCATCTGCGCTTTGGCGCGGTTGCGCGTGGAGGCCTGCGCTGGTCGGACCGACGGGACGATTTCCGCACCGAGGTGCTGGGACTGGTCAAGGCCCAGCAGGTGAAGAATGCGGTGATCGTTCCGGTGGGCTCAAAGGGCGGTTTCTTCCCCAAGGGTGCGCCACGCGGGGCTGATGGCCAGACCATCAGGGCGAACGCGATCGCGGCCTACAAGACGTTTCTCTGCGGTCTGCTCGATCTCACCGACAATATCGACGCCGATGGACGTATCGTGCACCCGGCCGGCGTGGTCATCCACGACGTAGATGATCCCTACCTTGTCGTGGCGGCCGACAAGGGCACGGCAACCTTCTCCGACATCGCCAACGGCGTGGCCGAGAACTACGGATTCTGGCTGGGAGACGCCTTCGCCTCCGGCGGTTCGGCGGGTTACGACCACAAGGTCATGGGCATCACCGCGCGCGGGGCATGGGAGTCGGTCAAGCGCCATTTCCGCGAGCTCGGCAAGGACATCCAGAAGGATCCAGTGAGCGTCATCGGCGTCGGCGACATGTCCGGCGACGTGTTCGGCAATGGCATGCTGTTGTCCAAGGCGCTGAAATTGAAGGCGGCTTTCGACCATCGTCATATCTTCCTCGACCCGGATCCCGACCCGATCCGGTCATGGAACGAACGCAAGCGGCTGTTCGACCTGCCGACATCATCGTGGAACGACTACGATCGCGCGGCGATCTCCGAATTCGGTGGCGTGTTCGCCCGCACCCTGAAGTCAATCGCGCTTTCCGAGCCTGTGAAGGCGATGCTTGATGTCCGCGCCGAGGCCCTGACGCCGAACGAGCTTATCACCGCCATCCTCAGGAGCCGGGCGGAGCTGCTCTACCTGGGTGGCATAGGCACCTATGTGAAGGCTACCGGCGAGGCCAACCTCGACGTCGGCGACAAGGCCAATGACCCCGTACGCGTCAACGGCCGCGATCTGCGCTGTAAAGTGGTCGGGGAGGGCGCCAACCTCGGTTTCACCCAGGCCGGCCGCATCGAGTTTGCGCTCGCCGGGGGACGTATAGACACGGACGCTATCGACAATTCCGCGGGGGTCGACACGTCCGACCACGAAGTCAACATCAAGATCCTGACCGGGATGGCGGAGCGCGCGGGCAAGCTTACCCGTGCCGGCCGCGACACCTTGCTGGCTTCGATGACCGATGACATCGCCACCCACGTCCTGGCCCACAACTATGACCAGACCCTGGCGCTTTCGCTTCTGGAGGCGGGGGCGTCGCGGAACCTGGAATTCGACGAACAGTTCATGTCGGAACTGGAGGCCGCGGGCCGCTTGCACCGGGCTCTCGAGGGATTGCCGAGCACGTTCGCGGTTGCCGCGCGCCGCGAGAACGGCCGTGGCCTAACCAGACCCGAACTGGCCGTGCTGCTGGCCTATGGCAAGCTGGAGTTGTTCGAGAACATCATCTCCAGCGACGCTCCCGATGATCCCTTCTTCAGGGCGACACTCGAAGGATATTTCCCCAGGGCCCTGCGCGGCTATGACACCGAAATGCGCGGGCATCGCCTTCGCCGGGAAATCGTGGCGACAGTGATCAGCAATGAGATGATCAATCTCTGTGGGCCGACATTTCCCCGACGATTGCGCGAGGCGGCGGCCTGCGACAGCACGGCGTTGGTCGCGGCATTCGAGGCGGCCCGGCAAATCCTTCGATTCTCGGAGTTGTGGGCGCGTGTCGAGCGGCTGGACGGCAAGGCGCCGGCCGCCGCCCAGACGGCATTGTTCCGCGAGCTCGTCGAGGTGCTGCGTGGACTGACGTTCTGGCTTGCCAGGCGCGCGGCGCGGGAGCGCTCGGACATCAATGCACTGACGCGCGCCTACCGCCCGGCCGCCGATGCCCTCAAGCGACTGGTTCCGGGCGTATTGTCGCCATTCGAACAGAAGGCCGCGGTGCGCCGCGCCTCGACCTGGGTAAAGGCCGGAGCGCCAAAGGATGTCGCCCACTCGGTCGCGCTGGCGCGACCACTGATCTTCCTGGCCAATGTCAGCGACCTGGCGACGGCCCATAAGTGGTCGCTGGATCAGACGGCTTACGTCTATCACCGGGTCGGGGGCGTATTCAGCTTCGACCGCCTGATAGCCGCGGCGGTGGCGCAGGCCACTGACGGTGGTTACGAGCGCCTCGCTACCCGCCGTCTCGTCGAGGATATGCTGGCGGAACAGGCCGCTCTGGCGGGCTCGATCATGTCCTTCTCCGGAAGGCCGGACACCGATGAGGCGCCGACCCGTGCGACGGCCTCGGTCAGCGCCTGGTCGACGGCGCATGCGCCCCGGGTCAGGCAGACCCGGCACACCATCGAGGAGATCGAGAAGGCCCCGGGCGGCTGGACCTTCGCCAAGCTGACGATCGCCAATGGAGCCTTGCGCGAACTCGCCAGCACCGCGACAGGTCTCTCAGCCCTCCATCCGGAAATCCGGGAAGGCTGGTCCTAGACCCTCATCGCCGCGCCGGCGTGCTCGAATCCCGGGCGCCTCGAAGGGGGATGGTGACCCCGGCCGTTGAAGCTTTCAACGAATTAACTTGGCGTGATTGTGGACACCTGCGAACCTCTCTCATTGATTTTGAGGGGCGGGCCGCGTGACTACTGCCATTGCATTGGCGCTCGCCCTCGCGACGACGTCCCTGAACGATCCCCCCGCCGCGGGCGGTGTGGCCGCCGTAACGCCCTACCCGGCCGGCTATTTTGCCGCATCGCAGCCCATCACGGCCCTCGATATGGTCAAGTTGCTGCCGGGCTTCAGCTTCGACCCCGGAGCCCAAGCCCGAGGCCTCGCCAGTTCCGGGGGCAATGTCCTGATTGATGGCGCGCGGCCGGCAGCCAAGGATGACAGCCTCGATCAGGTCCTGCAGCGGATCCCCGTTTCGTCAATCCTGCGTATCGACCTTATCCACGGTGGCGCGCCGGGGATCGACATGCAGGGGCGCACGATCATCGCCAACATCATCCGGCGCAAGGATGTCGTCGGCACACTGACAGTAACCGCGAGCGGCACGCATGGGCTCGACGCGCGTCGCAGTGGCGGCGTGCTCATCGACGGCGAGCGGCGTTTTGGCGATGTGCGGGTTGAGATGTCGCTGGAGGCCGGCAAGCATCTGGACGACAGCACCGGGTATGGAACCTGGACACGTTACGGCGCCAATGGCCGGCAGGAATTCACGGCGACGGAAAGCAATCTCGCGGCGGAGGACTACTACAAGGCGACCGCCGCCCTTGATGCGCCGCTTTGGGGAGGGAAGCTCAGCCTGAATGCCTCAGGGCTCCTCGATCCCTATAACCAGCGGACCATTGATACACTGCCGCCACCGTCTGGGTCCGAGATTGATCATCCCAAGTTCGAGACCGACAGCCTGGAGTTCGGTCTCCGCTATGAGCACCCGATCGACGGCCACATTTCCAGCGAGACCTATCTGCTGCAGCGGTTGGGGCGGGTTCTGAATCCGGATTATTTCCAGAGTACGCCAGCCACCGCCGCGCTGACGGGCGACGATCTATCTGATGTCTTCAACCTGGTGGAACACACCCGCGAGAGTATCCTTCGTGAAACGCTGACCTGGCAGTTGACCAAATCGATTACGCTCAAGGGGGGCCTGGAGGGCGATGACAATCTCCTGACCAGCATTACCAGTTTCCTTCAGAGTGGTGTGCCGGTCGCTTTGCCTGCCGCCAACGTCACCGTGAGCGAACTGCGCGGCGAAGGCTTTCTGAGCGCAACCTGGCAGGCTCGTCCCAACCTGACCGTGGAAGCCGGGTTCCGCGAGGAGGCATCGCGCATTACCTCGTCCGGCGATGTGATCAGCGCCCGCGATCTGGTCTATCCCAAACCGCGACTCCTGGTGACCTGGACGCCCGACAAATTCGACCAGGTCCGCGTGCGCGTGGAGCGCGAAATCGGCCAGCTCGATTTCAATCAGTTCGTAGCGCAAACCGCCGGGATAAATACCGGAACCGTGCTGGTCGGAAATCCGAACCTTTCCCCAAGTCGGGACTGGGCGTTCGAGGCCGACTGGGACCGCCACTTCTGGCGAGACGCTGTCCTGACGCTCAGCTACCAGCGGCAGCAATACAATCAGCTGGTCGACCGCATCGGCGTCAACAGTCCGTCAGGCGAATATGACTCGCCCGGCGATATCGGCGCCGCCACGGTCAATACGGAAACCGCGAGCCTCAACCTGCCCACCGACAAGCTGGGAATCCACCACGGCCTGGTGACCGGAACAGTGACCATCCGGCAGTCGAGCGTCATCGATCCCACGACCGGGGCGGCAAGGCCCGTTACCGGTCTGCACTCGGCCGATTGGGAAGCCCATTTCAGCCAGGGACTTCCCGGTTTGAAGGCCAGTTGGGGCATCGACGTCTTCGGACCCTTCGTGCAGACGTCTTATCGCTTTGACGAGGTCGATCAGGTCAAGGGGAACGCCTACCTGGTCCTCTATGGCGAATACAAACCCCGCCCCGACCTGACGGTGAATGTGCAGTTTCTCAACCTGCTCAGCCGACGCGTGGAGCAGAGCCGACAGTACTTCCTGGGTCCACGTAACAACTCGGGCGTCGCGTTCACCGATATCCACAGCGACTCGGTCGGCCCCCTCTTCAAGGTGAAAATCATCAAGTCGTTTTCCTAGGCGGCGTAGCGATCGGCTGCTCGGCGGCCTTATTGCGATTGCGTTCCCCACCGTTACCGATGGAAATTCATTCGCCGTTCTGTATGCAGGAATGAGCAACCAAGAGACGGAACGCCCATGTCCTCGCCGACCCGCTATCCACACATCTTCTCCCCGCTCGATCTAGGCTTCACCCGGCTGAAGAACCGCATCCTGATGGGTTCCATGCATACCGGGCTGGAGGAGGCGCCGAACGGTTTCGTGCGCCAGGCCGAGTTCTTCGCCGAACGGGCGCGCGGCGGCGTCGGCATGATCATCACCGGCGGCATTCCGCCGAATAGCGAGGCGGGCCGGGGCAGCAAGCTGTCGACACCGGAAGAGGCCGAACAGCACCGCATCGTCACTGAAACGGTGCATGCCGCCGATCCCGACGTGAAGATCTGCATGCAGATCCTGCATCCCGGCCCGCTTGCCGGCACGCCCGACTGCGTGGCGCCCTCGGCGATCAAGTCGCGCATCGGCCGCTATGTGCCCAACGAACTGGACGAAGCCGGGATTGAAAAGCAGTTGTCGGATTTCGCCAACTGTGCGGCGCTGGCGAGGTTCGCGGGATATGACGGCGTCGAGATCATCGGCTCGGCCGGCTATCTGCTGTCGACCTTCCTGGTGGAAAAGACCAATCGCCGGACGGACCAGTGGGGCGGCTCGTTCGAGAACCGCATGCGCTTTCCGGTCGAAGTCGTCCGCCGCGTGCGCGAAGCTGTCGGCCCCGACTTCATCGTCATCTTCCGTATCGCCGCGATGGACATGCTGGAGGGCGGCATGGCCTGGGACGAGATCGTTACCCTGGGCAAGGCGGTCGAGGCGGCGGGCGTCACGATCGTCAGCACCCACTTCTGCTGGCACGAGGCGCAGGTGCCGACCATCGCCACCATGGTGCCGCGCGCCGCCTTCACCCAGGTCACCGGTCGCCTGCGCAAGGAACTTGGCGTGCCGCTGATCACCTCCAACCGCATCAACATGCCCGATGTCGCCGAGGCGGTGCTGGCGCGCGGCGACGCCGATCTGGTCTCGATGGCGCGACCGATGCTCGCCGACCCGGACCTGGTGCGAAAGGCGGCTGAAGGCCGCGAGGACGAGATCAACACCTGCATCGCCTGCAATCAGGCCTGCCTCGACCATACGTTCACTGGCCGGATGACCAGCTGCCTGGTCAATCCGCGCGCCTGCTATGAGACCGAGCTGGTCTATGCACCGGTCGAGAAACCCAAGCGGATTGCCGTCGTCGGCGCCGGTCCCGCCGGCCTGGCCTACGCGGTGGTCGCCGCCGAGCGCGGCCACAAGGTTACCCTCTATGAGGCAGGCAGCGAGATCGGCGGCCAGTTCAATCTCGCCAGGCGCATCCCCGGCAAGGAGGAGTTCGTCGAGACGCTGCGCTATTACCGCCGCATGATCGACGTGCGCGGCATCGAGCTAAGGCTCAATACCCGCGCGGACGCCGACGCGCTGAAAGCCCAAGGCTATGACGAGGTGGTGGTCGCCACGGGCATCGCGCCACGCAAGCCTGAGATCGAGGGCATCGATCACCCCAAGGTGGTCGGCTACATCGACGCCATTCTCGGCCGAAAGCCGATCGGCAATCGCGTCGCCATCATGGGCGCCGGCGGCATCGGCTTCGACGTCGCCGAGCTGATCACCCACGCCGGTACGTCGGCGGCGCTCGATGTCGATGTATTCGCCCGCGAGTGGGGCATTGATTTCGTCAACCACCCGCGCGGAGGCGTCACCGGCGTCACGCCGCATGTCGAGTCGTCGGGCCGCGAGGTCACCCTGCTGCAGCGCAAGACTGACGCGGTGGGCAAGACCCTCGGCCGCACGACTGGCTGGACCCATCGCATGACCCTGCTCAAGCGCGGGGTGCAGATGATCAACGGCGTCGAGTACCTGAAGATCGACGACGAAGGGCTGCACACCCTGGTCGGCGGCCAGCCGCGCCTGTTCGAGGTCGACACCATCATCGTCTGCGCTGGCCAGCTGCCGCTGCGCGATCTCTACGACGAACTGGAGAACGATGGCGTTAAAGCCAGTCTGGTCGGCGGCGCCTTCGAGGCGGTCGAGCTCGACGCCAAGCGGGCCATCGATCACGCAAGCAAGCTCGCGGCGTTGGCGTGATGCGGATCACCGCCGCCGTCACCGCCGCGCCCGGCCAGTCTTTCGAATTACGCACCGTTGAGCTGGATGATCCACGCGCGGACGAGATCCTCGTGCGCATCGTCGGCGTCGGCGTCTGCCACACCGATATCGTCTTCGCCGCCGCCGGCATGATTCCACCCCCGGCGGTCCTGGGTCATGAGGGCTCGGGCATCGTCGAGAAGGTCGGGTCGGCTGTGACCAAGGTCGCGCCGGGCGATCGTGTCGCCATGACGTTCCGCTCCTGCGGCCATTGTTCGCGCTGCGACCGTGGCGATGCGGCCTATTGCGAGACCATGCCGATGCTCAACTACATCGGCATGCGCACCGACGGCTCCAAAGCCATCCATGACCACGGAGCCGACGTCGGCAGCAACTTCTTCGGCCAGTCCTCCTTCGCCACCCACGCCCTGACCTACGAACGAAACGTGGTGAAGGTGCCCGACGACCTGCCGCTGGAACTCGTCGGTCCGCTCGGCTGCGGCATCCAGACCGGCGCGGGCGGTATCATGCGCTCGCTGGCGTGCGAAGCGGGCTCGGCGCTGCTGATTACAGGCGGTGGCCCCGTCGGTCTCAGCGCGGTGATGGGGGCCAGGATCCAGGGCTGCGACATCATCATTCTTGTCGAACCGCGTGCCGTGCGACGCGACCTGGCGCTGGAATTCGGCGCCACCCACGTCATCGATCCGGCCGAGGCGCCCGATCTGGCCGCCGCCGCCCGCGCCATCATCCCGCGCGGCGTCGACTACGCCTTCGACACCACCGGCGTTCCGTCCCTGTACCCCGGCATCATGGGCGCGCTGGCCTCCAAGGGCGTCCTCGGCCTGGTCGGCATAGCCCCGCCCGGCACGCCGCCACCGGGCGACGTCACCACCCTGATGACCTTCGGTCACAGCGTCCGCGGCATCATCGAGGGTGACAGCGACCCCGATGTCTTCCTGCCTCAGTTGATGGACCACTGGCGCGCCGGCGATCTGCCGTTCGACCGCATGATCAAGACCTTCCCCTTCAGCCAGATCAACGAAGCCATCGCCGCCCAACACCGCGGCGAATGCATCAAGGTCGTGCTGCTCATGGAGTAATAGGCAGGCTTGTACCGCTGGCTTTCGTGCGTCAGGGCAAGCTGGCGCGATCCAGCTGGAGGAAGTCCAGCGCAGGTAAGGGGTAGCGCCCGCCTGGTAGCGAGTGTTGCGGGGTGGAAGGTGACGACCATCGCGAAGCGTACACAGCGATTGTGTGGGGTGAGC
>JANXTX010000251.1 GCA_025352165.1 Caulobacteraceae bacterium | reverse complement strand
AGCACCCGCGCATCACGGCCAAGGCCGGCGCGCTGAACCCAGCCGACATACTCGAATGGGCGGCTGACCTTTTCGGCCAACGCGCCGATCAGATCTTGCCCGCCGAAGCTGGCGTTCACCCTGTGCGGATCAATGAAACGGCGCACGATGTTGCGATCGAGACCCCGGTGGTCGCGAAACGAGAAATAATCGACGGGATAGAATGCCGAGAGGTCAGACGGGATGTCCGCGATCTGCAGGCAGCCGCAATCCCCACATTCGACGTAGTCGAAAGACTGTCGCGTACCATGCAGCATTTCCCGGGCTTGAATTGGGCCGCCGAGATTGGCGGAGTGACAAATTCGGCAGTGCATCGCGCGCGATTCCGACAGATTGCTATCAAAGGTGGGGAGCAGTTCTTGCCCAGCCCCGTCACGATCACTCAGTCGCCCGATTGACCCGGGCGCGCAAGCAAGCCGGCGTTCCCGACCGCGGCGGTATGGAAATGAAACCGCGCGGCCATCTGGCTTAGGCGCGCACGCCGGGCTAACTCCCTTGCATGGCGCGCATCAAGAACAGCTCTGAATCAGAGATCGCGATCGAGGTCGACGGAGAGCCTTATGTCTGGCGGCTCCATCGAAAGCCTCAATGGTCGAGTGACGCGGCCAGTTGGCGCGGCATGGCGATCGCCGTGCGCCACGTGGAAGGTCAGCGCGAAGCCGTGCTGGAATTCCCGCCGGGCGCGCAGCCCAGATACGGCTCGCCGCAACTGAAATCCTCCCAGATAGCTGTGGAACTCGTAGCCAGGGCCATCGCGTCGGCGATCGGGGCGGGATGGGAGCCCCTGTCGCGGGGCAAGACAGTTGCGATCGTATTGGATGCGACCGGCGGCTAGGCGTTGGAGATTAGGGTGCGGCGACGTGGTGCGGCGTTCCCGGCCCTCGGCCGCGGGGCGCCGGCCCCTTTGCGTCTTTGCGTTTCAAAAAGCCTTCTCGTCGGGGCGCGATGACCCGGAAGGCGTTGTTACAGGCAGGCGCCGAAAGTGCGACATCGCCTTCTCCCTCCAGACGCCCCGATAGCGTACACATCCTAGTTGTCTCCAGCGGGCGATTCACTCGTGAAACGCCGACCACATGGACAATGCGCCCGGGTCTGCCAGACCGGCTAAATGGAGGGATGATGCCGTGACCGAGGGAGGAGATACCGGGGCATCGCAAAAGGGGCGCACCGCGACACCGGCTTCCGACATCGTGATGCTGGACGCCGCCGAACTGGCCCTTGTGATCACCTCGCGCCGCGTCTCCTGCGTCGAAGTGATGGCGGCCTATCTCGACCATATCGACGCATTCAATCCGAAGGTGAACGCGATCGTCGCGCTGCAGGGCCGCGCGGACCTGATCGGCCAGGCGCGGGTCCGCGACGACCAGCTTTCGCGCGACGAGATCGTCGGGCCGCTGCACGGCTTTCCCCTCGCGGTGAAAGATCTGCAATGGGTGGCGGGCATCCCCTCGACCTCCGGCTCGCCGATCCTGAAGGACTTCGTGCCAACCCAGGACAGCTTGCCGGTGGAACGCATGCGCGCGGCGGGGGCGATCTTCATCGGCAAGACCAACACGCCGGAATTCGGACTGGGTTCGCATACCCACAACCCCGTCCATGGCGCCACGCGAGGCGCCTATGATCAGACCCGCTCGGCGGGTGGCAGCAGCGGCGGGGCGGCGGTCGCCCTGGCCCTGCGCATGGCGCCGCTGGCCGACGGCAGCGACTATGGCGGCAGCCTGCGCAATCCGGCCGGCTGGAACAATGTGCTCGGCTTCCGCCCTGGTTTCGGCGTCGTCCCGACCGCGGGTGATGATGTCTGGTTGCCGTCAATGGGCGTGACCGGGCCAATGGCGCGCACCGTCGCCGACCTCGCGCTCTTGCTGTCCGTACTGGCCGGGCCCGATCCTCGCGCCCCGCTATCTTCAGGCGGTGAGGGCGCGAGGTTTCTGCAGCCTCTGGCGGCGGACCTGTCGGGCAAGCGGATTGGCTGGCTGGGGGATCTCGGCGGATGGGCCCCTTTTGAGGCTGGCGTGCTTGATCTGTGCGCGCGAGAACTTCGGGTGTTCCAGGACATCGGCTGCATCGTCGAAGAGGTCCTCCCGGACCACGCCCCGGAGCCGGCCTGGCAGGCGTTCAAGACCCTGCGGCACTGGCAGGTCGGCGCCAACCTCGCGCCCTTCTTCAACGATCCCGCGAGGCGTGCGCTCCTGAAGCCCGAAGCCATCTGGGAGGCGGAACATGGATCGAGGCTCAAGGCCTTCGATGTCACCACCGCCTCGATCGTCCGCACGGCCTGGTCGAATTCGTTCCGACGGCTGTTTGAGCGCCACGACTATTTGATCATGCCCACCGCCCAGGTATTCGCCTTCGACGTGAATGAGCACTGGCCGCGCGAGATCGCCGGCCACGGGATGGCGACCTATCACGAGTGGATGAAGGCGGTATGCCTGGTGTCGTTGTCGGGCTGCCCCTCGCTGGCCGTACCCGCCGGTTTCAGCGCCGCGGGGCTGCCCATGGGCCTGCAGATCATCGCGCCTGTCGGCGGCGAGCTCGACTGCCTGAAACTGGCCCACGCACATGAGGCCGCCACCCGCTGGGTCGCCAGGAAGCCGCCGCTCCTGCTGGCCGGGGGCGGCTAGAAGGCGATTTTGTAGCGGCCGCACCCTCATACGGCCCTTCCACCTTCGCCAAGGCTACGGCGGACAGGTCGGGCCACTTTCTCCCAGGGGAGACCTCTGCAAAAGCCGGCCTCTCCGCCGGACCGCTGGCTTCCAGCCGGCATCTTTGTTCCGCTTCAAGCGTCGGAACGTAGAAAAGACACCGGCTGCGCCGGTTGCCGGCTATCGCGGTAGGGACGCCCATTACTGAGCGCCCCCCGCACAGAACCGGACGTGCGGCTTTCCCGCATCCGGCTCCCA
>JANXTX010000050.1 GCA_025352165.1 Caulobacteraceae bacterium | reverse complement strand
CCTTCAGAGAATTCGCCGCCGCCATGCTGGCTTTCCTACGCGACACCGTCCCGCGACGGTGGCGACAATTCCGCGATACCGTCAGCGACAATTTCCGCGTCATCAGCCCGACAGACTTCCGGATCGCCGGGTAGGCGGAGTCTAAGCCGATCCAGGCCTGATTTTTCGCCCATGCCGCCCAGCGTAACGATCAGGTCCGCCCCCTGTAGTCGGGGGAAGAGCGAAGCGGGGAATTGCGGTCCACCATCGCGGATATGGCAGTCGGCAAGCACCGCCAGGTTTGTTCCCTCGAACGGCGCCCTCCAGGCCGACGCTGACATCTTCGGGCTCTCCCAACCTGGAAACATCCATACAAGGCAAATTGCTCGTTCTCAATTCGCAGTCAGCCAGATGCCCCCTGCTGTTACTCGCAAGGCCCACTCTATGGTGTTGACGCCGGCCGGCGGCGACAGGACCTTAGCCCCTGCGCTTGCGGGCTGGTTCGCTTATAGTTCCACAGGCCGCCCATGCGGGGTTTGGCGGTAGGCTTCCGCCCATGCGGCTTTAAGTTCGGCAAGCGCCTCGACGTCGGCGATGCCCTTGGCGGTCAGCAGGGTTTCCAGCGCCGTCAGCCAGGCTGCGTAGTAGGCTTCGCCATCCTCCTGTTTGACCCGCGCGCCCAGCGCCTGCGCCCATTCCTGCCAGGTGAATACGCCCCGTTCATGCAAGGCGAGCGTCAGCGCGAACGCCTGCGCCTGCCACGGTTCCTCGAACACCGGCTCGGAGATGTCAGGCGGGTTCGAGATAGGCATCCCAGAGATCCAGATGGACGCTGTCCCTTCCGTTTGCGTCCTCGCCCCATAATTCCCGGGCGGTGAAGCGAACGCCATAAAGCCGTCGCGGTTGTTCGCCCAGGCCGTGGGCGTTGGTGTCGGGGAACACGTGGACGCCATGATCGCGCTCGATCACGCCCACGCGTCCGCGCGCATAGCGGGGCAGGCGGGTGTGGCCGGTCGGGTTGAGGTTGCGCGCGCGCACCGTTTCGCCGATCGGGAAGGGGCGGGGCGCATCAACATCCCGGGTCGCTGGTCCTCCGGCGGCGATCGCGAACGCCACGCGGTCTGCTGCCAGCGGTGGCGAGAGGCGCGATCCATCCGCGGGCCGCCCGGACGCGACTTCCCGCTCCGTGACCAGGCCCGCCGCCACCACCAGTTCGACCAGTCCAACCAGCCACTTTTCGTAGTAGCCCATTCGCAGATAGTCGGGGCCTGGAATGCTTTCGCGCGCATGTCGCGACATATCGATGTTCCAGCGGCCCCAGGCTCCGACGGCGAGCGTCATCGCCAGAACGCGGCTTTCCCAATCGGCATGAAACAGCGGCTCATTTGGATCAGGCGCGATCGCACCCAGTCCGTGCATGCCGCCCATGTCGTGGACGCCGTTCACGTCGGCTCCCCGGCCAGGGCAACGCCGATCATGCTGTCGCGATTGACCAGCGCGGTGAGAGCATCTTCATCGAGATGCTCTGTCCCGGCCGGGCGTTGCGGGATCACGAGGTAGCGAACCTCCGCCGTGGAATCCCAGACGCGGATTTCCGTATCGGCGGGCAGCGTCAGCCCGAATTCGGCGAGGACGCCGCGCGGGTCGATTACCGCGCGTGATCGGTACGGCGAGGACTTGTACCAGGTCGGCGGCAGGCCCAGCACCGGCCAAGGGTAGCAGGAGCACAGCGTGCAGACGACCAGGTTGTGAACGTCCGTGGTGTTCTCGACCGCGATCATGTGTTCGCCCTGCCGGCCCGTGTAGCCAAGCTCGGTGATCGCGGCGGTAGCGTCTTTGAGCAGGCGAGCCCGGTAGTCTGGATCGACCCATGACCGCGCGACCACCCGCGCACCATTCCGCGGTCCTACCTTGTGAGCGTAGGTGTCGATGATCGCATCGAGCGCCGCGGGATCGACCAGCCCCTTTTCGACCAGCAGGGTTTCCAGCGCCTTGACCCGCAGGGCCAGTTCGCTCGGCGGGTCCTGACCGTGCTCGTGCCCGTGCCCGGGAGCCTGATCGTGATCGTGCATCGAGGGCCCTCCGGGTTTGTCCTGCGGTGGTCGCCGCTATTTACGTCCGGCTTTCCTTGCCGCGTATTTCGCGTCGCGCTTGGTCTTCTGCTCGGCCTTGGTCAGCGCCTTTCGTTCCTTGCGCTCACCACGCTTGGCTTCGAGGGCTGCTTCTTCGGCGGCGATCGCGGCGAGGCGGGCTGCTTCCTTGGCTTCGGCGCGGGCCTGCCGGACAGCAGCCAGTTCGCGAGCCTTGATCTCCTCCCGGCTTTCGAAATCGGCGGCGGCGACCATCGGCTTTGGCTTCAGTTTGGCGAGCAGAGCCTTCTTGGCTTCTTTCTGCGCTTCGATGCGCTCGGCGAAGCCGGTTTTCAAAGGGTCCTTCATGGGTCCTTTCTAGGGGCGAAAAAAACAGGCCCTCCTAAAGCGCAATTCCCGAGATCAAGCAACGTCCAGAGCCCTTTGGGGTTCCTCTAATCACTCTCCGAAGCCATTTTCCGGTGAAATGGGCGCAAGACGGATAAGTCGGCTGTCCGCCACCGCCGCCGTGCGGTGCTTCACGATGTCGCGATATTGGGGGTCGGTCACCATCGCCAGGAATGCGCCAGCGTTCGGATATTCGGCGATGAAGGCAAGATCCCATTGCTCATCCGCCGGCCCGGTCACCACCGATTCGGGCTGGCCCGCCCAGACCTGGCGTGCTCCCAACCGGCTGAATATCTCGGCTGTTTCCGCCCCGTAGGCGCGATAGGCATCCAGGCCCGTCATGCCCTTGCCATGTTTGGGATGATCCTCGGAGTAATCCGCGAGCGGCTTCAGGCGGATGAGATTCAGCATGTGAATCGGTGTGTCCCGGGGGAGGGCTTTGAAAGCGTTGAATTGTTCGCGCGTGGGGTCGACAGACCCTTCGGTCATGGTCATTGATTTGTCCTTGGTTGCGTAGGCATGCGGGCCATTTAGCATTGCGCAATCTGCCAGGGGATGTGAGCCGATCGCCGGCGCATCGGCGGCAACTGTTCTCAGTCTTGTCAGTTCCTTAGTCACTGTTGCAATTTCCGTCTCGGCCAAAGATGTGTGGGTTTGGTCACACATTGGCCGGCCGTGGCGATCAACTGGCGATTTCGCCGACAGCCCCCTAGACGATGTTTATAACCCGGTATAACTCTGACGGTAGCGACGGTTTTTGATGGACTGGTCGGTCCACAGACGCCGCCTCGACGAATTCGAGATACAAATGTCGCCAAAATGGCGATTCCAGCAAGGGAGGAATGAGCATGTCGGTCCGTTCTTTGGCGCTTGGCGGCGCGTCGGTGCTGCTTTTGGCGGGCCTCAGTCAGCCGGGGTTTGCGGCCACGGCAACAGCCACGGATGCGGCGGCGGGTCCGTCTTCCGCTAACACTGTCCAGGAACTGATCGTCACCGCGCAAAAGCGCGAGGAAAACATCCAGTCGGTCGGCATGTCGATCCAGGCGGCGTCCGGCGACAAGTTGCTTAAGCTTGGGGTGCATGACACGTCCGACCTGCAGAAAATTGTCCCGGGCTTCCAGTCTACCCCAACCTATTATGGCACGAACGTCTTCACCATTCGCGGCGTCGGCTTTCAGGACACGTCCCTTGCCGGCAGCCCGACGGTCAGCGTTTATGTTGACGAAGCGCCCTTGCCGTTCTCGGCCCTTACCAACGGCGCAACTCTCGATCTGCAACGCGTGGAAGTGCTCAAGGGTCCGCAGGGCACCCTGTTCGGTGAAAACGCGACCGGCGGTGCGATCAACTATGTAGCCAACAAGCCGACCGACCATCTTGAGGCCGGTATTGACGCCAGTTACGGCCGTTTCAATGACGCAGACTTTTCTGGCTTTGTCAGTGGTCCGATCACGGACACTTTGAGCGCCCGGCTCGCCGGCCGCATCAACAAAAGTGGAGCGTGGCAGCAAGGCTACGCCCAGCAGCAGGGTCAGACCATCGGCGGAAAGGATTTCCTCAACGGTCGCCTGACGCTGGAATGGAAGGCGACGAGCCGCTTCAAGGCCCTGCTGACCATCAGCGCTTGGCAGGACAAGGGCTGGACCCAGATGGGTCAGCTTTACGGAATCGCTGAACTGAGCCCGCTAGCGCCGTTGGCGCCGGCGATACGTGACTATCCGTTAGCCCCTCACAATGATCAGGCGGCTGGTTGGAACACGTGTGTCAACAACAGTCCCTACGACCCGATCGCCAATCAGAGTGGGTCCGTCTCAGCGACTGGTCCCTTGGTTCCCACCAATCTGCCGGGTGTCTATGAGTCGCAAGGCCCGGGGTCTACCGTGCAGGCGGGCGGTCAGCCGACCAGCTGCGAACCAGCTCGCAAGAACAATAGCTACTTCAGCGCGGCCCTGCGGATGGACTACGACCTGGGCAACGATATGACTATCACGTCGTTGACGTCGGTTCAGAAGTTCAGCCGTCACCAAGGGATCGACGGCGCGGGGATGGCCATTCAGGACTACCAGAGCATCCAGCACGGCAAGATTGCCAGCGTCTATCAGGAATTGCGCCTGTCCGGTAGGTTTGGCGGCAAGGGTAACTGGATCATCGGCGGCAACTACGAGCGTGACAATACGTGGGATCAGTTCCTGCAGACCTACAACGCTTCCACCGCCAGCCCGACCCTCTTTGCCTACAACGGAAATCTGGGTGTGAATGTCGGGTTCCCACTCGGCCCGACCAAGCCCACCGACGTGCAGACCACCAATACCTACTCGGCGTTCGCGCACGCTGAATACCCGATCCTGCATAATGTCACCTTGCTGGGGGGCGTCCGCTTTACCGAAGAAGACAAACTTGGCGGAACCTGCGGCAACGATGGCGGCGACGGCACTTGGGCGACCGTGGCATACATCCTGCAAGGCGCACTTGCTGGCGGCGACTATTCCCACGCCGTGCTTTCCCCAGCGGGCAGTTGCGCCTCGATCTCGACCGTCTATCCGTTCAATTCACCCGGCGGCGGTTCGAGCCTGTTCTACACTCAGCTCAACCAGCACAATGTCGCTTGGCAGGCGGGCCTGAACTGGAAGCCCAGTTCGAACATGCTACTGTATATCAATGTCAGTCAGGGCTACAAGGGCGGTTCCTTCCCGACCGTCGCGCTCGCCACTGGAACGCAGGCTCATCCCGTCGTTCAAGAGGGATTGCTGTCCTATGAAGCCGGCTTCAAGTCGACGTTGTTTGATCACCAGCTGACCGCGAATGGTGCGTTCTTCTACTACGACTACACCGATAAGCAGATTCTAGGCGCGGTCAGCGATCAGTTGTTCGGGGCTCTCCCGTCCCTGGTGAACGTGCCGAAATCTCACGTTGTCGGTTTTGAGTTCTCGGGCGTCTATGCTCCGAACTGGTTGCCGGGCCTCACGATCACTCCCGCCATCAGCTACCAGTTCAGCCGGGTCGACACGTCCTCGCGGTCGACCTGCAATCCTCCGCCGGCGCAGTCCGACCCCAACATCCCGGGCTACGTGAAATGCGTCGCGGGCGACTACTACAACTTTGACGCCTATAATCAGTATACGGACTTCACGCACGAAGCCTTCCCATCGGCGCCTGCTTGGCAGGGCTCTGTTGACGCAGAGTATGACTGGAAGATGGCCAATGACTACAAAGCATTCATCGGTGGAACGGTCGACTTTGTCTCTTCGACCAATAGCTTCTTCTATAATCGCACGCCGACGCCGGCGTTCTACAACGCCGGCGTGACCGCTAACCCGCCGGTCTTTGGCGGTTACGTAACGTGCAGCGGCGCCGCTTCGGCAACTCCGGTGGGCCCCTGCCCAACGAACCACCCGAACGATCCGCTGGCCGTCCCGGGCTACGTCCTCCTCGACCTGCGAGCTGGCATTTCACATGCCAATTGGACGTTCCAGATCTGGGGCCGCAACGTCACCAACAAGTGGTACTGGACCTCCGCCGACCATGTGAACGACGTGCTTCTGCACTACACTGGCCAGCCAACCAGCTATGGCGCGACTTTCAGCTACCGCTTCCGCTAGCAGGCGAAGTCGGTGGGGTCTGAGTCAGACTCCTCCGCCCATGCGAATGCGAGCCCCGGACCGGATATCGGTTCGGGGCTTTCGCGTGTTGTGGAGCGGGATTTCGGCCGAGGCGCGCAAGTCGTCGGCCTGAAACGCCTTTCTGGCGGAGCCAGCCAGGATTTGTGGGCCTTCGACGTCGAAAATTGCGGTCCGCGGCTTGAACTGATCCTGCGGCGCAATCCCGGAAGAACTGTCAGGCGCGAGAATGCCGCGGGCATGGAGACCGAGGCGCGCCTGATCGGATTGGCGCGTGAGGCCGGCGCTCCCGTGCCGCGGATCGGTTATGTGCTGACCCCGGAGGATGGTCTCGGCTCCGGCTACATCATGCAACGGATTGAGGGTGAGACGCTGGCGCGCCGCATCCTGCGCGATGCCGAGTACGCCGACGCCCGCCCAAGGCTCGCCGGACAGCTCGGGGCCGCTGCGGCGCTTATCCACACCATCGACCTCGCGGACGCGGGAGATCTGCGCCGCGTCACTGTCGAGAGCAGTCTCGACGCTTCCTATGCCCTCTATCGCGCGAACGGCAAGCGCAGGCCGGTGGTCGAGTGGGCGTTTCGCTGGTTGCGTGAGAACCGCCCCGCCAACGACGCTTCGCCTTGCGTGGTGCATGGCGACATGCGCAACGGCAACATCATCGTCGGACCCGAGGGGCTCAGAGCGGTGATCGACTGGGAGGTCGTCCATATCGGTGATCCGATGGAGGATCTCGCCTGGATTTGCGTCACTTCATGGCGATTTGGCGAGATTGATAAGCCGGCAGGCGGCTTCGGAACGCGAGAGGACCTTTTCGCCAGCTACGAAGCGGCAGGGGTGGGAAAGGTGGACGCCGACCGCGTGAGCTTTTGGGAAACGCTTGGTGTCCTGCGCTGGGGACTTAGCTGCGCGCTGATGGCCCGCGAGTTCCAGCAGGGCGACCGTTCCGTCGAGCGCGCCGCGATCGGTCGCAGAGCCTCCGAAACCGAGATCGACCTTATGGCCATGCTGGCTCCGCGGGGAGGGCGTCGCCATGCGTGAACAGCCAAGCGCCGCCGAGTTGCTCGAAGCGGTCACCGAGTTCCTGCGCTAGGACGCCGCGCCGGCACTGGCCGGCCGCCACGCCTTTCACACACGCATGGTTGCGGATTCCGAGGTGATCGCGCCACCCGTTCCGATTTGATGTCGCCACCCGTTCCGAGATGATGCCGCCACCCATTCCGATTTGATCCCGCCAGGGGGATTGGGGTTGGGACGCTTCGTTGGCCCTAGGGTCTTTCCTTTTGGGAGAGGCCGATGCCGACGGAGAGAGTTGCGATGCGCCACGTGCGCGAGATGCTGAGACTGACCCGCGAGGCGGGTCTGACGGTGAGTGACGCGGCCCGGCGGACGGGTGTGTCGCGCTCGACCGTCCGTGAGATGCTGCGGCGTTTCGACGAGTCGGGATTGCCGTGGCCGTTGTCGCTGGACCAGACCGACGCCGCACTCGAGGTTCACCTCTATGGCCCCGCCGGCTCGAGGCAGGGCCAGCGGCGGCGGTTCGAGCCCGATTGGGCGGCGCTGAATCGCGAACTGAAGCGCAAGCACGTCACGCTGCAGATCCTGTGGGACGAGTATATCAAGACCCATCCCGACGGCTATCGCTACAGCCGCTTCTGCGACCTCTACCGGGGGTGGGAAGCGCGGCTGCCGGTGACCATGCGCCAGACGCATCTGGGCGGCGACAAGCTGTTCGTGGACTATGCCGGCGACACTGTACCGGTGATCGTCGACCGCCGGTCCGGCGAGGTTCGGCGCGCGCACATCTTCGTGGCGGTGATGGGCGGTTCCAGCCTCTCGTTCGCCTGTGCGAGCTGGACCGAGACCCTGCCAGACTGGATCGACGCCCACGTCCAGGCGTTCGGCTACTTCGGCGGCGCGGCCCGGCTGCTGGTTCCCGACAACCCCAAGGTGGCGGTGATCAAGGCCTGCTTCTATGACCCTCAGGTCAACCGCACCTATGGCGAGATGGCGGCTCACTACGGCACGGCTCTGCTGCCGGCCCGACCGCGTCGGCCAAGGGACAAGGCCAAGGTGGAAGCCGCCGTGGGCATCGTCGAGCGCTGGCTGCTGGGGCGCTTGCGCAACCGACGATTTTGCAGCCTGGCCGAGGTCAACACCGCCATCGCCGAACTGCTCGTCGCCCTCAATGACCGGCGGGTCCTGCGCTACGTCGGCCGCACCCGTCGTCAGCTGTTCGAGGAGATCGACGCGCCGCGCCTATCTCCCCTGCCGATGGACCCTTACGTCCTTGCCCAGTGGAGTCTGTGCAAGGTGGGTCTCGACTACCATGTAGAGGTGGCCAACCACTTCTACTCGGTCCCCTATCGCCACGCCCGCACCGCCGTCGAGGCGCGCCTCACGCCCAGGACCGTCGAGGTGTTCCTGAAGGGCGAGCGGATCGCGGCTCACATGCGCGGGTCCGGCGACGGCAAGCACACCACCATCGCCGAACACATGCCCTCCAGCCACCGGCGTTATCAGGACTGGACCCTCGATCGCATCGCCCGCGAAGCCTTGGCCGTCGGGCCTTCGACGGCCCTGCTGTGCCAGGTCATCCTGGAGCATCGGCCCCATCCCGAGCAGGGCTTCCGCTCCTGCCTGGGCATCGTGCGGCTGGCCAAGGCCTTCGGATCGGGCCGTCTCGAAGCGGCCTGCGA
>JANXTX010000031.1 GCA_025352165.1 Caulobacteraceae bacterium | reverse complement strand
GCTATACCTGTGCCAACCTCTTCGTACACTGGCGGATCGGCATGAGCAGCGGGTTCGTCTGATGGGAGCCGTGTGAGGTGAGAGCTTCACGCACGGTTCTGAGAGAGGCCGGTGGTGCGATCCCGCCGGCCTACTCGCCACTCAATGGAGAGGTCCTGGTTAGGTGAACTGTCGTCGGAACTGCCTACGAAGACACTCACCATGGGTGAGTCCGCGCGAAGCCGGGAAGGGCGCCAAATCGATGGCGCCGTGGCGAGACCTCGGTCTACGAATCGACAGCGCCAAGACGCCGGCGCCTTCGGCTATCCACGATCGCCGCGATCCGACGCGCCACCTCCGGATCTCGCCACAACAACGCCAGACCCGTTAGAAGTCCGGCGTGTAGCGCCAGCGCTCCAGGCGCAACCCGCGTGAGGTCCCAGATCATTACCGGCCCCGCGGACATCGCCGCGGCCGCCACCAGATAGGCCGCCAGCCTGCCCGCCGGCGTGGGCGTCGCCATTCGCCACCACATCCCCGCCAGTACGGCCGCCGCCAGGGCCATTTTGATGGCCGCCATGGCGCGCAGGAGCAGTGTCAGGTCTCCGCCGGCGCGGGCCGCCGCCCGGGCGGCGGAGACGGGGTCTGTCGAGAGGTAGGCGGCGAGGCCGGCGGCGAGCACGGCTGCCAGCAACATGCCACGCGCCAGATGCGGCGAGACTATCCCCGCCGTCCGGGGCGCTGTGGCGACGGCCCGGGTCGAGACGGGATTTGGGATGGCGGCGAAGGTCATGATGCCTGATCTCCCCGGCGACAAATTCGCCTCCGGGTGAGGATCGCGCAAAACATCCGCTCTGGAAAGCCTCGCTTCGCCGCCCCTGTCCGAGTGACGGGCAGGCGGGTTCAGGGCGCCTCGTCCGCCAGGAATCGCGCAACGGGAACCAGGGATGTCGCCGGGTCCTCCTCGAACGGCACATGGCCCAGACCCGGCAGACGCGCCAGGGTGGCGTGAGGCAGATCGCGCAGATAGTCGGCCGCGTTGCTGATCGGGATCATGCCGTCCTTCTCGCCCCAGAGCAGGAGCGTTGGGGTCTGAATCCGGGCGAGCGTCGGCGCGGGGTCGCGCAGGATCACCTGACCCATGCGCGCCAGGATCGCGGAACGCACGCCCGGCGCCAGCATCAGATCGCGGTAACGGGTGACGGTCGCTTCGCTGAGCGCGCCGGGATGACCGTAGGCCGCCGCCAGATTGGCCTTCAGCAGGGCGCGCGGCGCGACATAGGGCAAGAGTCGCATCATGAGGGGGGTGTGCGGCGCCTTGTCATAGGCGAAGCCGGGACTGGCGAAGCCGTCGGGTGAGACCAGCACGAGCCGCGTCATCCTCTCGGGATGGAGCGCCGCGAAGGACCATGCGATGCGACCGCCCAGGGAATTGCCGATCAGGCTCGCGTGGGCGACTCCCAGTTGGTCCATCAGGTCGGCCAGGATCCGCATCGCGCGGGCGTCGGTATAGTCACCCGTGGGGTCGGACCCGGACAGGCCGAACCCTGGCAGGTCGAAACGGATCACGCGGTAGCGGCCCGATAGCGCCTGGGCCCAGGGCTCCCACGTCTCGAGGCTGGCGCCGAAGCCGTGCAGCAGAATTACTGCGGGCGCATAGCGCGGGCCGGTGTCGCGAAGCCGCAGGCGGACGCCGTCAACGATGCGGTAGTCGCCTGGATAGGCGCGCTCCAGGGTGCCGCGCGGCTTGTCGGGGGCGTACAACCAAAGCGCCGCCGCAAGGATCGCAAGGCAGGCAAGGCCCGCCGCCCAGGAAAGGATCATCGTCGTCTTCCTTCGTCTGGCCAAAAGCGCACCTTGGTTGAGCCATGCCAAGCCCACACCGTGGGCCTTCAGGGCGTCATAGTCGCCGTCGGTGATCAGGCCCAGCCCATCATACAGCGCCGTCACGTTTCGCGGGACGCACCTCGGCGGATCCCTCGCCTCGCCCGATTCGGAAAACGCCACGCGAGTCGCAAGCTCATTGCCTTGCGACCGGCCCGCGGTCACTTGCACGTGAACGGCGCATGCGCGCCTTGCCGCGGAGGCTGACGTTGGGGTAACTTTGAATGGTATGGGGCGATCGAGCCGGCCGGGATTACAGGCGATGACCGTATTCGAATCCGTGGAGGGCCATGGCGCTTCACCCCCGTTGGTCGAAATCAGGAGGGTCGGCATCGCCGACCTGCGGGCGGCCCTGCGCGAGGGCGTAAACGACTTCGTGGTCCTGCGCGGTGAACTGCTGTTTCTCGGGCTTATCTACATGGCGGTCGGCCTGATCGCCTCAGCCCTCACCCTGCGAAACGAACTGGCTCCGTTGATCTTTCCTCTCGCCGCGTCACTGACGCTGATGGGGCCGGCGGTGGCGTCCGGTTTCTACGAGCTGTCGCGGCGGCGCCAACTGGGCCTCGACACGCGTTGGTGGCATTTCTTCGACATCTTCCGCGGCCCCAGGGTGGGCGCCCTGAGCATTCTGACGGCGGTGCTCGCGACCTTGGTCGTCGTCTGGATGGCCTGCGCGTGGCTTATTTACAGCGCGACATTGGGAGGCGCGCCGTCCGCCACAACCAGCGGCTTCCTCGCTCGCCTTTTCACCACGCCGCGGGGATGGACCCTGATCGTCGTGGGCAATCTGACCGGCTTGGCGTTCGCCGCCGTCGTGCTGGTAATCAGTGTGGTGTCGTTTCCGATGCTGGTCGACCGCCCGGTCGGAGCGGTGACGGCGATCGAAACCTCGGTGCGGGCGGTCTGGAGGAATCCCGGCACGATGACCCTGTGGGGCCTGACCGTCGCGGCGCTGCTGTTCCTGGGTTCGCTGCCGTTGTTCGCCGGGCTGGCGGTGGTGCTGCCGGTGCTCGGCTACGCCTCGTGGAGACTCTATGGCCGAGTCGTGGGGCCGGATCGTTCGGCGGCCTGAAGACGGTCAGGCCCGGGGGTCCGCCCTTCGCGTGGCGGGTTCGGCGACCTCACCCTCGGGGCATTCAAGCTAGCGTCGGCACAGAAAAGGGGTCGAAAAGATCCCACAGAAAAGATCCCATGGGATCTTTTCTGCCTGTCACCGTGCGCCCTGTCACCGTGCGCCCTGTCACCGTGCGCCCTGTCACCGTGCGCCCTGTCACCGTAATGCCGAATTGCGGCTGATGATCCAGCCGGTGCGACGAAGCTCCTGCAAGATTACCCAGGCGACGTAGTTGTCCGAGGAGACGGGTTCATTTGGCTTGGGATTCTTCCGCGTGAGCTCGATCGCCGATTCTATCACTGCAAGGACTGCCTCGGTGTCTCTGATATTCGTCATCTGCTCGTCCGCCTAATTGTACGTCCTGCGCCAGTCCCATTAATATTTCAGGTTACGAATCAAGTCAGGTCTCGCAAAAAAGGTTTCTCTTAAGGCCAGCGCCAATTTCCCATGTAAATCGGAGGGGCATTTGGAAAAAAATAGACTGAACCGGTGTCCGCAAAATGAACAAATCCTATATATGGATCCGGGGGAAATGTTTCATTGTGTTCCAGATATTTCATACATTGTTTAAGCGCGGCTACGCATTTTAAATAGTGATCGTGAGACCCAGGCATATCGCCGCTGTCATGAATAGACCATCCCTTCATTTCACAATCATTCATAGCTCGTTGACAAGGGGAATTATCCCTTTGACATAACAGGCACATGATGTAGTGTGGCGTCGAGGAGCGACGCCATGTCCGATTTTTCCAACCCCATCTTCCACGACGAAGCCAAGGCCCGCGAATGGCTGGAGCGCCGCCTCTGGCCGGAAGGGCCGATCTGCCCGCATTGCGGCGTCGTCGACCAGGCCACGCTGCTGAGGGGCAAGTCCCACCGCCCCGGCCTCTACCAGTGCAACGCCTGCCGCGAGCCCTTCTCGGTCACCGTGGGCACGCTGTACGAACGCTCCCATGTCCCGCTCCACAAATGGCTCGGAACCACGCATCTGATGATGTCCTCGAAGAAGGGGATGTCCGCGCTCCAGATCAGCCGCATGATCGGCGTCACCTACAAGACGGCGTGGTTCATGTGCCACCGCATCCGCGAGTCGTTGCGCCAGACGAACCGGGCGCCGCTCGGCGGCGCGAACAAGGTCGTCGAGGCGGACGAGACCTATGTCGGCGGCAAGGAGAAGAACAAGCACGCCAACAAACGCACGCCCGGCTCGCAGGGCGGCGCCAACAAGGAGGCCGTGGTCGCCCTGGTCGAACGCGACGGCAAGGTTCGCTCTGAACACGTCGTCTCCGTCAACGCCAAGACCCTGGGGCCGATCCTCGCCAGCCAGATCGAAGCGGCGACACACATCATGTCCGACGAAGCCTTGGTCTATCCGGCGGTCACCGGCGGATTCGCCGGCCACAGCACCGTGAACCACAGCATCGGCGAGTACGTCCGCGGCGGCGGCTTCATCCACACCAACACCGTCGAGGGCTACTTCGCGATCTTCAAGCGCGGCATCTACGGCACCTATCACCACATCAGCCCGGCGCACCTGAAGCGCTACCTCGGCGAGTTCGATTTCCGCTACAACGAGCGCATCGCCCTCGGCGTCACCGACGCCATGCGCTTCGACCGCGCCATTCCCGGCATCGTCGGCAAGCGCCTCACCTATCGGCGGACTGGCGGGGCCGAAGAAACCCAGGGGTTCGCCTCGCTCCAAGCAGCCTAGGGCCGCTCCGGTCCAGGCGCCGGAGAAGGTCCAACTGGAATTGCCGTTCGGGGATGATGAGGGGGAGATATGAGCGATCAGCGCGGGGCCAAGCAATACCCGATCACCATCGACGGAGAATCATGCACGGTCACCGTGATCAAAACGGGAAAGACCACGTGGACCGCGCGTGGGAATTTCAGGGGGAAGCCCGGAAGCGGGACCGGCGCGACAGAATCTTCGGCCCTAGCGGGATGGAGGAAGTGGGCGGAATTTAGCGCCAACGAATGATGGAGCAGGAAAGCTAAGCTGCCCTTCGACCGAGAACCGAAGCCACAGCAAGAGCATACGAAATGTCCAGCGTTCCACCCGGCCTCGCTCAGATGCCCGTTGCTGCGGAGTAAGGTCGAGGAGGAGCGCGGGCCATACCCAAACTCCGCTGTCACGGTCGATCTCAATCGACGCCTGAAACGGCTTGAAAGTCCAATGCGCATTCATGGTGCCATCATGCCGTCACGACCTCTCGCGCCGGCACTGATTTCGTGCCATCGTGCCTCACCGCCTGGATCGTAGCTGACCTCGGCGGTGCGCGTTTGCGCCGAACACGGGAACCCCGCTTTGTCGGGTGGCTCCCGAAATACAACACCTCTCGTAGGGAATACGGGAGGCGCGTTCCCGTGTTCGCGCAGCTAACCGCCCGGCGCCAGCCGGACGAAGCACGGGGAAGGCTATGCGTGGGCTTGCGGCAATTGCGGGGGTCGCCGCGCTGTGGTTAGCGGCCTGCGGCCAGAAGAATGATGCGCCAAATGAAGGCGCCGGGTCTCCAGAGGCGGACGGAGCGGCTGCGAACGCTGCTTCGGCAGATGCCGCCAGCGCAGCCGTGGGAACTGCTTCGGACGTCTCTGGAGCAGTTAGGCCGCCTCCGATGATCGTGGGCAACGAATATGTGCGATACATGGACCAGGACGAGGCCGCAAAGTCGTTCCTCGACCTTGCGATTCCGTGCGGCAACATGTCGGCGACCATGAAAGATTTTTTGGAGATGCGGGGGGCAGAAGAAAAGGGCGGCGGGATTAGAGATACATTTACACTATCGTCACAAAACGAATCTAACAATATAGCGGTCGTAGTTCATGAACACACTACTAAAATGAACGGCGATGCTATACCGTACGCACCAGAAGACATAACATATTCATATTTAATAGAACTAAACACGGCCCGGTTTATTTCATCGTAATTGCTCACCCCCCTTGAATCTGACCGGGCGCTGAATTTTCCGGTTGCGGCGGGTGGCTGGATGTGAGTCAAGGTATGGATGACACCGCCGCCTGATTTGGTCGACAGGGACGCCTTGATCGCGACGCTGATGGCG
>JANXTX010000029.1 GCA_025352165.1 Caulobacteraceae bacterium | reverse complement strand
CAATTCCGCGATACCGTCAGCGACAATTTCCGCGTCATCAGCCCGACAGACTTCCGGATCGCCGGGTAGGCGGAGTATAGCCGAAATTGATCAGCATAAATTGGCCGCGAAAGTCCCCGTCGGTGACCGGCCGGCCCGAAGGGCCGACAAGGCTGAAAGGTCCCCCCACTAGGGCTGAGCTGGCGGGCGGCGGCCGGCTCTGCCGCAGTTCCCATCGGCGCCAATAGTGCGCCCCCACCCCCGCGACTAGGGCAAGGCCAATCAGCACGACAATAGCGACAATCAACGCGTTCCTGCGCAGACGATGGGTGCGCGATGCAGGAGCATCCTGGTCCTGAGGGGGCGGAGGCCGGGTCATGGGTGCTCGTGATTGATCGCAGTCACCTCTTCGACGAGCCGTTCGAGTTCGCTATGGGACGATCTAAGTTCCCGACGTCTTGGCATTCACCCACGGCGATTTAGTCCTCACCCCTTGGCGGTCTGCCTATACCGGGGGATCTCGCTAGATCCGCGGAGCCTCAACGAGCGTATCGGGCAGTTCGTTCGGGTTGTCCGGTCCCGCGGGAAAATGCACGGCGAGATGCCGCCCGCACCGCTCAATCGCTGCGGCGAAGCCATCCCCGGGCTTGCCGGCCCGAATGCCGGCCACCAAGTCCGCGATGACGTCGGTCCAAGCCGAGGCGTCCACCTTGTCGCTGATCCCGGAGTCGGCGAGCACTTCGGCGCGCCGATCGTGCAACGACACGAATATAAGCACCGCCGTTCGCTCACGGGTCTTATCCAGACCTCGGGCGTAGAACTGCTCCAGCGCCCGCGCCCGCACTTGAGCGCGCTTGTGGGGCGTTGGGGTCAGCCGCCGGCGGACCTGAGGGATCGATACAATGACAAAGACGCCAATGAACAAGATAACTTGGACCAGCGCGTAGCTGGTCAGTGCTGTCAGCACTGCGGCGTGGATTGCTTCGACGTGGCCGGCCGCCCAGCCGCCAAAGGCGTAATCGAAACGCCCGGCCAAGCCGGCCACGGCGAGCGCCACAAGGGGGAGCAGGAGCGCGGATGCCGCCGCCCAGGCAAGCGGGACTTCAGCATAGTGGGCGGCCTCATCGGTCACGACGCAGACGATTTCGCCCCTCGTCGTCGCCTCGGCGGCTTCTACCGCCTGCTCAATGCGATGATGGTCCTCTGAACTCAGCAGCATCTCACCATCCTCCCGAGGAGCCGCCGCCGCCGAACGAGCCGCCGCCGCCGCTGAAACCGCCGCCGCCGCCGCGGCCGCCCCGCCCGTGGCTGGATGCGCTCATGAGCAGAAGCAGAGGCAGCAGCCAAAGGTCCATGCGATGACCGGGTCGGCCCGTAATCGTTCCGAACAACCCGAGCACGACCCAAAGTCCGAGCAGCACCAACACGACGACCGGAACAGAGCCATCCGGCGCTGCCTGCGGCTGCGTGCTGGCGGCGACTCGCGCCTTGGCCTGATCATCCGGCAGGGACAATTGTTCGATGAGCGCATCGGAGCCCGCGATGACGCCGCCTTCGAAGTCTCCCGTTCGAAATTTGGGAAGGACCTGCGCCTGCAGAATGACATTCGAAAGGGCGTCGGTGAGCACGCCCTCAAGCCCGTAGCCGACCTCGATGCGCACCCGGCGCTCGTTGGGCGCGACGATCAGCAAGACGCCATTGTCGCGTCCCTTTTCACCGATGCCCCACGCCCGGCCAAGCTGATAGCCGTAGTCTTCGATCTCGTAGCCTTGCAGCGTCGGGACCGTGACGACCACGAGCTGCCGCGAGGTTTTCGATTCGAGACCTTCAAGCTTGGCGGTCAGCGACGCCTTCGTCTGCGGCGACAGTATATTGGCGCCATCGACGACCCGGCCGGTCAGCGCCGGAAAGGTTGGCGCCGCCACGGCGGCGGACCAGAGGACCAGACCCGCGATCAGCGCCAGGACCGCCGCCAAAAAGGGGCGACCCGGGGTTATCATTGCGCTGGTGCGCGTGGCGCGCCGCTCGGAGCCGGGGCCGCGGCGGGGGCGAAGCTCACTTTCGGGGCGGCCTGGGCGGACTCGGTCGCCTCGAAGAGCTGCATGGGTTTGGCCGACGAATAGGCGGTCTTGGCCCAAAGAATGGTCGGGAAGGTGCGCAGCGTGGTGTTGTAGTCGCGCACCGCCTCATTGTAGTCGCGGCGAGCGACCGAGATCCGGTTCTCCGTTCCCTCAAGCTGGCTCTGCAGGGCCAGGAAGTTCTGATTGGATTTCAGGTCAGGATAGTTCTCGGTGATGGCCAGCAGCCGCCCGAGCACGCCGGAGAGCTGGTTTTGGGCAGCCTGGTAGCGCTGAAAGGTCGCGGGATCGGTGATGGTCGAGGCATCGACCCGCACTTGCGTTGCCGAGGCCCTGGCTTGGGTCACTTGGACCAGCACCGTCTTTTCTTGGGTCGCGTAGCCCTGGACCGTCGCCACGAGGTTGGGAATCAAGTCGGCGCGCCGCTGATATTGGCTCTGCACATCACCCCAGGCGGCCTTGGCCGCCTCCTGCTTGGTCGGAATGGCGTTGATGCCGCATCCCGCCAGGACCAGTGGGATCAGAAGCAGCGCGGCGAGGCGCGCAGGTCTCTTGATGAAGCCGATCACATCCATTCTCCCGTCGATGCGTCGGCGGTGAGCCGAGGCGTGGTCGTTCATGGAGAAGGACGCGCCGCCCAGCGATCCATTACAGCGCCGCTTTTGATCGGCCCTCCGCCGGTCGGCCGAAGCTAGGTGAAGACGAACATGCCGATCGCGGCGAGGGCCATCACAAGGGTTGCAATCCATCCCAACGTGCGCTGACCCCCAGGGGCGATGAACTCGCCCATAGTGTCCTTTCGGGATGCGACGATCATGACGGCGACCATGATCGGGACTGAAATCAATCCGTTCAGCACCGCGCTCCAGAACAGCGCCTTGATCGGGTCCAACGGCGAGGAATGCAGCGCGAAGCCGAGCACGCTCGCCAGGCCGATCACCGCATAGAATCCGATGGCCGCCTTTGGCTTGCGTTCAAGACCGGTCGTCCAGCCGCGAGACTCGCCGACCGCATAGGCCGCGGAGCCCGCGAGGACCGGAATCGCCAGCAGGCCGGTGCCGATGACGCCCAGGCTGAACAGCGCGAACGCGAGCTGCCCGGCAATCGGGCGCAGCGCTTCGGCGGCTTGTTCCGAGGTCTGGATGTCGGTCTTGCCTGCCGTGTGGAGCGTTACCGCCGTTGTCAAAATAATGAAAAAGGCGATCAGGTTGGAAAAGCCCATGCCGATGATGCTGTCCCACTGGATGCGGCGAAGCTCCGTTGAGGCTTGCGTCGGCGTCTCCACCAGCGGGTGGCTATTCGTGTCAGCTTCCAGATCCTCGACTTCCTGCGAGCACTGCCAGAAGAACAGGTAAGGACTGATCGTGGTGCCAAATACCGCGACCACGACCGTCATCAAGCCGCCGGTCAGAGCGATCTTGGGCAGGACGGTCCGAACAGCGACCTCGCCCCAATCGATATGCACTGTGAAGACAACTGCCACGTAGGCGAAGAGCGCCAAGGTCAGCCATTTCAAGACCCTCACATAGCGATGATACGGGACGATGACCTGCAAGAGCAGCGACGTGGCGGCGAAAGCCAGGGTGAAGGTGTGGCGGCCCCACCCCACCACGAGTTGGGCCGCCGCGCCCATCGCCGCCAGATCAGCGCCGATGTTGATGGTGTTGGCGATGAAGAGCAGCCCCACCAGAAGCGCGACCACCCAGCGCGGAAAAATGCGCTGCATGTTGGCGGCCAGCCCTTGCCCCGTGACCCGCCCGATCCGGGCGCTGATCATCTGGATCGCCGCCATCAAGGGGAAGGTGAACGCCATCGTCCACAGCATGTTCAGGCCGAACTGGGCGCCGGCTTGGCTGTAGGTGGCGATGCCACTGGGGTCATCGTCCGCGGCGCCGGTGATCAGGCCCGGCCCCAACAGGCGCAGCAGCGATAGCGCCCTGCCCGGCTCCTTGCCTTTGGCGTGAGACGCGAGCGCGGTCACGCTTTCGGGGCCGGGCCCGGACAGCGCGTCCCGGACGAGTTCAACCCCGCCATCGCCGGTCATTTGGTCAGAATGTCCAAGCCTTCGAAGGTCGAAATGACCGACACGTCGGCCGGCGCCGCGTTGCGACCCTTGAACTCGAGCCGGTTTAACAGGTCGTGGATCACCGCAATGCGTGCGGCCTTCTTGTCATCCGCCTGGACGATGGTCCACGGCGAGACCAGGCTGTGCGTCCTGTTGAGCATCGTGTTCCGGGCGGCCGTGTAGTCATCCCAGTGCTCGACTGCCGTCTCGTCGACAGGGCTCACCTTCCAGTGCCGCAAGGGATCCTTCCGGCGCACCGAGAGCCGTCTCTTTTGCTCACCCTTGGAGATGTCGAGGTAATACTTGAGCAGGGTGACGCCGCAGTGGTGCAGGAGGCCTTCGAACAGAGGCGCGGTGACCAGGAACTCCTCGGTCTGTGCCTCGGTGCAGAAGCCCATGACACGCTCCACGCCGGCGCGATTATACCAACTGCGGTTGAACAGCACGACTTCCCCAGCGGCGGGGAGGTGGGCGACGTACCGCTGGAAGTACCATGACCGGACGTCGCGGTCGGAAGGTGGGTCCAGTGCAACGACGCGAATCTCACGCGGGCTGAGATGTTCGGTTATGCGCTGGATCACCCCATTCTTGCCTGAGGCGTCCCTCCCCTCGAACACAATCGCCACCTTTTGACCCTTGCGGATCACGCTCTTCTGAAGCTTGGTGAGCTGGATCTGGGCATCCCTCAGGCGGGCTTTGTAGGATGGTCCCGCGTCGTTGGTTTGATCTGTTCCTGGGTTCACCGCACGTCCCCTCATCGCTTCGTTGCGCTGTCGCAGGCCTCGTGTCGTTGAAGCCGCGCAGGTTTGACGCGCGAGCTAGGGCGCAGATTACGGTTTGGATGGTCAGAACGATCGCGGGATCCACCCGGCGCGTGCACCGGTCGCCTCATATCATCGCCCAATAGACGACGCCGGCGATAGCCGCGGCCGCCACGCTCGCGGCGCCGACGAGGAGCGCGTGCCGTACCGTGCCCGCCGCGCCCGCGATCACGACCTTGGTCAAGGTGTTGGCGCCCACGGCGATCAGCACCGCCAAGCTGGCGTTGGCGAGGGGAAGCTCGCGGCCCGCCATGCCGGCCACCGACAAGGTTAGGGCATCGACGTCCGCGAGCCCTGACAATCCGGCCAGACCGTACACGCCCATCGCGCCGGCCGACCTCACCAGAATCTTCGCCAAAAGCATGATCGCGGCGATCAGCAGCGCGAATTTGAGCGCCGTGCCGACCTCCACGGGATTGGTCAGGGCTGGCGCCCGCCGTTCGTCAGCCTCGAGTGGACTTCGAGAGAGCAGCAGGCCCCCGGCCAAGACGGAGACGGCGCAGAAGACGCCAAGCGGCCACGCCAGACTCAACGCGAACGGCCGGTTGATCACGGCAGCCATGACCAACACGCGCGCGCTCATAAGGGCACTGGCGATCAAGGTTCCTCCGGCAAGCCACCCGCACATCGGTCGGTGACTGCGCGCCAGCCGCGCGAAGCTCAGTGTGGTTGCGGTGGAAGAGGCCAAGCCTCCGGCCACCGCCGACAGCAGCAGTCCAGCCCGATTGCCTAGGGCGCGGATGGCCCAATACCCCACGAACGACAGGCTGGCGATCAGCACCGCCAAGAGCCAGATCCGTCTTGGATTGAGCGCCGCCCACGGATCGAGGGTCCGATCTGGCAGGAAGGGGAGCACCAGGGCAGTCATGATCAGCAAGATCAAGGCGGCTCGGAGCTCGGGCCAGGTGAGCCCCCGCACCCAGGCGTGCAGCGGGTGTTTGAACGCCAAAACGACCGTCGTCGCGACGGCGGCGGCGACCGCCACCGTGACGTCGCCCGCGACCGCATAGGCGCCGAGTGCAAAGGCGAGCAGCCCGGCGACAACACCCGTCGCACTGCTGTTCCGCGTCGATTGCGCCTCAACATATTGGAAGGCGGCGAGCACCAGCGCCACGCTTGCGAGACCGGTCGCGAGCAGTATTCGATCCGCCTCGGGCCCAACCGCCGCCAGCACGCCGCCGAGCAGGCCGGCAAGTCCGAGCGTCCTTAGGCCAGCGGCGCGCTCCCCCTCGGCGGCTGTCCGTTGCTGCCAGCCGCGTTCCAGTCCGATCAAGAGGCCAATGGCCAGCGACACCGCGAGCCGGCCCAAGATCTGTACATTCGACATGGCGGGCCTGAAGGGGCTTTAGGGGGCGGATCGGCCTGTCATCAGACGCCTGACGGGCCACAATCCTTACGGATTGGGCGGCTTTGACGCTGGTCGGGCGGAGGCGGGCCGTCCCTCTATTCGC
Source organism: Caulobacteraceae bacterium (assembly GCA_025352165.1). Classification (GTDB taxonomy): domain Bacteria; phylum Pseudomonadota; class Alphaproteobacteria; order Caulobacterales; family Caulobacteraceae; genus Acaudatibacter. The sequence continues at coordinate 25,082 of JANXTX010000029.1, read as the reverse complement.
CCCACTCGGTTTCCCTCCAGTGATTGGGAAGGGGGCTATGTCGATTCAGGGAGATGTAAGCCTCGGCCGCCTCGCGCGTCACTACTCCCGCGCGCCGCCGCGGTGCGCGCGTGTCTACGGATGGGCTGGACGATGGCGGAGCCTTTGGATCGCAGCCGGGTGGGACGGGTCGAAACGCTCTTCGCCCCCGAGCGCCGTGGCGCGAGCGCCCGCTCAAACCCGCTTGCGCCATTCTCGCCGTCGCCTGGAACACAATGGGGTTTCGAATGGTGAACTTGCCTCGCCCGGCCCGCGTCGCCGCCCTTTTCGGTGCGGCGGCGTTATTGGGGCTGGGCGCGCCGGCCGCCAACGCCGAGACCCTGGCGGACGCCATCACGTATGCTTATCAGACCAATCCGGCCCTGCAGGGCGAGCGGGCGACGCAGCGGGCTGATGACGAGACCTATGTTCAGGCGCGCGCGGGTCTTCGACCGACGGTCAGCCTGGAAGCTGCTGATCTTCACAGCGACAGTCCCCTGGCCCTCCTGGGTCAAGTCAACGCTTCCGGTGTCGCGCTTTCGGTCACGCAGCCCCTCTACACGGGAGGTCGCGTCAGCCATCAGGTGACTGCGGCGGCGGCGGGACTGACGGCAGGCCGCGAAGGTTTGCGCGACGCTGAGCAGACCGTGCTGCTCCTGGTCATCCAGGCCTATGTCGACGTGCGTCGCGATCAGCAGAACCTTGCCATCAGCCAGGACAACCTGGAGGTCCTCGGTCGCGAACTGGCCGAAGCCAGGGACCGCTTCAAGGTCAAGGACGTCACCCGCACGGACGTCGCCCAAACCGAAGCCCGCGTCGCCGCCGCGGAGGCCCGGGTGGCGTCAGCCCAGGCTCAACTCGCGATCAGCCGCGCGAACTACCTGGAAGTCATTGGCCGGGACGCCGGCGATCTGGCCCCCGAACCTTCGATCGCGGGCCTGCTGCCATCGGACTTGAACCAAGCCTTTGAGATCGCCGAACGCAATAACCCCTCAATCCTCCAGTCTGAGGCCGCCGAGCGAAGCGCCGCCGCGCTGACCGGCGCGGCCAAGGCGAACGCGCGGCCGACCGTCTCACTGCGCGCAAACCTCGGCTATGCCGGCGGCGGCTTGCAAGGCGCCTCCCCTTTCGCCAACTACGGTCGCTTCGACTCCGTCGCTGTCGTCGCCAGCGTTCCCTTGTTTTCCGGCGGGGCAATCGCCTCGCAAGTGCGCCAGGCGGCCGAGCGTGACAATGCCGCCCGCGCGGCGATTGAACTGGCCCGGCGCAAGGCGGTGGGCCAGGTGTCGCGGGCCTGGAATCAGCTCCTGAGCGCTCGGGCCAACATGGTCGCCGACCAAGGACAGGTTCGCGCCGCCAGGGTTGCCTGGGAAGGGACGCGCCAGGAAGCCCAAGTGGGCGTGCGCACGACCTTGGACGTGCTCAACGCTGAGCAGGAGCTGCGCAACGCCGAACTCGCTGTCGTGGGCGCTCATCGCGACGAGTATGTCGCCACCGCGATGGTGCTGGCCACCACGGGCTCACTGGACCTGGCCGACCTCGCCCCGGGCCAAAAGTCCTACGATCCTAAGGCCAACGCCGACCGGGTAGGCAGTCGAGGCGCTGTCCTTTGGGAGGGGGCGGTTGAAGCGCTGGATCGCCTTGGCGCCGGTCCCTCAAAATGACCGCGTCCAGTAAGGGCCAATTCCGTCCGTACAATGACGAGTGGTCCTGTGGAGCACTTGGCAGCCTGCCGGCCTGTAAGGCGCGTCGCCTATCAGCGTCTGTTCTCAGTGTCTCGGCCCCTTCCCGGCCTGCGCACTGCACTGGAAACGGCGACATGCCCCCTCTCGTCGGCATCGAAGCGTCAAGCACGCCCCGCTTGAGATCCCAACCTTTCGAAACCGCGCGCCGTCGGTTCGCGCCATCCGGCGAGCCTCAATCTCGATCCATCGAGATCCTGACCCTTCGTCCGACGCAGATCACCGTCGGGCGACGGGAGGTCGAGGAAAAGCGCCGCCGATATCGCGCCGCCGTCGCCAGCGGCGATCAGCCTCCTCCTCGCGGCCAAATCCCAGTGGTGCTCGGACCTTACGCGGTGTTCGCCCTCGACCGTCACCACTGGCTATGCGCCCTTGTCGCCGAGGGCGTCTCCACAGTCGGCGTGGATATTGTGGACGACCTGAGCCATCTCAACCAAGTCGCGTTCTGGCGGACCTTGGACGGTCGCGGATGGTGTCATCCCCACGGCGTGGATGGCCGGCGGCTTAGCTATGCCGAGATCCCCGCGTCGGTCGCGGATTTGCAGGACGATCTGTTCCGCAGCCTCGCCGGCGCGCTGCGGCGCAAAGGCGGCTTTGCGAAGAACAAGGCGCTGTTCAGCGAATTCCTGTGGGCGGACTACCTGCGAGGGCACATCGATCCATTACTGGTCGCCCAGGATTTTGATCGTGCGCTGGCGGCAGCCCTTGAGTTGGCCCGCCGCCGCGTGCCGGCGAGCCAAATGGCCGCGAGCGGCGGACGCTCCGCGTCACAGGTGCAGGTCGTGTAGGGCAGAGAAGGCGTCGAGCAGCACCTTCGGATTGAACTGGCCCTTGTAGACCGGCGGCGGCGACGTCTTGAGGCCCAGGAGACTTGAGACAGCCGCTTGAGCCGAACGGACGGAATATTCGACGGTGAACACAACGTCGTCAGGCAGCTCGACGAACTGGCCGACAAAGCCGAGGTTGCGCCAGCCCTTGGGGATCACGGCGGGCCGGTCGCCCTTGGCGCGCGGCAGGAACTGGCTGGTGATGAACGGCATCATGCAGGGGATGGCGAGGGTGTGGTCGAGGATCGCCGGCGCCTCGGCCAGGATCCTCAGGTGCCCTAGCAGCTCGGTCATGAGTTCGCGGCCCGTGCAGGCGGCCATCGGCTTGTCGACGAAGTCGCCCGGCCGGTCCACGGAGAGGCCATAGCCCCAGAACACGTTGACGTCCTTGGGCTGGCCGATGAAGTGCGGCTGGTGCGGCAGGACGATCGACATCAACCAGTTGGAATCAGCGAGAGTGACCAGTCCGCCTTCCCCCGGCACGTTGCCGGTGAAGTCGCGCACCAGGCGGAAGAAGGTTGGATCGCTCTGGGTGGCGGTGAACGACACCCATTTGGACTCCTCGATATGATCGGCGAAGGTCGCCGGCCTACCGAACTCCGGCCGGCCCTGGGCGATGGTCTCCCACAGCGTCCAGGCGCCGCCGTCGCGCTTATCGTTGAGCGCTGGCGCGGTGGTCGTTGTCCCGAGGGCTGAGCCTTCGGTCATTGAGCCGAGTGTGACTATCACTAGGTCGTCGCTTCCGACGGCGATCTCCTCGCGCTTGCCGGCCCGATCCAGGAGAATGCGGTCGACGGCTTGGTCCGCGCCGACTGCCGTGAACCCCAGGTCCGTGACCTTGGCGCCGAGGACATGCCGCACGCCGCGCTCGTCGAGCCAGGCCTTCAACGGCCGCACAAGGCTATCGTACTGATTATAGACGGTGCGCATGATGCCCTTGAGCTGGCTGAAACCCTCGATCATGTGCACGAAACGCACGAGGTAGCGCTTGAACTCGACAGCGCTGTGCCAGGGCTGGAAGGCAAAGGTCGTGCACCACATCAGCCAGAAATTGGTCTCGAAGAACGACGCGTCGAAATGATCCTCGATGGCGCTGGCGCCCAGCAGGGCCTCCGGCTCGATGGCCAACCGTTCGAGTGTCAGGATGTGTTTTTCCCCGAGGCCGAACCTGGGCGAATCAAGCTTGCAGCCCGCGCGCACAAGACGCGACTTCGATCCGGTCTTGATGACCTGGTTCCAGTCAAAAATCTCCTGCGTGACCGTCTGCCGCTCGTCGAGGGTGGGGATCGAGGAGAAGAGGTCGTAGGTGCACTGATACTTGATTTCCAGCATGCGCCCGCCGCGCACGACATAGCCCGTCTCAGGCGAGCCGGCGCCGTCCAGGCTGCCGCCGAGCCGATCGGACTCCTCCAGGATGGTGATGTTGCGCCCGGGCACGTGTCCGTCACGGATCAGGAAGGCGGCTGTGGCCAACGACGCGATGCCGCCGCCGACGAGATAGACCTTGATGTCGCGTCCGGCGCCGCCCTGCCGCGGTAGATCGGCGCCGACGCTCTGGGATGCGTCGTTCGTCATATGATGCTCCTTCCTTGCGCGAGGGCGCCGCCGTGATGTCGCGCCTCGTCAACTCGCGCGGTCGCTCGCGGCCCCGATGCGGGAATTGGGTCTTTCACCACTGGCGCCGGAATATGAACCAGGCGGAGACGAATAGCGGCGCGCCGATCGCCGCCAATGCCGCCGCGTGAGGCCAAAGCTCGTTCATGCCGGCCCCCTTCAGAAACAGCCCCGCGGTGATCGCAATCCCATGGCGGAGCGGGCTGGCCTCCGAGGCGATCTGCAGCCACCTGGGCATGCTTTCGATCGGCGAGATGCTTCCGGAGAGGAACAGGAGCGGAAAGAGGCTGAAGAAGCTGCTGAGAAGCGCCTGCTGCAAGGTGTTGGTGATCGTCGCCACGAACATCCCGATCGAAACGGCGCTCAGCAGGAAGAGCGCTTCGAGCGCCAGGAACGTCGTTACGCTGCCGTTCATCGGCACGTGCAGGAGTCGGATCACCAGCAGGGACGGCAGGAGTGAGCCCAGGGTGACGGTGACCGGCGGCAAAATCTTGCCCAGGAACAGCTCGTGCGCGCGGATGGGCGTGACCCGGATCTGCTCCAGCGTCCCATTCTGCTTCTCGCGGACCATGCCGGCGGCCGGCAGGATCACGGCCAGCATGAAGCCCGCCTGGGCCAGCATGGCCAGGGCCTCGAAGCGGGTGTTGGTGAGATTGGGATTGTACCAGACCCGCACCGCCGGCTGGACCCCGGCCTTCATCGGCATGGCGCCCATGATCCGCTCCTGGGCGAACCGGGCGGTCATTTCGATGATGTAGGCTCGGGCCCGCGAGGCGACGTCGGCATTGGAGCCGTCGACGACGACCCCCACGGAGGTCTGTCGACCGCCGGCGACGCGCGCGCCGAAGCCGGGCGGGATCTCGACGAGGGCGTCCAGTCTTCCCTTCTTCAGGCCGGCCTCTGCCTGGCCTTCCGAGCTGAACACGCCTGCAAGGATGAAGCTGTCGGCCGATGTCAGCGCCTCGCTCAAGGCGCGACTGGCTGCGGATCGGTCGTGGTCGATCAATCCAAGCTTCAGGTTCTTGACGTCCATGCCGACCGCCATGGTGCACATGGCGATCTCGACCGTGGTCAACCAGAAGATCAGGAACAGCATCACCGGATCGCGCAGCATCTGCGCGAACTCCTTGCCGAGCAGGCCGAAGAGGCGTCCGCCCATGGTCAGGCGATCCGTTTCTTGAGCAGTAGGGTCGCGAGCGTCAGCACGACGGCCGTGTAGACCGCCAGCACGACGACATTGATCCAAAGCTCGGCGAGCCCCGTGCCGCGCATCACGATCCCGCGTGAGATGTTCACGAAGTACATGGTCGGAATCCGAGCGGAGTAGCCCTGGAAGAACGGTGGCATGGTGAAGATCGGATAGATGAATCCGGAGAATAGGAACGACGGCATCAGCGTCACAATGAGCGTCACCAGCATGGCGGCGACCTGGGTACGCACCAGGGTCGAAACCAGAAGCCCGATCGAAACCGTGCAAAGGACGTACAGGAGCCCCAGCGCCACCAGCAGGGCGAGGCTTCCATGCATAGGGACCTTGAACCAGAGGAAGCCGGCGGCGAGGACGATGACCAGCTGCAGGAAGGCGATTGCGGCGTAGGGCAGCAGCTTGCCGACGATGAACTCCGGCTTGGTGAGCGGTGAAGCGTAGATCTGGGCGATGGTGCCCAACTCCTTCTCGCGCGATACGGCGAGCGCGGTGAGCAGCGGCGGGAAAGCCATCAGGATCACCGCGAACAGGCCCGGCACAATGAAGTCGCGGCTGCGCAGCTGCGGATTGTACCAGACCCGCACCTCCGGCTGGACGGGGAGCTGCAACGTCCCGCGCGGGAAAGCGTACATGATCGCCCGCCCGTAAGCTGAGACGATCGCCGCCGTCGAGGCATAGGTGCCGTCCACCAGGAACTCGACCGGCGCCGCTTCGCCCTGCCTGAGCCTGCGCCCAAAGCCGGGGGGGATTGAGAGGACCGCTCTCGCCTCGCCCTGCATGAGGGCATGCTCGGCGATCCGTTCGTCGTCCGGTGCGCCGACCTGGCGAAAGTAGGTTGTGTTCAGAAACTGGTCGGAGAGCGCGCGGCTCGCGGCGCTCTTGTCGTGGTCCACGATGATGAGCGGCGCATCCTTCACGTCGAATGACAGCGCGTAACCGAACAGGAACAGGATCACGAGGGGCATGAAAAGCGCGATCCACACCGTGATTGGATCGCGGATGATCTCCAGCGTTTCCTTGCGCGCAAAGGCGAAGATGCGGGCCACCTTCATGCTGCGTCCGCCTTGACGCGCTCGCGGGCGATGAAACTCAAAAACACGTCCTCAACACGGGCATCCGCTAGCCCGAGGTCGGCTTTCAACGCCTGGAGAGTCCCAAGCGCGATCATCCGGCCATCCATCATCAGGCCCAGCCGGTCGCAGTAGGTCGCTTCCTCCAGGTAGTGGGTCGAGACGATCACCGCGACGCCTTCGCTGGCGAGCGCCGCGATCAATCTCCAAAACCGGAACCGCGACAGCGGATCGACCCCGGACGTGGGCTCATCCAGGAATAGGACCCTCGGACGGTGCAGGATCGCGCAGGCCAGGGCGAGGCGTTGACGGATCGCGCTGGAAAGGCTGCGAACAAGCCCGAGCTCGAAGGTCGAAACCCCCGCCCGCTCGCAGGCCCAGGCGATCCGCGCGGCCATCTCTGATGGCGGTACGCCGTAGGCGCGCCCGAAGAAGGTCAGGTTCTCCTGGGCCGTCAGGTCAGTGAACAACGAGAACTTCTGGGAGACGTAGCCGATGCTGGCGCGGACCTGCTCGCTTTGGCGGGCGACGTCGAAGCCAGCGATCCGGGCCTGGCCACCGGACGGCGCAAGGAGGCCGCAAAGAATTCGGATCAAGGTGGTCTTGCCGGCGCCGTTGGGTCCCAGCAGGCCCAGCACTTCGCCGGCCTTTACCTCGACGGTCACATCGTCGACCGCGACGAAATCGCCGAACTGCCGCGTGACGTGAGTGGCGGCAACGAGCACCTCGGAACGGGGACCGCGCGCCGGTGTCGCCTGAACCGCCTCGATTGGCGCATCTTGTGAGGACACGACCGTGAAGACGTCTTCCATGCTCGGCTCGACGGGCTTCAGTTCGCGGCAGTGGAGGCCCAGATCGGGCGGCTCGCCCGCGCTACGGAATTGGACCCTCACCTCCTCGGAGGAACGGCGCTGGAAGCTCAGGACCCGCGGCGAGGTCTGGAGCGCCGCTTCCGCAGCCTCAGGATTGGTCGTGCGCACGCTGTAGACGTGTCCGCGCGCCGCCGACCGCAATTCAGAGGGCGCTCCGAGCGCCAGCGGTTGTCCGTCGCGCAACAGCAGCACCCGATCGCTGGCGTCCGCCTCGTCCATGTATGAGGTGGCGAATACGATCGAGCGGCCCTCTTTGCGGGCGGAATCGAGGATGCGCCACAGTTCGCGCCGGGACAGGGGATCGACCCCGAGGCTCGGCTCGTCGAGAATGAGCAGCGGCGGCTCGTGGATCAGGTTGGCGCACAGCGCGAGCTTCTTGCGCATACCGCCGGAAAGCGCCCCTTCGCGCCGGTCCTGGAACCGCTCCAGGCCGGCCATGGCGAGAAGCTCGGTCTTCCGCGCGGCAAAGGCGTCCTTTGGCACATCGCGTATCGCCGACGCGAAAGCGATGTTCTCCGCGACCGTCAGCCGGTCATAGAGTGAGAAGCCTTGTGACATATAGCCGACGCGCGCCTGTACCCGGTCGGCGTGCTTGCGGATGTCCTCGCCCAATACACGACAGGACCCGAAGCTTGGCCGCAGGATCGCAGCCAGGATCTGCAGCAACGTCGTCTTGCCGGCGCCGTCCGGGCCGACGACGCCGAACACCTCGCCCGGCCCGACCTGTATGCTGACGTCGCGGAGCACGGTGCGACGCCCGTACCGCCGCCCCAGGCCCTGCGCGTCGATGATAGGGGCGGCGTTCATCGCCTATTCCGGCGCGAGCAGGCGGACCGGCCAACCCAGCTTTGCGTCCCAGAGAATCCATGCGTCGGCCGGCATACCGGGTTTTAGAAAGCCCTCCGGGTTGGGCGCTTCCAGCGTCACCCCATAGACCGTCCGGCTGCGTTCATCCGCCATGTGGACGTCACGGGGTGTGAACTGTGCTTGGGCGTCGATCCGCGCGACGCGGGCCGGGAAGTTTTGGCCAGGGAAGGCGTCCACGTGGAGGCGCGCCGGGGCGCCCAGCCTCACCTTGCCAAGGTCGCGCTCGCTGATGAAGACCTTGAGTTTGACGGTGGCGAGATTGGCTAGGACCGCAATTGGCTGGCCGGCGGCGACGACTTCACCGGGTTCCGCCAGGCGTTCGAGCACTGCGCCGGTGAGCGGGACGGCGAGACGTGTCTTGCCAAGCTGCGATCTGGCCAGCTCAAGGGATTTCCCGGCGACCTGGGCCTGGGCGTCCGCTCCGGCTCGTTGTTGCTTCAAGACGACAGCCTGGTCGACCGTCGCGACGTAGGCGTTGCGCACAAGGTCGAGGCGCTGGGCGGTCACCCACCCCTGACGATCTAGGGTTTCGTAGCGGTCGAGGTCCGCTCGGGCCGTCATGGCGTGGTGTCCGGCCAAGGCGATTTGCGCATCGATCTGCGAGGCGGACCGCAGCGCCGCAGTGCGCTGGGCGTCCGCGCGCGCCGCCTGTAGTTCATAGTCGCTGGGGTCTACGCGGGCCAGGATGTCGCCGGCGTGGAGCGTCTGGCCCTCCACGGCTCGGTTTTCCAGCAGACGCCCCGCGACTTCCAGCCCGACGCGGACTTCGTCGGCCTCAATGCGCCCACTGCCATAGATCACCTGCGCCGGCGCAGGTGGGGGTTGCAGCCGCCAATAGACATACCCGGAGCCGGCCGCTGCGCCGATGAGCGCCAGGGCGATCAAAATCACCGCAGATCGAGCTGACACCTTCACCCCGTCATTCTCCGCTGCTGCTCGCCCGGGTAACCGCACCCCCCGCCAAGATCGACAGCGGGCTAGGCAAGCCTTCAGACGACCGGCGCGGCAAAATCTTACGCTCGGCGAAAATCGTGAGGCGCAGCGGGTCTGGCCGCCCGGGGTCTTGCAGGGAAGCTCACCCTCTCGCCAACCGGCGGATGACCGAGCCGCGGTTGGCGTAATGTCTGGGCGGTTCGCGCGTCAATTGGATGAAACGGGGCTCTCCGGCTCGGCCGGCGCCGCCTTAATATGATTCAGACTGGCCGCGAGAACAACCTATGACCCACGACGCGCAAGGCTACGGCCTCTGGTCCCTGGTGATCCTGAATTCGGCGCTGTTCATCTTCTTTGGCTTCAGTTTCTTCAAGCCAAAGTCGGCGCGCGACTGGCGCTCGTTTGGGGCGTTCAGCGCCTTTCTCGTGGCGCTGTTCACCGAGATGTACGGCTTTCCGCTGACGATCTACCTGATGCTGCCCTGGCTTCGGACCAACTTTCCGGGGATCAACTGGCTCACTCACGATTCCGGCCACCTGCTCGAGGAAATGTTCGGCTGGCGGGGAAATCCGCACTTCGGGCCTTTCCACATCCTGAGCGACATCTTCATTGGCGGCGGATTCTGGCTGCTCGCCGCCTCCTGGCCGCCGCTCTATCAGGCGCAGAAGGATGGCCGGATCGCGACCAGCGGCCCCTATGCCAAGATCCGCCACCCGCAATACGTGGCCTTCGTCCTGGTCATGTTCGGCTTCCTGCTGCAGTGGCCGACCGTCCTTACCCTGGCGATGTTCCCGATCCTGCTCTTCATGTACTGGCGCCTCGGCAAGAGCGAGGAACGGGACTCGATCGCGGCGTTCGGGGCGGACTACCTCGACTACATGCGCACCACGCCGGCCTACTTCCCTCGCCTTGGCCGGCGCCCGGCCGCGCCTGACGCATCCAACCCCGCCAACCTCTCGACAAAGGAGACCTTCCATGTCGTCGATCGTTGATCGCGCCCCATCCGCGCATGCCCCCTCGGGAGCGCGGCCAGGCATTCCCCTGGTCCCCTTCGGCCTCAGCCTGTCCATCTTCCTTGCCGTCAGCTTCCTGCTCTGCGCGGTCGCCGATGTGATCCCCTGGCTCAAGGACTTCCACTTCTTGAAGGCGCTCTATCCGGATATCGACTGGGCGAGACCAGAGATGATCGCCGTCGGCGTCGTCTGGGCCTTTCTGTCGGGCTGGTATGTCGCCTTGGGCTTTGGCTCGCTCTATAACTTCTTTGTGGCCCGCGCTCGGTAGGCGCCGTCCTTTGGGCGACCGGACGGTGTCCATAAGCTCGATCCTGCTCTCCTCGCTGGCGCACACCGACGAAACGGTCGAGGTGGTCGAGCGCAAGGGCGTCGGGCATCCCGATACGATCTGCGACGCCCTCGCCGAGACTTTGTCGCGTGCGCTAAGCCAAGCGTACTTGGCCCGCTTCGGCGAGATCCTGCACCACAATGTCGATAAGGCTCTATTGTGCGCCGGCCGAGCGTCGCCGGCGTTTGGCGGGGGCCGTGTGGATGCACCCATGGACATCTACCTCGGTGGCCGCGCTGTGGCGCAGGTCGGGCGCGACCGTCTGCCAATCCGGGAGATCGCTGTCGAGTCCGCGCCCGCTTGGTTGCGAACCCATCTGCATGCACTCGACGTCGACCGCCATGTCCGTCTCCACCCTGTCCTGCGGCCCGGATCACAGGACCTGCGGAGCCTCTTTCGGCGGACCGGACTGAGCGCTGGACCGCTGGCCAATGACACATCGATCGGCGTCGGATACGCGCCGCTCAGCCCGCTGGAAGCGTTGGTCTTGGCCGTCGAAAACGCGATCAACCCGCCACAGTCCAGCGCCCGGCCCCCGGCCTGGGGAGAGGACGTCAAAGTCATGGGCGCGCGGATCGGTCCCGATGTCGAGCTCACCATCTCATCGGCGATGATCGGCGTGCATCTGAGCGACTTGGATCACTATCTCGAAGCCAAGTCGGCCCTCGAGGCGCTGGCCTGCGAGACGGCAAGGTCGTCTGGTTTCGCCTCTTGTCGCGTCAGGGTGAACGCGGCCGACGACCTCAATGCCGGCGGCGTCTATCTGACCGTCACCGGCACGTCGGCGGAATCTGGCGACGATGGCCAGGTCGGAAGGGGCAATCGCGTCAACGGCCTCATTACGCCTGGCAGACCCATGAGCCTCGAAGCCGCCGCCGGAAAGAATCCGGTCACCCATGTCGGCAAGCTCTACAACGTGGCGGCCCATGAAATCGCGAGAGAGATTGTGGCCTGCACGCCAGAAATCGCCCAGGCCCGCTGCCTGCTGCTGAGCCGGATCGGCAGCCCGATCACCGAACCCGCCGCGGTGAGCGTGCAGATCGCCGCACATGACGCCGGGCCGGTGGAGCGCTTTAGGCCCGTGATCGAACAGAGCGTCTCCAATGCCTTGTCGCGGCTTCCGGAACGGATCCACGACTTCGTTGCGGGCGGAATTGGGCTCTACTGATAGGTCCCGGCAATCGGCCGCGAAGGCCGGACAATACGGCCCGAGACGGGCGATCCCGTCCGCAAACCCCGTCTGGAGGTCGCCATTTCGCGACGGCTGTGAGCGAGCGCCAACGGACGTCGTTTCTAGGCGTGACTGTAATGCGCGCCGGGCGCGCGCGTCACTTAGTCATTCCGGCGACGTCCGAGCCGAAGCCTAGGAAGATGAGGAGAACGAAGCCATGAGTGAAGAAAGCGTCGTCGTCGCGGTGTTCGACACCCACGACAAGGCCGAGGGCGCGATCCGCGCGATCGGGCATTCCGGCTTCCCGCTGGCGCAGCTCACCATTGTCGGCAAGGGCTACCATACCGATGAGAAGGTGATCGGCTTCTACAACATCGGGGACCGCATCAAGCTTTGGGGAAAGAACGGCGCCTTCTGGGGCGGATTGTGGGGCCTCTTCGCGGGCGGCGTGTTCATGACGCTTCCCATCGTCGGGCCGGTTGTCGTCCTTGGCCACCTCGCCGCGATGTTGCTCGGCGCGGCGGAAGGCGCGGTGTTGGTGGGCGGCGTCAGCGCGCTCGCCGGCGCGTTGGCGAGTGTCGGTATCCCCAAAGATTCCGTCGTGCGCTATGAGGAGGCCGTGAAGGCCGATCGATTCCTGGTGATGGCGCATGGCGCGCCCGATGAGGTCGCCCGAGTGCAGACGCTTCTCGAAGCCGCCACGCCCAGCGAGCTGAACCTGCACCATGGGACCTGCGCGGCCCATGCGGGGCGCGCAGCGCAGCAGCGTCACCACGACGCCCCCGCCAGCGCCAAGGCCTGATCTCCGTCGGCCGTGAACGTCACGGCGCCGCTGTAATCATCGCCGCGCCTCCGCGTCATTTGATTCGACGCGGACGTCCCCATCGTTCTCGTCCTGGCGGCTGCCGAACCGTCCCCCGCTTCAGGCAGCCGCGGCGGGAGCGGACCTCGCAAGGTCCGCTCCCGCACTTCCACTGAATGGGCCAGATGCCGGACCCTGATCAAACACAGGTCGATGCGACTTTGGCGGCCTAGTCTCGTAATGTTCCGGGGGAGCCACGCGTCAATGAATGGACTTGAAACGGCGTGCGGGGCGCCGTGGCCTTCCAAGGACGCGCATGATGAAGCTTGCGAGACTCCTCCCCCAGGCCGCCGCCATTTCGATCGCGGCGATCGCTTTGTCCAGTTGTGAGCGGCCAGCCAGTGAAGCCAGCTCCCAGGTCGTCGATGGTCTGCGATTCGACTACGGCGTCGTTCAGGGCGAGGTGGTGAACGAGCACCCGTCGGACCATCCCGAGCGCACCATGCACCAAGGCCCGCCGGCCGCGCCCGACAGCTACCATATCGTTCTGGCTCTGTTCGACGCGAAGTCCGGGGCGCGCATCAAGGACGCCGACGTCACCCTGGAGTTATCCGGACCGGGGCACGGTGTCGGGCGGGTGACGATGCCGTTGGAGCCGATGGCGCAAGTCGCGGACGTGACCTACGGCGGCTACGTGTCCCTGCCGGCCTCGGCGAAGTATCGGCTGACCTTCGAAGCGGCGCACGCGGGCGGCCGGCGCGACACCGTCAAGGCCCCCTTCATCTATGAGAGGCCACAGTGAGAACGACAACGGTCGACGTCACCGGCTTTCAGACCCCGCTCGATCCATTGGTCATCGAGAAGCGTTTGCGGGCGTTGCCCGGCGTGCACGCGGTCGCCGCCAACTTCGCCTCGGCCACGGCGACGGTCACCTACGACGACCAGATCACCGACGTCGGCAGTCTGCGCCAAGCGGTCCGGGACTGTGGTTTCCACTGTCGTGGCGAGGTGGTCCCGCGCCATGTCTGCGCGCCAGGCGAAGACACGGTCGCGCCGGACAATCCGCGATCTCCGGCCCAGCACGCCGCCCACGTCCATCATGCGCACAAGGCGGGGCCGGCGGCGGCCCATGCTGACCACGACATGGCCCAGATGGCGGACATGGCCAACATGGGCCACGGGCCGAGCATGGACATGAAAGCCATGGCCCGGGACATGCGCAATCGCTTCGCGATCAGCGTGGTGTTCACGATCCCGATCTTTTTCCTGGCCCCCATGGGGCTTGACGCTCTCAAGGTGACGCCGCCGTTCGGCTGGGATCTGAATCTCACGCTCTTTGTTCTGGCCAGCGCGGCCATCCTCTATCCCGGCTGGCCGTTCTTCATCGCCGCCGTACGCGCCTTGCGCCACGGCGTCTTCAACATGGCCGTCTTGGTGCTGCTCAGCGTGGGCACCGGCTATCTGTTCAGCCTGGGGTCCACCTTCATCTTCAAGGGTGAGCAGTTCTACGAAGCTTCGGCCCTGCTGCTGGTTTTCATCCTCCTCGGCCACTGGCTGGAGATGCGCGCGCGGGCCGGCGCCTCCGACGCGATCCGCCACCTGATGGACCTCGCGCCGCCAAAGGCCACGGTGTTGCGCGACGGCAAGGAGGTCGAGATTCCGACCGCCGACGTCCAGGTCGGCGACGAGGTGGTGGTGCGGCCGGGCGGCAAGATCCCGGTCGACGGCGTCATTGTGGATGGCGCGTCGGACGTGGATGAATCCATGCTCACGGGCGAGTCCATGCCCGTATCGAAACAGCCGGGCGACGCCGTCGTCGGCGCTTCGATCAACAAGACCGGCGCGTTCCGCTACCGGGCCACCAAGGTCGGCGCGGACACCGCGCTCGCGCAGATCGTCAAGCTCGTGCAGGAGGCCCAGAACTCGAAGGCGCCCGCGCAACTGCTCGCCGACCGGGCCTCGCAATGGTTGGTCCTTGCGGCGATCGCGATCGGCATCCTCACATTTTCGGTCTGGTTCTGGATCATCGGCCAGACGCTGCTGTTCGCCCTGACACTGACGATCACCGTCTTCGTCATCGCCTGTCCGGACGCCCTGGGCCTGGCCACGCCGATGGCGGTGATGGTGGGCACTGGTCTCGGGGCCGCCAACGGCATCCTGATCAAAGACGCAGCGGCTCTGGAGGAGTCGGTCAAGCTCGACGTCATCGTTTTCGACAAGACCGGCACCTTGACCATGGGCGAGCCAAAGGTGGTCCAGGTCGTCCCCGCCGCGGGTCAGGACGAGGCAGGAGTACTGTCGGCGGCGGCGGCCATCGAGAAAGGATCCGAGCATCCCCTGGCGGTTGCGATCTTGGAACGCGCCGCCGGGCTCGCCGTCCCCACGGCGAAGGGCTTCGCGTCGATAGAAGGCAAGGGCGCCGAAGCGATCGTCTCGGGACGCCGGACGCTGCTCGGCAATCGCAAGCTAATGGACGAACAGGGCGTCGATCTCGCGGGCCTTCGTGTGGATGCTGAACGCCTACAAGGCGATGGCCGCACCGTGGTTCATCTGGCGCAAGACGGCCAACTGATGGGCCTGATCGCCATCGCCGACGCGGTCCGTCCGACCGCCAGGGACACCGTCGCGCAACTTCAGTCACTCGGGGTCAAGGTCGCCATGATCACCGGCGACAACGCCGGCACGGCCAGGCGCATCGCCGAAGAGCTTGGTATCGACATCGTGTTGGCCGACGTGCTCCCGGGGCAGAAGGCGGCCAAGATCAAGGAATTGCAGGGGCAGGGGCACAAGGTCGGCATGGTCGGCGACGGGGTCAATGACGCCCCGGCGCTGACCCAGGCCGACGTGGGCTTCGCCATCGGGGCGGGCACCGACGTGGCCATCGAAAGCGCCGACGTGGTGCTGATGAAGAGCGACCCGGCCGATGTGGTCAAGGCGATCGACCTCTCCCGCGCCACCCTGCGCAAGATGCACCAGAACCTGGCGTGGGCGGTGGGCTATAACATGATCGCGTTCCCGCTAGCGGCCGGCGTGCTCTATCCGTTCACCTTGAGCCCGGAGATCGCCGCCCTCTCCATGTCGGGCAGTTCCGCCCTCGTGGCCATCAACGCCTTGCTGCTCAAGCGAACCCGGCTGGGCGGGCACAAGCCGCGCCGCCTCGCGGTCCGGGACCAGGTCGCTGGGGCGCCTGCGTGAAACGCGAGGGCCGGCGTCCCGGTGACCGGTTCGCCTTCGTCCTCCTATTCGCGTCGGCCTATGTGGTCGCCGTCGGCTATAGCGTCGTTCTACCGTTCCTGCCGGGCTTGGTCGATCGCGCCGCCGCGACGGGCGACGCGGCGTCCCGGGCGCGACACGTCGGCGCCCTGGTGGCGACCTTTTCGGCGGCAGCGCTGGTCTCGTCGCCGGCATGGGGATGGCTATCAGATCGGTGGGGCCGTCGACCGGTCCTCTTGCTTGGCATGGTCGGATTTGCCGCCACCCTGGCCTTATCCGCGTGGGATGACGCGCTCTGGCGGCTCTACATTTGTCGCGGACTCAACGGGGCCTTTTCCGCGGCAATCACGCCGGTCGCCTTCGCCTTCGTCGCGGACCAATCCGCCGATGATCTTGATCGGGCTCGGCGCTTCGCGTGGCTAAATGCGTTGGTCCTTGCTGGGTATCTGACTGGCCCGCTGGTCGGCGAATTGGCCGTGCGGATCAGCCCGGGAGCGCTGTTATTTGGGCCGGCCGCGGCCATAGGCCTGCTGGCGGCGTTCGCGGCGTTCGTCTTGCCCCGGTCAAGTCCTCGCCCGGCGCCGCTACACCCGCCGGCGCGAGTGCGCGGGCGTCTTGGGCCACTTCTGGCGATCGCCGCAGTGGCGGCGGGCGGCATTGCCGCGCTGGAGGTCGTGCTGGCCCTTGCGCCCGAGAGCCGGGGGCTGAGCCGCGTGTCGGTGTCGCTGCTCTTGAGCCTGTGCGGCCTGGCGATGTTCGCCGCGCAGATTGTACAAATCTCCGGACGGCGGGTCGCGGCCGGCGGCGCTCGGCTCCTTCGGCCCGCCCTTCTGATGCTGGGTCTCGCGCTGGCCGCAGCGCCGTTTGTGAAGGGCCCTTGGGCCCTGGCGGGGGTGCTGGCGATCGCGGCCTGGAGCGCCGCCACCCTGGGGCTACTCACCAACTATCTGATCTCCGACCTGTCGCCTGAACGCCAGGGAACCGGCCTTGGCCTACAGTACGCGGCCACCAACGCTGGCCAGGTCGTCGGACCCCTCGCCGTGGGCTGGACACTCGGCAACGGCGTGGTTGTGCTGTGGTCCGCGGCGGCGCTCTCGCTTGGGCTCGCGTTGGCCCAGTGGCGAAGCCGACCGGGCCTTCAGAGGGCGCCAGGCGCCCTCTGAAGGCTGCGCGGTCGGTTACGCAGCTTGGGCGTAATTGCCGACGCCCTCGTGCGTCAATGCTTCCGACCATTCCATAGAAGGACCCAAGGATGCGCATTCTCGCCGCGGCGCTCTTGTTGGCCGCGCTCGCCCTGGCGCCGCCGAGCCTGGCGGACACCTACAACCTGACGCTTGAGCCCACGACGGTCACCGTCGGCGGAAAGACCTCCCCGGCGATGTCGATCAATGGCCAGATCCCCGGCCCGCTGCTGCGTTGGAAGGAGGGCGAGGAGGTCACCCTGAATGTGACCAACAAGCTCGGCGAGGACGCGTCGATCCACTGGCACGGCATCATCCTGCCGCAAGAGATGGACGGCGTACCGGGCCTGAGTTTCGACGGCATCAAACCGAGCCAGACCTTCACCTATCGGTTTAAGGTCAAGCAATCGGGCACCTACTGGTACCACAGCCACTCGGGCCTGCAGGAGCAGCTGGGAGTCTTCGCGCCGATCATCATCGATCCGGCGCAGCCGGACGGGATCGTGGCCGATCGCGAGTATGTGGTCGTGCTGTCGGACTGGCTGAAGGAAGATCCCTACACGGCGCTGGGCAAACTCAAGAAGGACAGCAGCTGGTACAACTACCATCGGCGCACCGTCGGCGATTTCTTCGCCGACCTGAGCCGTGCGCCCAACGGCGAGGCGCGGGCGGCGGTAATCCACGAGCGGTTGGCGTGGGGCCGCATGCGCATGGACCCTACCGACATCACCGACGTCTCCGGCTACGCCTTCCTGGTCAATGGCAAGGACGCCAAGGCGAACTGGACGGCGTTGTTCAAGCCGGGCGAACGGGTTCGGCTGCGGTTCGTCAACGCCTCGGCCATGACCTTCTACGATGTGCGCATCCCAGGCCTGAAGATGACCGTGGTCCAGGCTGACGGTCAGAATGTTCAGCCGCTCGGCGTGGACCAATTCCGCATCGCCATGGGCGAGACCTACGACGTCATCGTCGAGCCCACCGAGGACAAGGCCTACAGCCTCTTCGCCCAGGCCTACGACCGCACAGGCTATGCGCGCGGGACGCTCGCGCCCCGCGAGGGCATGAGCGCTCCGGTCCCGCCGATGGACCCGCGTCCGGTCCGCTCCCTGGCCGATATGGGCGCTGGGGCGATGGCCGGGATGAACATGTCGACGGCCGCCAAGGCCGCCGCCGCACCGACGGCAACAGCGCCTACATCCGACGCCATGGCCGCCATGCCGGGCATGGACAAGCCCGCCGCCAAGCCGCCCGTAGCGCCGGCCGCCGCACCCCGGCACGACATGGCCGCGATGACGGCCCGCAACGACATGCCGGGCGCGGAAGACCGGGTGACGCCCGAAATGGACATGGGCGAAGTGGCGATGGACGAGATGAACTCGCCGGCCCGGTCCGCGACCTCGCCCAATCCCGCCAGCCTCAAGATCCTGGCGTACGCGGACCTCAAGGCCGCCAAGGCCTATGCCGACCGCGGGCCGCCGGACCGGGAGGTCACCCTGCGGCTGACCGGTTCGATGCAGCGCTACTACTGGTCGATCGATGGCCACAAATGGCCGGGCGCGCCACCGATCAAGGTCCACTACGGCGAGCGGGCGCGGGTGCACATCGTCAACGAAACGATGATGGAACACCCTATGCACCTGCACGGCATGTTCATGGACCTCGTCAACGCCGACGGAACCTTGGGCGCCCGCAAGCACACGGTCCTGGTTGGGCCCTACCAGACCGTGACAGCCGACGTGACCGTCGACGCGACCAAAACCTGGGCCTTCCACTGCCACATCCTCTTCCATGCGGCGACCGGCATGATGACCACGATGGTCGTCGGCCAAGTGGTCAACCGTTAAGCGCCCTCCCCGTCCTAAGATCCGGAGTCCGACGATGCGAACCCTGCTGATGGCCGCGACCGCGACCGTTGCGCTCGCCGCGGCGCCCGCCTACGCGGCGGACCCAGCGCCCAACACCTTCTTCCTGTCGCGAACCGACGTCGGCATCTCGACCAAGGGAGATACGGATTATGACTGGGACGCACAGGGCTGGATCGGCGGCGACGAGAACCGCCTCTGGGTAAAGTCCACCGGCAATCTCGGCCGTGGCCCGGACCGCGCGGATGTCCAGGTGCTCTACTCTCACGCGCTCAGCGAGTTCTGGGATGTCCAGGCCGGGGTTCGCGAGGCCGTCGAGCCCGCGTCCCGAACCTACGGCGTCCTCGGTGTTCAAGGCCTAGCGCCCTACTGGTTCGCCATCGACGCCGCCGCCTTTCTCAGCGACCAGGGCCGCCTGTCCGCTCGGCTGGAAGGCAATTACGAGCTGACCCTGACCCAGCGAATCTTCACCGAGCCCTACGCCGTGGTTCGCGCCGCCGCGGCCAAGGACGCCAAGCTGCTGGAAGGCGCCGGGATCACCGACACCGAGGCGGGGCTGCGCGTGCGCTATGAATTCAGCCGCAAGATCGCCCCCTATGTCGGGGTCGCCTGGACCCACCGATATGGCGAAACCGCCCGGCTATGGAAGGCGGCGGGCGGTGAGGCGGACGAGGCAAGCCTGCGGATGGGCGTTCGATTGCTTTTTTGAGCATTCCCAAGATTGCCCCGCAAGAGAAGGCCGCGGAACCTAACATCTTTGTTTGATTATCGGAGTCCGCCTCGCGGTAATACACGCTGCGCCGCCAAAACCCCAAACATTACCGCCATTGGAAGGTTTCAATAGTGAGTTCCGACTTGATCTAACGCAAAGACCGTTGTCCTCCGGTCGTGTCCTTTGGCGTCGTCACCATCTTCGGAGCGGCGCCATGACGGACCTGATACGCGGTGAGGCTTCGCAGCGGGCACAGCCCCTGTCCCTGTCGGCGATCGACCCCGACGCCGCCGACCGTGGCGACGTCCGAGCGCTGATCGAACAGCGACTGACCAGCGAGCGCAGCCGGCGCTTGCGCTATCTCCAAGCCCGGCTCCGCTCGCGGGAAGATGCAGAAGATGTCCTGCAGGATTTCACGCTAAAGGCGTTGCAAGGCGCCGATCGCGTGCGTGAAGACAAGGTCGATGCTTGGCTCAACGTCAGCCTGCGAAACGCGCTGTTCGACCGATACCGCCGAGACGGCGCGCGACGGCGTCTCAGCGAGTCCGCTGCTGCGGAACCGGCCGCGTGCTCCGATCCCGATGACGATGTCGAGGAGGCCCCGGTCAACTGCCTGTCTGCGTCGATCGCCGAACTGAAGCCGAGCTATGCGACCGTGCTTCGCCGCGCCGACCTTGAGGAAGCGCCGCTCAAAACCGTGGCGGACGAGTCCGGCATGACCACGAACAACGTCGCGGTCCGCCTGCATCGCGCGCGCGCCATGTTGCGGCAGGTCATGCACACCCGCTGCTCGGCTTGCCACCCGCCCTGCCTCCTTGCGGAGCGCTTTCTAGCAAGAACGGTGGCCTGAGAGCTTCCCCTCAGGCTGATGGTCGACCTCAGGTCTCCCGCCTGAGCGCCTCTGCGATCAGCCGGCCGACGGAAATCAAATTGCTCGGGTGAGGCACGCAGTCGGTCGAGACGATCCGCTGTGCGAGTTCGGACAACCGTGTGAAGGCGTCTTCGACGAACAGGGCGTGGACGGCCAGGCAGACCGGCCTCTTGAGGCCCTGGGCGATCAGCCCTTGCGACGCCTCGATCATCGTTCGCCCCGAAGAGACGATGTCGTCGATCAACACGGGCTGGCGATCGCGCCAAGTGTTCAGATCGGACACGGCGACCTCGACGCTTCGGTCCCCGTGCCGTTCCTTCTGGAGCACGACATAGGGCGCCCCGGCGCGGCCGGCGACATCCGAGACCCACTGCTCGCTCTCGATGTCGGGGCCGATGATGATGGGCCGTTCGACCTCGCATTTGATCCAGTCGGCGAGCAGCGGCGCGGCGTGCAGCGCCACGGCCGGGATGCGGTAGATCTCGGCGAGCGCCTTGTGCCGGTGCAGGTGCGGATCGACCGTGATCAGCCGATCGACTTCCTTGGAGATCAGATCGGCGAAATGGCTGGAGGTGACCGCCTCGCCGGACTGGAACCGCTTGTCCTGGCGCATGTAGGCCAGGTAGGGGGCGACCAGGGTCACGCTGGCCGCGCCCAGCTCGCGGGCCGTGCGGGCGGCGAACACCAGGCGCAGGAATTGCTCGTCTGGCGCCGCGAGAGTGCAGACCAAGATCACCTCCCGCCCAGCGACGTCTGACAACAGCCGCACATAGGATTCTCCATCTGGAAACCGGCGGGTTTCCAACCCGCCGAGCGGTGCGCCCAAAGCGCCGGCGAGGCTTGCGGCCATTGGCTCGTTGCCGGGTAGAGGCAGGACGACTTGCATGTGTCAGGCCTCGATCTCGATCAGGTCCGCATTGGCGGCGGCGTAGGACAGAGCGTATCCAAGTTCTCCCCGGCTATCGGCGTGAACCGTGACCAGCGGCGCGCCGGAAGCGATTTCGTCGCCCAGGCGCACAAGCAGTCTAACGCCCGCGGCCTTGACGTCCGGCGCGCCCGCCAGCTTGGCGAGGGTCGCGATCTTGCGGTTGTTGATGTGGATGATGCGACCCGATCGCGCGGCGGTGACCGGCGCCTCGAGCGCGGCTGTGGGCGGGGTGCGCATGCCGCCCTGCGCCTCGCAGATCGCCTGGAATTTGGCCCAGGCGCGTCCGTCAGCCAGCACGGCTTCCGCGAGCGCCAGGCCCTGGTCTTCCGGCGCGGCGCCGCCGAGTTCGAGGGCGGCGCCGGCCAGCAAACAGGCGCGGCGGCGCAGATCCTGCGGTGCGTCCGGCGCGTTTTGCAGAACCGCCAGAAGGTCACAAGCCTCAAGCGCCGGCCCTATGCCGCGGCCGACCGGCTGGGTTCCGTCCGTCTGGATGCAGCGGGTCTTGAGACCAAATTGCGCGGCGACCGACGTCAGACGCCCGGCCAGGCGGCGGCCGGCCTCCTCGCTTCGCACCTTCGCCGTGGGACCCACCGGAATGTCGAGAACCACATGGTTCGAGCCCGCCGCGATCTTCTTCGACAGCACCGAAGCGATCAGCTGCCCCTCTGTGTCCACATCGAGGACGCGCTCTACGCCGATGAACACATCGTCCGCTGGGCTCAGCCGCACGGCTCCGCCCCAGGCGACGCAGCCCCCTTCGCGCTCGACGACGCGCCGCATGGCCGCCAAATCGAGGTCGACGGGCGCAAGCGTCTCCATGGTGTCGGCCGTGCCGGCGGGCGAGGTAATCGCCCGCGACGATGTCTTGGGGATCACCAGGCCGCAGGCGGCGACGATGGCCACCACGATCGGGGTCGTCCGGTTTCCCGGCAGGCCGCCAATACAGTGCTTGTCTAGGACCGTCTCGGACGCCCAGGCAAGACGGTCGCCAACATCGACCATCGCCTTGGTCAGCGCCAAGGTTTCAGGGTCATCCAAAGGCAGGGCCGAAGTGGCGGTGAGGAAGGCGGCGAGGTGGACGTCGGTGTAACGTCCCGCCGCGACGTCGCCGACGATCGCCTGTAGGGCCGGTTCATCCAGCCGGTTTCCATAGATGCGTCGGCGGACGCTGGCCATCGAGGCCAGGGGCGGGGCGTGACGCACCTCAATCCCTTCGCCCTCGGCGACGCCGAGGAGCGTCCAGGCCGCCTCGGACAGCGCGGCCTCATCGATGGCGAGCAACTCGCCGGAGACCTGGTAGAGCGTGGCGTAGACCTGTCGTCCGCCGCTGGACAAGAGCACCTGAGCCCGCGGTGATAGGCCTTCGGAGCGGCAGACATGACAATCAGTGCGCATCAGCACGATGGGCTCGTGCTGGGTGAACAGCCCGAGGCGGCGCGCCCTCAGGGTCGGCGGCCGTTCATGCACACCCGGGATCGCCAGGGTCACAGCGAGTGCGCCTGCATCATCTCCGGAACGATACAGTCCCAGCCGAGCTTGTCCTGGATCCGCAAGCGCAGCGCATCTGAGGCATGCGGCTCGCCATGCACGATGAAGGTTTTCTTGGGCGGCCGTTTGAATCCGGATAGCCAACGCAGGATCTCGTCCGCATCGGCGTGGGCGGAGAGCATCGGCAAATCAGCCACCTCGGCGCGGATGGGAATCCATTGGCCGTGGATCTTCACCTCGGAAGCCCCCTCCACCATGGCGCGGCCGCGAGTGCCGGCCGCCTGGAAGCCGGAGAACAGGATGGTGTTCCTCCGGTCGGGTCCGAAGGCCTTGATGTGGTGCAGGACCCGGCCGCCGGTGGCCATGCCGCTGGCCGACAAGATCACCTTCGGCATCGGGCTGGCGGTGATCGCCTTGGACGCTTCGACGTCGCGGACATAGGTGGCGACGTTGCAGGTCGCGTGGCACACCTCGGGGGAAAGGCGGTGATCGTCGAGGTTGCCATGCAGCAGGTCCGTGGCGTTGATCGCCATCGGGCTGTCCAGATAGATGGGCGTCAGGCCCAGTCGGCCGGCCTGCTTCAGCTTCCACAGGTGATAGAGCAGCGACTGCGCGCGCCCTACGGCAAAGGAGGGGATGACCACGGTCCCGCCTCTCGCCGTCGTCCGCTCGATGATCTCGCCGAGCGCTTCGGTCGGATCGCGGTGCTCGTGCAGGCGGTCGCCGTAGGTCGATTCGACGACCAGGTAATCCGCTTCCGGGACCGTCTCGGGATCCACCATCACCGCATCGTCGTAGCGTCCGAGGTCGCCCGAGAACACCACCGTCTGGCCGCCCCAACGCAGTTCCGCCGTCGCCGCGCCGAGGATGTGCCCAGCCCGTCGCAAGACCAGCTGCGCACCCCCTGGAAGGCTTGTCTGCTCATGAAAGTCCACGACCGAGAAGTGCTGCATCGCCCGTTCGGCGTCATGGATGCCGTAGAGCGGCAAGGCCGGCTTGTGCTTGGAGAAGCCCCGGCGGTTGGCGTACTCCGCGTCCTTCTCCTGAAGGTGGCCACTGTCGCGCAGGATGATCTCCGAGAGCTGCATGCTCGCGTGGCTGGCGATGATCTTCTTGCCGAAACCTTCCTTGACCAGCTTCGGCAGATAGCCGGAGTGATCCAGGTGCGCATGCGTCAGCACCACGGCGTCGATGGTTTTAGGATCGATTGGAAACGGCGCCCAGTTGCGTTCACGCAAGGCCTTCAAGCCCTGGAAGAGACCACAATCGATTAGGAGGCGGCGACCGTCGGATTCCAGCAGATGCTTGGAGCCGGTGACGGTGCCGGCTCCGCCGAGGCTCGTGAGGGAGATCATGCGACTTTCCTTTGCAATTGGGCTGTATCGGCCAGCACGCGGGGGTCACCCCGACCCTCGATCGCGGCCAATTCGGCGGACTCGAGCAAGGTGTTCTTGTCGGACTTCAGCA
Organism: Caulobacteraceae bacterium; assembly: GCA_025352165.1. Lineage (GTDB taxonomy): Bacteria > Pseudomonadota > Alphaproteobacteria > Caulobacterales > Caulobacteraceae > Acaudatibacter. The sequence continues at coordinate 896 of JANXTX010000029.1, read as the reverse complement.
GGCCCGCGGCGGCGCTCACGGCGTGTGCCCAGCTGCATCGGTTGGCGAACAGCATTCCGGAGACGTCCAACGTGCCGCCGCGATTGATGTAACCCAGCGCCTTGGTGCGATCGGGGCCCTCGTCCAAACGCCTCAGGACGCCCAGCATCGGCTCGGGCCGGGTGTGGCTGAGGATGACGCGCGGCAGGTCCGACGGAAACAGAGCGCCCAACCGTGCATCATCCAGAACACACGCCGCTTCGACCTCGTCTCGCGGCTGGCGAAAGCGGCCGGGTTCGAGAATGGCGACGACACAGCTGCGCCCGCCGCGAGACCCCAGGCGTTGGTGCGCCTTCAAAGCTTCGGCCGCTTGGTAGGCGCCGATAGCGACGAACTGTACGTCCGCGGTCGCCACATCACCGGCCAGGACGATGGCGCCTTGCGCGACGAACGCCTGCGCCCGGTCGCCATCGAGCAGGCTCGGAAGCGTCCGTTTGGGCGTAGCCACGCAGCCGATCTGACCGCGATGGCCATAGAACTCGCGCAGGGCCGCCACGGCGCTGTTGGCATCAATGGGAAAGAGCACGCGGGCCGTGTCGGACATCTCACCGAGCAGGGCCTCCGTCACGGTCGGGTCCTGGTGCGACTGCTCGTTCTTGCAGTTTTCCCAGGTGTGGGAGGTGGCGAGGAGTGGAACGGCGATCCAGCCCGGCTGGAATCCCGCCTCCCGCTGACGGCGGGCGAAGATGATCTCCTGGCGCAGACCACCCAGCATCTTCATGGCGAAGGCCTCGTAGCTGACGATCAGGTTGAGGCCGCCCTTGTTGCCGAGCGCGGCGCCGGCGACGGCTTCTTCGTTCAGCGCCGTGATCACCGCGCCGTCGACCGCTTCCGGCAATCCGGCCTCGGGCGCGTTC
>JANXTX010000397.1 GCA_025352165.1 Caulobacteraceae bacterium | reverse complement strand
TCCATCTTGTTGATGAACAGCGCGCGCGGCACGCCCAGCCGCTCCAGTTCACGGATCACCGGTTGCAAAAGGACTGCCTTGGCTGCATCAGGCTCAGCGACAATCAAAGCCAGATCGACGGCCGCCAAAGCCGCATCGGCCTCCGACGCCAGCTCCACCGAGCCTGGACAGTCAATGACGGCATATCGGTCGCCGAGGAACGAGAACCCCGCAAAGTTCAGCTCTACGGAATGTCCTCGCGATCGCGCCTCGGGACTGCTGTCCCCCACCTTGTCGCCGCCGCCCGCGCGCCGATCGATCGCGCCTGACGCGCGCAGCATGGCTTCCATCAAGGTTGTCTTGCCGGCGCCAGTCGGCCCCACCAGGGCCAGGGCACGGACTTCGCCGTTAGCGTGGGTGGTCATAGTCAGTCCTCCCAAGTCTTTGCACGGATGTTAGCGGACCCGCATCGCTCCACAATGGACGCCGTCGGCACAAAGGAAAACCAGCGTTTCGATCAAATTTTCGCGTTATGACCCCACGATCCCGGCAATCTCATGGTCGTGGCCCTTACGGACCACGAAGTCGGCCAGCGCGCGCTGGGGAGCGATGTGTTCACGCAGGTTGGGCAGATTGATCGCGGTCCAGACGGATCGGGCGAATTCCACGGCAGCGGGACGGTCGAGGTTGCGAAAGCGGGCGTAGAACGAGCCGGGATCGCTTTGCGCTGCCTCCCACAGCCCCATGAACCGTTTCACGAACCATGCCTCAAGGTGAGCTTCATCGGCATCAAGGTAGATGAAGGCGTCGACCAGCGAACGGTGCGGCCCAAGACCCAGGCCTTCGACGATCAGAATATCCGGTTGATCGATCGACCGCCCGAGACCCGGGTCGATGTCGTAGGTGACATGCGAATAGCCGGGGAACGTCACGCAGCCTTTCCTGACCGACGAAAGCGCCGCGGCCATCGCCTCCACATCAAAGGACTCCGGAAACCCCTTGCGTAGCGTTAGCCCGCGCTCATCGAGGACCGCGTTCGGCAAGAGGAATCCATCCGTTGCGGCAACCTCGACCGCGCTACGTTCGGGACGCCGCAGCACCGTGGCCAAGGCGGTCGCAAATGTGCTCTTGCCGGCCGCAACACTGCCTGTGATGCCGATAATGAAGGTCGAGCCATCGGGCCTTAGCGACCGAATTTTTCCCGTCAGGTCCGCGAGGCCCTCGCCCGGATCAAAATCATCGTCGGTGAACGTCATTGTCCTGGCGGTCTCCCGTTGGCCTCCTGGCGCATCGCACGCTAAAGAGCGCGCGACTTGTTTTGTTACAGGAGCCCACGTGGCCCGATTGTTCAACGCCTATCTGATCGTCCATTGGAATGCGGCCGCCAAGGCCACCGCAGGGAACGACTCCATCTGGATCGGGGTGCTCAAACGCGACGTGCGCTTTCGCTTCGCGTTTGAAGCACACAATCCGGCGACGCGCGCGGCGGCTGAGGCCCTTTTGATCAGTATCCTGGAGGATCGCGCCAAACGTCGCGAGCGGGTGCTAATCGGCTTTGATTTTCCCCTCGGGCTGCCGCGCGCCCTTGCTACGGGCCTCAAGCTGCCGGGCGAGGCGCCCTGGCGAGCGGTTTGGGACCAGCTCGCCAAGATGGTCAAGGACAAGGCGGACAATACCAACAACCGCTTCGGTGTCGGCTCGGAAATCAATCGCCGACTGACCGACGGCCCCTTCCCTTTCTGGGGCTGCCCGCCGCGCGACACGCTGACCACGCTGCAGCCCAAGCGCGGGCGGGACCACGGACCTGGGGACGTGCCCGAGTTTCGCCATGTCGAACTGGCGCAGAAGAGCCCCCAGCCGGTGTGGAAGCTCTACTACAATGGCGCGGTCGGCCCTCAGGCTATCCTGGGCATCCCCATGGTCCGGCGACTGAAGTTGGCGCATGGCGAAGCCCTGAAGGCCTGGCCATTCGAGACCGGCTGGAAGGCTCTTACCGAGTCTGACCTGGCAGGCGTGGATGTCGTCGCGGCTGAGATTTCGCCAGGCATCGTAAAGCCCGGCCCGCTACCAGGAGAAGCCAAGGAGACCGCTCAGGTTCGCGCCCTCGCCGAACACTTCGCCAGGCTTGACGACGCCGGCAAACTGGCCCCGCTGTTCGGCCCCGCCAAAGGTCTCGACGCACAGGTGATCGAGGACGTGGAAAAGGAAGAGGGCTGGTCCCTGGGGGTGGCCTAGACTTCATCCCGTCGCGCGAGCATCCAGAACCGGCCGATCAACAGCCCCGCCGACAGGAAGCTGGCGATGGTGATGGCCACGATAATACCGGATATCCGCCAGTTGAGTTGAATCGCCAGGAACCAACCAAGCGGCGCCATCACCAGAATATAGCTGGCAAGATGGGTGATCGTGGGAACCAGCACATCGCCGCGCGCCCGCAGGCATTGAGCGATCACCACCTGCAGGGCATCTGGAATCAGGAACCAGCACGCCAGAACAAGACCCGCGCCCCCCATGGCGATGGTGGCGGGGTCGGACGTGTAACCAAGCGCTATAAGCGGGGCTGTCGACCACACCACGGCCACCGCGATCACGCCGAACAACAGCGTGACGGCAAAGCCGATGAAGGCCGCCCGGTTGAGCGCCGCGGGCCGTCGCGCTCCATAAGCGCGTCCGACCAGCACCGCGGTCGCAACGGCGAGGCCCAGTGGGAACATGAAGACGAAGGAAACCACGTTCAGCACCACCGTATAGGCGGCGACCACGAGCGCGCCGATCGAACCGGCGATGAAAGTCATCGCCGAAAACGCCGCAACCTCGAAAAAGCTCGAAGCGCCATTGCCGTAACCGATTCGGCGCTGCTCCATCGCGCGCGCCCTGTCCGGGTGCGGCTTGTTGAAAACCCCCAGCGCCCGCGCGTCTGGCATCCGGCTGACATAGACCAGGACCAGGATTGTCAGAAAGACACGTGAAACGCAGGTCGCGACGGAAGCGCCGGTTGCGCCAAGCGCCGGCAGTCCGAAATGTCCCGGCACCAAAACCAGGTTGACGAACAGATTGACGACGTTGGCGAGCGCCATGAACACCACGACAGGCCGCGGTCGCCCAAGCCCCTCAAGCCACGAACCGCCGGCTACCGAAACGCAATAGACAGGCAGGGACAGCGCGAGCGCGATCATCGGCGGAGTGGCTCCGTCAGCCAGCGCCTTGGAAATACCGCTGACATGCAGCAGCGGTGGGCCCGCGGCCAACAATACCAATGTCGAGGCCACGCCGATCCAGAAGGCATAAACGACGCCGCGTCGAAGCGCCGCGCCGGCTTCCCTTGGACGGCCTTCCCCCATGGCGCGTGACGCCATCACCTGCACGCCGCCGAGCAGGCCCATCGCCGTGACCAGCACGACCGCCACCAGCGACCACGCGAGCGCCTGATAGCCAAGCTCGACCGCTGAGAAGCGCCCGACCACGATCGTATCGGTAAGACCCATGGTCATCACGCCAACGCGCGAAGCCACGACCGGGCCCGCGAGACGCAGCAACTCGGCAAGGTCAGATCGAATAAGTGCCGGCGCGCGCTCGTCGGCGGAAAGCGCGCCGGCGGCGGGGCCGCTCATGGGATTACCTATGGTTTGAAGCGCACAAAGTGCCGCAACGCGGCCCCGAGAGCAAGGGCGTGGCGGTATGTCAGCCCGTGCGCGCCCGAATCCTCTCCGCCAGAACGGGCAATCGTACACAGAGACGGCGAAGCTCATCCGCCGCGAGGACCATCAGGCGCATCTCGGTCAGCGCGGTGATCGTGGTTCCGTATACCCCGGAATCATCGAGGGCTTCCACGCCGATCACTTCGCCGGCGCCGATCTCCCTGCGATCACCCTCACTCTCCAGCCGCGCATGACCAGAAACCACAATGTAGAATTTGTCGGCGGCATGCCCGGCCAAGGTAATCCGTGCATGATCGGGTATGTTGGCCGCGCCCATCAGATCCATGATTTCCTTGATGTCGGCCACGTCGAGTTCGGCGAACAGAGGCTGCCGTTTGATCATGCTCCAGGTGATATTGAATTCACGGCGATGCAGGTTGTTCACGATGCCCGTGGAAATAATGCCGATCGGCATTGCGAACAGCACCAGGCCGACCACCATGGTCATTCCCGCGATGAACCGGCCCAGCATCGTGACCGGAACGTGATCGCCATAGCCCACCGTCGCCAGGGTCGCGATTGCCCAATAGATCGAGTCGGGCAGCGTCCCGAAAGCGGCGGGCTGCACCGATCCCTCGGCCAGATGCATCGCCTCGCCCGCCATGCACATCACGCAAATCAGCAGGATGAACGTACCGATCAGCGCCCGTCGCTCTGAGTAGACCACGCCGATCAGGGCCGGGACTGCCGGGGAATATCGGGCAATCTTCAGCAGTCGCAAAAGGCGCAGGATACGAAGGGAACGCAGCGCCAGCGCGCCCGCCCCGACCGCCCCGAGCAAGAGGAACGGCGCAAACGAGATAAGGTCGACAATCATCATCGGTCGGAGCGCGAACCGCAGCCGGCCGACTACGGGATGCTCGGCGCCGATGAAAGGGTCCTCAACCGCGGCCCAGAGACGCACAACGTACTCGAGCGCAAAGATGTATACCGTCGCTGTCTCGAAGCCGATGAACAGGTCATGATAAGGCCGATAGATCGCCGGAACAGTCTCCAGAATGATCGCCAGAACATTGGCGATGATCACCGTCAGAAGGCCGATCTCGACAATGCGACCTGTCCACGTCTCAAGGTCGCCCTCCTCAAGGATGGCGTATGCGCGCTCACGAATGCCAGGGCGCGGAACTTCGAACGAACGATTCTCGACGGTCATTCAACCATCATGGAACCTGGGCTGCCCGACATCTAGGTGAACCTCGCTATTCGGCTGCTTCGCGACCCACGGCCTGGCGCTCCGCCTTCAACTTCTCGGCGACGAGAAAGGCCAGTTCCAATGCCTGTTCTCCGTTCAGTCGCGGATCGCAGTGGGTATGGTAGCGGTCACCCAGATCACCCTCGCTGAGCGCCCGGGCGCCGCCCAGGCACTCGGTGACGTTCTGGCCGGTCATCTCCAGATGCACGCCGCCGGGGTGAACCCCTTCGGCCTCGGCGATCTCGATGAAGCCGCGGACCTCTGACAGGATACGGTCGAAAGGCCTTGTCTTGTAACCGTTGTTCGCCTTCAGCGTGTTGCCGTGCATGGGGTCGATGGCCCAGACGACCGATCGGCCTTCGCGACGCGTCGCCTCCATCAGGCGCGGCAGGCGCGCGGCGATCTTGTCGGCGCCGAAACGTCCGTAGAGCGTCAGTCGGCCAGGCTCGCCTTCCGGATTTAGCGCGTCGATCAACCGGATCAGTTCTTCCGGTTCCAGTGTCGGTCCGACCTTCAGGCCGATCGGGTTCCTGATGCCGCGCATGAACTCGATGTGCGCGCCGTCGAGCTGGCGGGTGCGCTCGCCGATCCACAGCAGGTGCGCGGATACGTCGTACCAGTCGCCCGTCGTGGAATCGACGCGCGTCATCGCCTCTTCGAAGCCCAGCAAAAGCGCCTCGTGCGAGGTGAACACCTCGACCCGATGCAGGTCGGGATGGCTCTCCGGGGTCACGCCGATGGCGCCCATGAAGGTCAGCGCCTCGGAGATCTTGTCGGTCAGTTCGCGGTAGCGGGCGCCCTGCGGACTACCGTCGACGAAACCCAGCGTCCAGCGATGGATATTGTGCAGATCGGCGTAGCCGCCCCCGGCGAAGGCCCGCAGCAAGTTCAGCGTCGAAGCCGACTGGCTGTACGCGCGCAGCAGTCGCTCGGGATCGGGCGCGCGCGCGGCCGGCTCGAACTCCATGCCGTTGATGTTGTCGCCGCGATAGGACGGCAGGGTGACGCCATCAATCGTCTCGATCGGCTCCGAGCGAGGCTTGGCGAATTGCCCGGCCATGCGCGCGACCTTCACCACCGGCTTGCCGCCGGCGAATGTCAGCACGACCGCCATCTGCAGGATCAGACGAAAGGTGTCGCGGATGTTGTCCGCCGAGAATTCCTTGAAGCTTTCGGCGCAGTCACCGCCCTGCAGTAGGAACGCCTTGCCCGCCGCCACGTCGGCCAGCTTGCTCTTCAGCCGCCGCGCCTCGCCGGCAAACACCAGCGGCGGCATGCGGCGCAGTTCGCCTTCGACACGGGCCAGAGCCTCCATGTCGGGATAATCGTTCGGGATGTGCTTTGCCGGCCGCTGTCTCCAGGAAGCCGGCGTCCACCGCTCAGTCATTGTCGGGAGCCTGTTTGAGAGGGTGCGGTGCTTAGCCGAGATAGGGTGGAAAGGCAAAGACGACGGCGGATCCACCGTTAATTCACCGTTAAATACGGTGGATCGGGCGA
>JANXTX010000387.1 GCA_025352165.1 Caulobacteraceae bacterium | reverse complement strand
GGCGAACACCGGCGGCAGCCCCCGCCCGACCTCGCCCGCCCCAAGCTGCAGCAACCCCGCGCCCGAACCGCGCGCGAACGGTTCTGAGAGCCGGGCCGCCACCTCGCCGTCCAGCGTCGGCGCATCGTGAGATTGTTCAAGCGTCAGTCGCCCACTGGGCGTCAGGCGAAGGCCGACACGAACCGGCGAGGTTTGCACTAGGTGAATCCCCAAGGAGGTTGAATTCCGAGCCAGCCCGGCTTTTGGCCGATCACGTCCCCCACGTCGAGGCGCCCTTCTTCATCCCCTTGTGGGCTGGCGGGTTTGGCAGTCACACCTTGAACGGCGGGGTTACCCGGATGCTCAGTTCCTTCAGCTGGGCGTCCCGCACGTTCGACGGCGCGTTCATCATCAGGTCCTGGCCCTGCTGGTTAAGGGGGAAGGCGATCACTTCGCGGATGGCCTGCTGCCCGGCCAGCAACATTACGATGCGATCGATGCCGGGCGCGAGGCCGCCGTGGGGCGGGGCGCCATAGCGAAAGGCGTTGAACATGCCGGCGAATTCCTTCTCGACGTCCTCGGCGCTCCAGCCGGCGATCTCGAAGGCGCGCAGCATGATGTCGGGACGATGGTTGCGGATTGCGCCCGAACACAGCTCATAGCCGTTGCAGACGATATCGTACTGGTAGGCCAGGACATCGAGCGGATCGCGGGTGTTCAGCGCCTCAAGCTCGCCCTGCGGCATTGAGAATGGATTGTGCGAGAAATCGACGAGGTTGGTTTCCTCGTTCATCTCGTACATCGGAAAATCGACGATCCAGCAGAAGTCGAAACGGTCATGGTCGACCAGCGACAGCTCGGTGGCGACCTTTGTGCGGGCCGAGCCGGCGAACTTGTAGAATCCCTTCGGATCACCGCCCACGAAGAATGCGGCGTCGCCGACGTTGAGTCCCAGTTGCAAGCGCAGCGCTTCGGTGCGTTCCTCACCGAGGTTGCGGGCGATCGGCCCGGCGGCGCCGCCTTCAGCACCCTCCCCCTCCCGCCAGAAAATGTAGCCAAGTCCCGGCTGACCTTCCGACTGCGCCCAGCTGTTCATCCGGTCACAGAACGCGCGCGAACCACCGCCCGGCGCCGGGATCGCCCACACGGCATTGGCCTGGTTTTCCAGCATACGGGCAAACAGGCCGAAGCCGCCGCCACGGAAAGGCTCGGATACGTTCTGCATTACCAGGGGGTTTCGCAGATCGGGCTTGTCGGTGCCGTACTTGGAGATCGCCTCGCGATAGGGAATGCGCGGGAACGGATACGGCGTCACCGACTTGCCGCCGCCGAACTCGGTGAAGACACCGTGCATGACGGGTTCGATGGCCGCGAACACGTCTTCCTGGGTCACGAAGCTCATCTCGACGTCGAGCTGGTAGAATTCCAGCGAGCGGTCGGCGCGCAGATCCTCGTCGCGGAAGCAGGGCGCGATCTGGAAATAGCGGTCGAAGCCGGCGACCATCAGCAGTTGCTTGAATTGCTGCGGCGCCTGCGGCAGCGCATAGAACTTACCAGGGTGGATGCGCGACGGGACCAGGAAATCGCGTGCCCCCTCGGGGCTGGAGGCGGTGAGGATCGGCGTCTGGAACTCGTTGAACCCCTGCTCGATCATTCGGCGGCGGATGGAATCGATCACCTTCGAGCGCAGCACGATGTTACGGTGGAGGGTCTCGCGCCGCAGATCGAGATAGCGGTGGGCGAGACGGATGTCCTCGGGATAGTCGGGCTCACCGAATACCGGCAAGGGCAGTTCGGCGGCTTCCGACAAAATCTCGACGGCGCTGACGCGCACTTCGATCTGGCCTGTCGGCAGGTTGGGGTTGATGGTGTCGGGGGTGCGCGCGACGACCTCGCCGTCAATTCGCACAACGCTTTCCGCCCGGAGTCGCTCCAGGCTCTCGAACCCTGGCGCGCCGGGATGGGCGACCAGCTGGGTCAGGCCGTAGTGGTCGCGCAGATCAACGAAGAGGAGGCCGCCATGGTCGCGCTTGCGGTGGATCCATCCCGAGACGCGGACATTCGCGCCCTGGTCCGCGAGCCGCAGGGCGCCGCAGGTATGGGAGCGGTAGGCATGCATCGTGAGGGTCCTCGGATAAGTGGTCGTCAAAAAGGCGGCGGAAGGGCGCATGAGGGCGCCCGACTGTCAAGGCGAGGTGCGGCGGTATAGCGCGCCCGCTAACCATTTGCGACTCGGCAAGAAATGCGCTTACCTCTGATTCCCTGTCTCAACAGCTGAAAGGAGGTGGTCCAGTGTCTCATTGTCTCCAACCGCGGTCGCAAGCGACCTGGAGCCTTAAGGTCGAGGTTCTCTCCTGACGGCGTCTTGACGCTTCTCAGGATTCAGGTCGCGGCTCAACGGGCCTAGCCCGGGGCCGCCGCGGTCACGACGATGGAAAGGCCGTCCCCGTATGGGGGCGGCCTTTTGCTTTTCAGCTTTCCCCTGACCCGCTGCGACGGCCGAAAACCGCGCGGCGCCAGTTCGTGGGCGAGATAGGTCTGTCACCAGCGCAATGGAGACACCCAATGGACTTCCGCATCACCGGCCTTTCGGCCGAACCCTTCCGCCCACTGTTCGGCCTGACCGACGACGAGATTGCGCAACGCGGCGCCCGGCGATATATCGCCGACGCCAAACCGGGCTATCCTGATCGCGTCGAGCTTCGCGACGCCGAGCCGGGCGAGGCCGTTATCCTGGTCAACCATACCCACCAGCCCGCACACACACCCTACCGCGCCAGCCATGCGATCTTCGTGCTCGAAGGCGCGGGCGAGGCGTATGACCGGGTCAATGAGATACCCGACGTGCTTCGTCCCCGGGTGATCTCTCTACGAGCATTCAATAGCGAAAACATGATCGTAGACGCCGACCTGGTCAAAGGTACGGAGATAGAACCGGCGATTGAGCGGCTGCTTGGCGATACCGAAGTCGCCTACATCCAGGCCCACTACGCGACCCGCGGCTGCTACGCGGCCCGGATCGAGCGAGCCTAGGCCCCCACCAGTTCGCGGCCGATCAGGAAGCGGCGGATTTCGTTGGTGCCGGCGCCGATGTCGTAGAGTTTGGCGTCACGCAGGTAGCGCTCGACCGGAAAATCCTTGAGATAGCCGGCGCCGCCGAGGGCCTGGATCGCTTCGAGGGAAGTACGCACGGCATTCTCCGAGGCCAGCAGGATCGCGCCGGCTGCATCAAATCGCGTGGTGTGGCCGGCATCGCACGCGCGGGCGACGGCGTAGACATAGGCGCGGGCGGAATTTAGGGCGACGTACATGTCGGCGATCTTGCCCTGCATCAACTGGAACGTGCCTATGGCTTTGCCGAACTGCTTTCGCTCGCGCACATAGGGCAGCACGGTGTCCATGCAGGCCTGCATGATGCCGAGCGGGCCGGCGGCCAGAACCGTGCGTTCATAATCGAGGCCGCTCATCAGCACCCCTGCCCCGCCGTTCTCCGGGCCCATGACATTCTCCTCGGGCACTTCGCAGTCCTCGAACACCAGTTCGCCGGTGTCGGAACCGCGCATGCCGATCTTGTCGAGCTTCTTCGAGCAGGAAAAACCGGGAAAGTCCTTTTCGATCAGAAAGGCGGTGACGCCGCGGCTGCCGCCTTCGACATCGGTCTTGGCGTAGACCACCAACACGTCGGCGTGAGGCGCGTTGGTAATCCAGAACTTAGTTCCATTGAGGACGTAGCGATCGCCATGGCGATCAGCTCTCAGTCGCATCGAGATGACGTCCGATCCCGAACCGGCCTCGCTCATGGCCAGGGCGCCGACGTGTTCGCCGCTGATCAGCGCAGGCAGGTAGCGGCGTTTTTGTTCTTCCGTTCCCCAGCGCCGGATCTGGTTCACGCAGAGGTTAGAGTGGGCGCCGTAGCTGAGGCCGACCGATGCTGAAGCACGTGAGACCTCTTCCATGGCGACGACGTGTTCGAGGTAGCCCAAGCCCAGGCCGCCATAGTCTTCCTCGACAGTGATGCCGTGCAGGCCAAGTTCGCCCATCTGCGGCCACAGCTGGCGGGGGAACGCATTGCTGGCGTCGATCTCGGCGGCAATCGGCGCAATTCGGTCGGCCGCGAAGCGGGCGGTGGTTTCGCGGATGGCGTCGGCGGTCTCGCCGAGGCCGAAATCCATCATCGGTCCATGGTTGGGGATCATGCCCCCTTCCCTACCACGGCGGTCGCCAGGCGGCGAGCCGGGTAAATCTCACTGGTGCGGTCGAGAAGACTCGAACTTCCACGGGTTGCCCCACAGCGACCTCAACGCTGCGCGTCTACCAATTCCGCCACGACCGCGGCCAGTGAGCCGCGCGGCGTAGCAAATGGACTTGGACTTGTGAAGGGCGACGCCCCACATAGTTCACTCATGAGCCGAACCTTCCTACGAACCGACCCCGAATTGGTCGAATGGACCAAATCCGCCGCCCCGGTGGATTATCCCGAGGCCGTCGCCATCATGGAGGCGCGCGCGTCGGCGATCGCCGACGGAACAGCGCGCGAACTGGTCTGGCTCCTCGAGCACCGGCCGCTTTACACGGCCGGGGTATCCGCCAAGCCCGAAGACCTGCTGGCGCCCGACCGGTTCCCGGTGTTCAAGAGCGGGCGCGGCGGCCGGTTCACCTACCATGGGCCTGGCCAGCGCGTGGCCTACGTCATGCTTGACCTGCGGGCGCGAGGGCGCGACGCGAAATCATTCGTGATGAGCCTCGAGGCCTGGGTGATCGGGGCGCTCGACAGTCTGGGGGTCGCCGCGGAGACCCGTTGCGGGCGAGTTGGCGTCTGGGTGGAGCGTGGACCGCGTGAGGACAAGATCGCCGCGATCGGGGTCAAGCTTCGCCGCTGGGTCAGCTTTCATGGCATAAGCCTGAACGTGGCGCCGGATCTGACTCATTTCACGGGAATCGTGCCTTGCGGTATCACCGAGCATGGCGTCACCAGCCTGGCCGACCTGGGCGTACCGGCATCCATGAACGAAGCCGACATGGCTCTCAGAACGGCTTTCGAGGCCGTGTTTGGGCCAACGGTCGACTCACCGCCGCCGGTTGTCTAGCACCTGACGTCGTGATTACTGATGGCGCCACCCGCTACGGGGCTCATCTCGAGATCGGAAAGCCTAAGCCCCGCTACATGCGACTGATCGAACGCTATCTTTTCCGGCAGCTGCTGGGGCCCACGCTCCTGGCGACGGCGGCGCTGTCGGGCATTGCGCTGCTCAGCCAAAGTCTGTCGGGGCTGGATATCCTTGTCGACCAGCGGCAAAGCCCGTTGATGTTCCTGAAGATCACCATGCTGGCGATGCCGCAGCTGATCGTCATGATCCTGCCGGTCGCGGTGCTGGTGGCCGCCCTGACCGTGTTGAACCGTCTGCACACCGAGCATGAGATCGTCACCTGCTTTGCCGGCGGGATGAGCCGCTGGCGCGTGATCTATCCGGCGATCCAGCTCTCCTGCTGGGTCGCGCTGGCCTCACTCGTCCTGACATTGTGGGTGCAACCTCTGTGTTACCGCGCCCTGCGGGAAACCTTGGAGGTCGTCCGCGGCGATCTGGTCGCCACAATGATCAGGCCTGGCCAGTTCACACACCCGGCGGCTGGATTGACGGTCTATGCGCAATCGGTCGACGATGATGGCGCAATCCACAACCTGTTCATCGATCGCGACAATGGCCACGGCAAGGACAGCACCGTCACCGCGCGTGAAGGCCGCCTGGAGCGGCGCGCCGGCGCACCGGTGCTCGTGATGCGCCATGGGGCCAACCAGGAGTTCACCAGTACCGGCGTGCTCAACTATCTGTCGTTCGACGAATACATTCTCGACCTGCAGCCGCTGATAAATTCCGGAAGAATCCTGCGCTACAAGCTTTCGGACCGCTATCCGCACGAGCTCTTCTTCCCCGACACGCGGCAGGACTGGGAACGCGCCAATCAGGCCAAAATGCAGGCTGAGGGGCATTCCCGGTTCAGCGCACCACTCTACAACATCGCCTTCATGGCCATGGCGCTAGCGGCGGTGATCGGCGGTTCGTTCAATCGGCTGGGTTATTCGGCGCGAATCGCCAGCGTCGCCGCGGCGGCCCTTGTGGTCAGGACGCTGGGGTTCGCCGTACAGGCGTCGGCGGGATCCGCGCCGCTGTTGAATCTTTTGCAGTATCTGATCCCGTTTGGCGCGTTCGGCGTCTCCGCCTGGATCATCTTCACGGCGCGTGGCGGCACGACGACTCGCAGCAGAGGTCAGTCGGTGATGCAACCCGCCCGGGCGCCTGCGTGAAGCGGGCGGCGCGCATGCAACTCTATGTGCTGGTGCGCGTGCTGCTGGGCGTGGGCGCCGCGCTGGCTGTGATCGTCTCGGTTATCATGCTGATTGAATTTGTCGAGCTGACGCGCACACTCGGCGGGCGAACCGAACTCAGCTTCGTCGACCTGCTAGTTCTGACGCTACTCAAGTCACCTTCCGTCATTCTGCAATTGCTGCCGTTCGTGTTTCTGTTCGGCTCCATGGGCGCCTTTGTGACCCTGAACCGCCGCAGCGAACTGGTCGCAATTCGCGCTGCGGGTGTGTCCGCGTGGCGCTTCATAGCGCCGGCGGCGGCGGCCGCATTCGCCGTCGGTGTACTGACGATCACCGCGCTCAATCCGTTGGCATCAATCCTGAACGAGCGATTCGAGGACCGAAGGACGACGTTGACTGAAGGACGCACGCAGAACCCATCCGGAGAGATCTGGTTGCGGCAGGGTGACGACCGCAATCAGATCGTCATCCATGCCAAGGCGCACGATACCATCGACGAGACGGTTCGCCTGAAGCAGGTGTCGCTGTTCGTCAATCAGATCGCACCGACCGGTGATCTGAATTTTTCCAGGCGCATCGAGGCGGCGGAAGCCCGCCTGACTCCCGGATTCTGGCGCCTGAGCGACGTTCGTGAGGCGTTGCCCGGCTCCAGCTCGGTGAGATCAGAGCAATTGTCAGTTCCGTCCAGCCTCGACCGGCGCACTGCAATGGAGAGGTTCATCTCGCCCTCGGCCGTCGCGTTCTGGAGACTGCCCGATACGATTCGCGCCGCGGAACTGGCGGGCTATTCGTCGGCCGGATATCAGCTTCGCCTCGAACAGCTCCTTGCAACTCCATTGCTGTTCGCGGCAATGACCGTGCTCGCTGCGGCTTTTTCGTTGCGACTGATGCGACTTGGAGACCTCGCCGGTCTAGCCGCCGCAGGGGTAACGCTTGGATTTATTGTGTTTTTTCTGAACGCCTTCTGCGGCGCACTCGGCGCGACCGAAGTCATACCGCCCGTCCTCGCAGCGTGGAGTCCGCCGATTCTCGCGCTTTTTTCCGGTATCACGCAGCTTTGCTATACGGAGGATGGATGACTCGGGCGCGTGGGGGCCAGGTCGAGGACAAAGAGGTCCACACGTGGTGAAAATCGGCCGCCTGGCGGCATTGGCATTGACGAGCAACCTGGTAGCGGGCGCGGCGGGCATCGGCCTGCTCGCGACGAGCAGCTACGCGCAGACGGTCGCACAAATGCAAACGACCGCGCCTGCGAAAGCGAGCGGCGGCGCCAATGCCACCTCTACCGATGGACTTGCCGGCGGCGGCTTCTATCTTGAAGCCGACAAGCTGTTTCGCGACGACACCAAGCACAGGACCCGCGCGGACGGCTCCGTTGAGGCGCGCTACAAAGGCCGCGTCCTACGCGCGGATGAAGTCGACTACGATAGTGATAACGGGATCGTCACCGCTCGTGGCCATGTGCGGATTGTTCAGGCGGACGGAAGCATACAGTTCGCCGACGCGATAACACTCGACAAGGACATGTCGGAGGGCATCGCCCTAGGCTTTTCCACCCGCTTGCAGGAGCAGGTGAAAATCGCCGCCGCGAGCGCTCATAGGCGTACCGCCGACGTGACCGAACTTGATCACGTGATCTACACCCCTTGCGACATCTGCACCAAGGACAGCTCAAGAACGCCGACATGGTCGATCAAAGCGCAGAAGGTTATCGAAGACCACAAGCATAAGACAATATATTTTAAGAACGCAATCATACAGATTAAAGGTGTAGGCGTATTTTATTTGCCGGCGTTCTGGACCACTGATCCGGCGGCAACGCACAAATCAGGATTTCTTTTGCCGACAATTACGTTTTCTGGAGAACGTGGTTTCAGCTATCAACAGCCATATTATCTGTCCATTTCACCCTATCGTGACATCATTGTATCCCCGCAGATAAGCAGCAAAGTAAATCCTTTTCTTAATATCGACTACCGCGAGCGTCTATATTCCGGGTCCTTCGAGGTCAGGGCTGGGTACACGTATGATCAAGATTTTACATCTGGCGGGGACAAATTTGGTGCGAATACATCGCGCAGCTACATTTTGGCAAATGGTGTATTCAATCTAGACTCTCATTGGCAATGGGGGTTCACCGCCGAACGCACATCCGACAAGCTAATCTTCGACAAATACTCCATCCCGGATGTCTTCACGAACCAGGGACTTACCGATCGCGGCCTGTACGCCGCCGACGACCGACGCCTGATTTCGCAGCTCTATGCGGTTCGCCAGGACCTTAACTCCTACTTCTCGATTGCGGCGATCAGCATTCAGGGCCTTCGCCCCAACGACGACCAGAGCATCTTCCCGATCATAGCCCCGCTGATCGAAGCGCATTGGGACCCGGAGACGCCAGTGCTTGGCGGACGGCTTCGACTGGACGGCAGCGCGGTGGCCCTGACCCGATCAGAGACCCCCGATACGATCGCGGGTCCCGGCGCACCGCCGATCGCGGGCATGGACAGCCGCCGCGCCACCGCTGGCATCAACTGGCAAAGCACCTACACCTTCACCAACGGCCTGAGGCTTCAGCCGTTCCTGCAGGGCCGCGCCGACCTCTACAATGTCGCGGGACTGCCGACAGTTCCGTCCGGAGCCACGGTGGGCCGTGCATTCGGTTATATCGGAGCGAACGTAAGCTACCCGATCTTCAAGCAAAGCGGCGGCGTGACATATGTGATTGAGCCTATCGCACAGGTCGAAATCGCACCGAACACGAAACTGGATCCCCGGATTCCCAACGAGGATAGCCAGATCTGGGAGTTCGACGACACCAATCTGTTCGATGTGAACCGCTCGCCGGGCTACGATCTCTATCAAGGTGGTCAAAGCGTCACGCTCGCCGGACGGGCGACGATGCTGCTTCCCGACGGTCGCAGCGCCAGTTTCATTTTTGGCCGCAGGCTCGGCGGTCAGACAGATCTGGCGGTACCTGAACGAACAGGCCTGCAGACGGCGCTTTCCGACTACATAGCCGCGTTCGAAGCGACCCCGGTGAAGGGCATTACCGTGTTCACAAGAATGCGCATGGATTCTGCGACCTTCGCCCTCAACCGACTTGAGGCAGGCGCGAATTTCTCCAGTAACAGGCTGTCGGGCTACGTCAGCTACCTGCAGGAGGCGGAGTCACCACTCGGCGGCAAGATCAATAGTGTCGACGTCCACGGTGAGGCCTATCTGACCAGGCACTGGGGAATCACCGGATATGGAATCATCGACAGCGGATCATGGCGCCGACAGGACATCGGCATCATTTACCGAGATGACTGCATCCGGCTGGAGCTTCTCTACCGACATGATGAAACCCAGAATGGCACGCTTGGACCATCCACATCGGTCGTGCTTCGCCTAAGGCTCGCCACATTGGGCAATTCAAGCTACAGCCCCTAAAAGTACGCTCCAGCCGCTCTGCCGCGAGGACGAGCGACAGTGAATGAGGATTCTCGATTACGATGCGCAGGCTTGAATTCATCGCGGCCGCGAGGCGTGCGGCCGGCGCAGTGGTTTGTGTTTCGCTGCTGGCCATGGCGATTCCTGTTCTGGCGCAGACCGAAAGTTCGCTGCCGGCTGCGACCCAACCCGTTGCCCCCATCACTGCCGGCGGGGTGACAGGGCAATCGAGTGGGCTATCTGAAGGTGTCGTCGTGACGGTTAACGACGAGATCGTCTCCACCTACGATATCGTCCAGCGCATGCGCCTGCTGATCGTCACCTCCGGCATTCAGCCAAGCCAGGAGAACCTGCCCGACATTCAGCGCGAAGCGGTACGTTCGCTGATCGATGAACGCCTTGAGATGCAGGAGCTGCGGCGCGAAGGCAAGACGCAGAAGTTCGACCTGATCGCGTCCGACGCCGAGGTGAACGACGAACTCGCCGACATCGCCAGGAGCAACAACTCCACGCCTGACCAGTTGCTCTCACAACTTGCCGCACAGGGTGTGGGAGCGCAGACATTTCGAGACCAGCTGCGGGCGGAAATCAGCTGGCGTGGCTGGATCCGTGGTCGTTACGGCCAGCGGCTGATCATCGCCGATGATCAGGTCAAAGCCTTCCAGAAGCACCTCGAAGCCGAAGCCGGCAAGCCGCAATACCAGATCAGCGAAATCTTCATCGACGCGTCGCGCGCTGGCAGCATGGCGGCAGCAGAGCAAGGCGCATCGCAGCTGATCGCGCAGTTGCAGAAGGGCGCCCCGTTCGCCGCAGTCGCCAGACAGTTTTCCAACTCCCCTTCGGCTGCGACCGGCGGAGATGTAGGCTGGATTTCCACCGGCGAAATGCCCCCGGAAGTGGACCATAAACTCGACGACCTTCGGGCCGGACAGATGTCGCCCGCGATAACGGTAAAGGACGGCGTTTACATTGTTCTGCTGCACGACAAGCGCGCGGGCGGGACCTCGACGCTGGTCAATCTGAAGCAGATCGCCATTGCGCTGCCCAAGGGCGCAAGCGATGAGCAGGTCGCGGCCGCCAACAGCAAGCTTTCGGCACTGCGGCCCAAGCTGTCAGGCTGCGACAACCTCGACAAGGAAACCGCCAAGGTCGGCGGAGCCGTTTCAGGGGATCTCGGCGAGGCCGAAACCAAGGACCTGGCGCCCGCGTTCAGGGATGCGGCCGAGTCCCTGCAAGTCGGACAGGTCTCAGCTCCAATACGTACTGATGCCGGCCTGCACCTGATCGCGGTTTGCGGTCGCAGACATGGCGGTGCGGATGCGCTGACGCCCGAACAGATCGAAAACCGTCTTTACGGGCAGGAACTGGCGATGATCGCCAAGCGTCAGCTCCGCGACCTTCGCAACTCGGCGACCATCGAAACGCGGTGACTTCACAGGCGCTGGCCGTCAGCCTCGGAGAGCCATCCGGCATCGGGCCGGAGATCGTGGTCAAAGCATGGCGTGCGCTGCGCGCAACGGGCCCCGCCTTCGTCGTCGTAGGTGATCTGGCAGCGCTGGCGAACGCCGCCGGCGATGCCTCGCTGGTTTGCGCCGTGAAGGACATTGCGCGAGGCGCCGCCATCTTCAACGATGCGCTGCCGGTCATCGATATTCCGCTCCTCCACCCTGTCGCACCGGGGGCCGCTGCCGCCGACACAGCGGGACTGGTCGTGCGGTGGATCGAGGTCGCCGCCGGGCTGGTCATTTCCGCCAAGGCGTCGGCTCTGGTCACCGCGCCGATTGCTAAGGCGCCGCTCTACGCGGCCGGCTTCCGCTTTCCCGGACATACCGAATTCCTTGGCGAACTTGCGCCGCCGCCAAATGACGCGCCCGGTAAGGGGCCCGTGATGATGCTGGCCACCGCTGACCTTCGCGTCAGCCTAGTAACCATCCACGAGCCGTTGGCGCGCGTGCCGCAACTGTTATCTCAAGAGACGATCATCAACGCCGGCCTTGTCACGGCGACAGCCCTGCGCCGGGACTTCGGGATCACTCACCCGCGTCTGGCGGTGGCCGGGCTCAACCCCCATGCCGGTGAAGGCGGTACGATAGGGCGCGAGGAGATTTCCATCGTCGGGCCGGCCGTCAGGGCGTTGGCGGAGCAAGGCATCGACGTCACCGGACCGCATCCTTCCGACACGCTTTTCCACCCGGAAGCCCGGGCGCGCTATGACGCCGTGCTATGCCTGTATCACGATCAGGCGCTG
>JANXTX010000375.1 GCA_025352165.1 Caulobacteraceae bacterium | reverse complement strand
CGAACTCGGCCGCATCGGCACTGCGTTGCGCCAGATCGAACCTGAGGCGACACCCCTGCACAAGGAAACCAAATAGCTTTCGCTGGGAAATTGCTCTCGCATCCGGTTGCGCGCCGCTGTGACGTCCTCCGCCACGCCGATCAGGCTAAGTATGTGCAGGTGGCGCCGCCACAACCCTTGCGAGGATGGGAAATAATCAAGGTTGCGACGCACGACCACGTTCGCCGCCTGGTATTCTCCGACCTGCAACAGCACCGCCGATACGGTGGTCGCCGGTCCCGGCTCAAGCGGCAATTCCGCCAACGCGCGGATGAACGGTCGCACCCTCGGCCAGTCGGCAAAACTCTTGAAATGCGCCTGCAGGATCGCCGGCGCCGCCTGACGATAGGACACGAGGGACGCATCGCTGTTCTGCCACTCAGCAACCCGTGCCAGCATTTCATCCAGCGACTCAAGATCGAGCCTGCGCGCCGCTGCATCCGCCAGCGTCGACCAGTATTCAGGCTCTGGCGTGCTGTCACGCAGCCGGTCCATCATCGCCACGATCGAGTCGTAGTCATCGGTGGCTTCAAAGTAGAAGATGCGCGACCGCAGGGCCTCTGGCGGTTCGGCGCCGCCATAGGCCGCGGCGACCTCCTCCAGGAAATCGCGGCAGGTGTGCAGTTCGTTCAGCGCGATCAGATTGCGGACCACCAGCATGGGCGCGAAGTCGGCCCGGGCCTCCCAGGCTTCCATCCCCAGTGCGAGCGCCGCCTGGTGTTCCCCCAGGTTGAACAGCGCCTCCGACTCACGCCGCGCCCATTCACGTCTTTCGGGCATTCTTTCGCGCATGATGCGGCTCAGATCTCGTGCTTCCTCGAATAACTCAAGCCGGTGTCGCGCCTGGATTGCCAGACGCATCAGCGGTGGCGGGAGATCTTCGGTGCGGGTGACACGGGCCTCGGCGAGCACACCGGGTTCGGCCCTCAGGACGCCAGCCCAATCGCTGGCGCTGGCGCAAACCTGGGCCTTTTGTCGCCAGGTAGATGAGGGCGAGCCGAGTACCTCTTCCAGAATGCGGCGGACGGCCGGCCAGTCCAGCCGTTCCATAGCTGACGCTACCGTCTCCGTCGGCGAATACACGGCGGGCGCGGGAGGTGGGTCCTCAAGCAGCGTCCCGCTTCGGTCCATGCTAACCATTCAGTGCCCCTGAGCGCCCCTCTGCGCCACTCAATAGAAACCCACGCCTTGATCGATAGCAATGACCGACACGGTGGTTCGATGACTTTTGCTTCGGATGACCCCAGTGTGCTCGGAGAAGTCTGTCAGGATGAAGAATTATCCGCCGCGTTGGTCCTCGACATCAGATATCTCGCGCCAAGCTCGTCATAGAATCCGCGCAACTCAGCGGGCGCGATCAATGTCGCGTCCGGCAGGAAATCCCGTTCCTTGAACCCCGTTTCGTCCAGGCCCGCCGGCGACGGCGCCGGGTTCGATATCCGCGCATTCAGATCTTCGAGCGACTCGGCAAACACTTCGGCGCATTGTTCGGCCTGTGCCTGGGTCAGATAGACACCACGGTCGGCGTTCCAGCCGAGTCGGTCGCCGACATCCTGGGCGCAGGATCGAATTATTCGGGTATCGCTCAGGTTTCGCGGACTCGAAATCAACGGGTGATCCGCCGCCAGGCGGTGCTCGCCACCATACAGCGCACGCAGCGCCTCGATAACCTTCCACCCGGGGGAGACGTTCGCGGACTTTGGCCTCTGCAGGGCCCTATATCGCGAATCCTCAACGTCCACACCGGCCGCGGCCATGAAATCGTCGATCAGGTCGCCGTTCAGCATGTGCTCGCGGTCCAGAAGCCTCACGTTGATTGATTTCCAGCCCCAGACCAAGGCCCATCGTTTGGCGGTATGGAAATAGTTCAGCCGCCTCATGCCGATCAGCTGGTCGAAAAAGGTGTCGAACCCCATGGTCTTGCGGCCGGATCCGACGCTTTCCGCATAGCTCGACGGGATCAGTCCCTTTGGATCGCGGATTATCAACAGGATCGTCGAGTCGGAAAATCCCGGCCGCAGTACGTCCCTCAGATGCTCGATGTTTTCCCGCGAGGCCGGCTCGAATACTTCCGACGAAATGATCGTCAGCGGAAACGCCTGGGATTTCAGATAGGCTCTCAATTCATTGACGCTGCCGTAATAGGCGTCGAACTCGCCGAGTTGTCTAACGTCGGCGGCGATGTTCATGTGCGACCATCGCGCCCGTCGCCCTACCCTCGGATAGTCGCAGCCGAGCAATTTGAGGTCGACGGTATTGACGTTCAGGAACTGCTGAATGGTCGACGAACCCGCTTTCCGCAAGCCGATGTGAATGACAAGCTTCTTATCCAATTGAATCTTTCACCTCGATCGACCATCCCAAATCGCCCCGAGCCTCAGCGCAATTGGCCATATCACGATTGGCCATATCACGATTGGCCATATCGCCATGGTCGTATCGCCTGGGCGCACCCTCAAGGCTGGCGAATTGATGTGTGATCCACTCAGATGTGTTCGATCCACTCGAACATTCGTTTGTAGGCTTGCTGGCTGATCGGGTCCCCGGTCTTGAACGCCCGTATCATGGCTTCCCCCTTAAGCTTGTCGACCCCTCGCTCCCGCAGGCATTTGAGGCTTGCCGCGATCTTCGGCCCTACGCCTTCCGCTGAAAAGGCCGCGGCGAATCGCTCTTTGTCCCCCAGCCGCAAAAGCGCGAAAAGCTGCGCCACCACATAGGCCGGCAACACCTTCGCCCCATCCATCATCGCCGACGCCGCCTCCGCAGCCTTGTGATTTTCGCCCAGGTACAGCATGGCGCCCAGCCAATGCACGGCCAGATTTCCAGGCGTGTGCGGGCCGACGCTGAGTAGCGGCGGCGACGGAATCTGCCTGGGTTGTTTGGCGAAACCCGCTGTGAAACGAATGAGATAATTCTCAAGCCGGAGTTTTTCGATCTCGACCGAGCGCTCAATCCATAGATGCGTCGCGATATCGATCAGTGCTTCGGGGTCCACGGTATCGCGCGAATGGTCCCGGTACATGGAAAAATCGTCCGTAAACAGATTGGCGTCGCCGAACGGCAAGTACCGTCGCGCAATCTGTCTGTTGCCCTCGACGAAATACTTATAGAAGGCTTTTGCATCGGCTGCCGCGACATCGGGACCGCGGCCGCCGAACGCTTTGGCCATGGCCGTGTTTAGTCCTGAGCGCAACGGATTTAGCCCTTGGCCCACAAACCTTGGAACGCGCTGGTTGAATTTGCGGTAGAAGGCGATTGCGTTCGGCGAAAGCGATTCATTCTCACGCGCGACCGGGACGAACTGCTCGTTGTGGTCGATGCCGCATGTAAAGCAGAAATCACTGAGCAGATCGCCATCCTTCAGAAAGCTCGGTTCCAGTAATCGCACATTGACATTTTCTCGTCCAAACACATCCTCGAACTGTCTTAAGGTCGTATCGTAGTCGAAATAGTGCGGCAGCGCCGTGCCGGCATTGATTGCCGGGAATACCAGGCCATCGTCGTCAGTATCGGATTTCAGTTTTGTTGAGTAGTGACTGACGGCGACCCGGTCCTGCCGCCGAAGATAGATCACGATCGTGACGTGAGAAAAAAGCGATATCAACAGATCGCGCAGCTTCTCGATTTCGGACATCTTCGTAAGCCGACTTTGGATCAATTCATTACTGAGCAGCGCGACCTTGGCGCTGCCGTGTTCCCGCATTTCACTTTCCAGGTCGCGCTCGACCTGTGATTGGAATGCCCGCAGCCCCCAGGCATTCTTGATGCCGAAGTATTTCCGCGTGTCGTCCTCAAGATTGTCATCGTCGAGGGCATACGCCGCCAGTTTGAGGTGGTTAGAGGCGCCGAGCGATGCCGGGTACAGGATGCCTTGCTGAGCCAGAATTTCCCTGTTCGCGTGGCAGAATTCCTGGATGGTAGTCGTGCCAGTCTTCTCGCCGCCAATGTGCACGATCGCTTTCAATGCACGGCTCCCTGCTGTCGGACCGGGGCCCTGGACCGCTGGCTGGGCTTATCTGGTCGCATCGGCCATCTCCGTCCGCAAACAGCATCGACGGGTGGAAGCGAGTTGCAAAGCGTTTTCCGACCTAGTGGTAAGCCATTCAACTGGGAACATGTCGCAAAATTCTCTAGGATCCAATGGGTAGGCGCCTGTTTTCCTGGGCGGCGAAGGCGGGGAGGCAAGCGTCTGGATGCAGGATAGTGTTGCTGGTGGCCGTTAGCGCTCTACGAGACTGCGGGCGGTGAGTTCTTGACCCCCTTGAACGACATTCCGAGTTCCGCGGCCAGTGGCGCGAGCCGTTCCTCCAGCGCCTTTCGCTCGGCCGAGGCCGCCTTGAGCGTCTCGCGCAGCTCAATGTAGCGGGCCTTCATCTGGCGAAATTCCTTTCTTTTGGCCTTTATTGTTTCATCATTGCCTGAAGATGAATTTTCATCAATATTGTCAGAGGCCATTAATTCCGGTTTTTTTCTCGCCATTTGCTCTTTCCGCTTCTTGAGGTTTCGCGGCTGAATTTATACGCCGCCAAGAAAGTGTAACATTTCCATTCGCTTGAATATATTGGGGTCAATTCTAATTTAGGTCCCAAACCGGATCAAGCTTGTCCCCTGAGCATTTGCCGGGATCGTGCACGATGAAGCACCAATCACGTCATATGATAGCTTGCTCAGCCTATTCGACTTGACCAAGGCAGCCTTCCGAAGCCATCCTGCTCACCCCAATCCAAAATACGACACAACGAAGCAGTGCTTTTGAGCGCCGAACCAATTGTATGGGAAACTGTCACGCCCACTTCCCTAGTGTCCCGTCGCATTGAATATGACGGGTTGGTTTACGCCCACGGATGGCAGATTGTCGTGACACCAACAGCGGTTGCTCAAAGAGTCAAAATCACTGCGACGGCACACTAGGGCCTGTCGTCATTTAAGGGATTCCCTCGGCCAGCAAATCTCGATTCATGGGGTGTC
>JANXTX010000343.1 GCA_025352165.1 Caulobacteraceae bacterium | reverse complement strand
CTGGACTTCCTCCAGCTGGATCGCGCCAGCTTGCCCTGACGCACGGAAGCCAGCGCTTCGGCGGATAATTCCGCGCCAGTATCCCCTTCAAACTCGCTGAAGCGGCAGACCAGCGTCCGAGGATTCTCGTGCCGCGATCGCTGTGGGGGATTGCGGAAATCGTTAAAATTCTGTTCAGATGCCCCATCAGTACAAAATGACCGATTCCGACGGGCCGCCGCTTTTGCGCGGGGAGCTCAGGGCGGAAGTTTTCTACCGGAGGCTTCATGTCCTGGTTCCAGGCTCTTCAACTCGCCGTGTCTTCGATACCACCGCAGTTCTGGATACCCGCCGCGGCGGTGCTGGCTTTTGTCATGGTGTCGGGCGCTCACTCGCGTAACCGTCACTGATCGGCCGGCGCCGATACGGCCTTGCGCAATACTGAGTTGCGTCGGCGAAGCCAGGCTCCCGCCCCGACAGGCATTTTATGCACCCGCGCCGAAAATCTCCATGCCCCCTCTAGCGGCCCGCCGACTGACGCGGTAACGCTTCGGGAACAATCGGATTGGCCCGGCAAGAACGCCGGCGCCGACAACTGGGAGAGAACGCCATGGCTGACCTGCAGACGGTCGCTGACCGCATTGCCCTGATGGACGTCATGCTGAGATACGCCAAGGGCGTAGATCAGCGGGATATGGCGCTTTATGCGTCAGTATTCGCCGACGATGTCGAAGTGCTCGGCTTCGGCGCCGATACCTACCATGGCCGCGACGCCTGGGTCGCCTATGTCACCGAAGCGCTGAAGGCCTACGGACCGACCCAGCATATGCTCGGCCCGCAGCTGGCGACCGTGGACGGCGACACCGCCCATTGCCGCACCGACGTGCAGGCGCTGCATTATCTGATCGACAAGCCGACCACGACACTGACGCTGTGGGCGACCTACAACACCGACATGAAGCGGATCAACGGCGAGTGGAAGATCGCGCGTCACCACCTTGAATCTCGCGGCACGCGAATTCAGGCCGACTGACCGGCGAACCGGGCGCGACGTGCCGGGCAACAAGCAGAACTGATCAAGGGAGCAGACTCTATGGCATTGGTGGTGGTGTTCGGTGCGAGCGGCCGGCAGGGACTGGCGCAGGTGCGCCAACTAAAGCTGGCCGGGCACGAGGTGCGGGCGATCTCGCGGCGCGCGGATCCGTTCCTGGGCGAGGACTTCGGTGAAGTAGAGGTCCGCGCCGCCGACCTCTATGACGAGGACAGCGTCTATGAAGCGATGGTGGGGGCCGATGCGGCCTTTTACACCCATCCGCTGCGCGCCAGGATGGACCGGGTCTCGCTGGTCGCCAGCGTCGGGCGGGCCGGCAAGCGGGCCAATCTCAAGCGCGTCGTGTGGAATACCTCAGGCTGGATTCCCGATCGCGCCGGCGACCCTTTCACCTATGGCTCCAACACAACGGCCATCAACGCCCTTTGGCGCACCGGCGTGCCGGCGACCGTGTTCGGCTCGGTGCTGTTCATGGACAATCTGCTGACCAACTGGGCCTTCCCGTTCATCGTCAACGAGAGCCGTTACGTCTATCCGCACAATCCGGACCTTGAGTGCAGCTGGATCAGCCTCGACGATGTGGCCAAGTTCATGATCGCGGCGATCGACCGCCCGGACCTGGAAGGCGCCTGGCTGAACATCGGCGGTCCGGAAATCCTCAAGCCGCGCATTGTCGCCGGCCATCTCAGTGAAGCTGTCGGGCGCGAGATTCGCTATGATCCAAGCACCCCCGCGCAGTTCGGCCGCCATCTGGCCGACGCCTTCGGCGACGAGATCAGCGAAGAAGAAAAGAAGGTCCTCGCGGCGGGGATCGGCGCTTTCTACGAATACAACAACAACTCGCCGACCAAGCCATTCCGGGTCGACATGGGCCCCGTGCTGGAGCGCATCCCGATTCAGATGGAAACATTCAAGGATTGGGCCAAGCGCCAGGAATGGCGCCTCACCAACAAGCCGCGCCCGCCGGCCGGCTGACACAGCAATACAGTCAGGACAGTATTAGATGGCTCAAGTAGCAGTATTCGGCGCCAGCGGTCGCCAGGGTCTGGCCCAGGTTCGCCAGCTGAAGGCGGCCGGCCACGACGTAGTGGCGATCTCGCGCAGCCAGGACCCGTTCTACGGCGAGGATTTCGGCAAGGTGGATGTTCGCCCGGCCGACATCTACGACGAGGACTCGGTCACCAAGGCGATCGATGGCGTCGATGCTGTTTTCTACACCCATCCATTGCGCGCCAGGAACTCGGCCGCCGAAGGCCTAGCCCTGATCGGCCGCGCCGGGGTGCGCGCCAACGTCAAGCGGGTGGTGTGGAATACCTCAAGCTGGATTCCGGATCGTCCGGGCGACACCTACAGCTATGCGGGAAACACCGCCGGTCTGAATGCGCTGTGGCGTTCTGGCGCGCCAGCGACCGTATTCGGCTCGGTGCTGTTCATGGACAACCTGCTGACCAACTGGGCGTTTCCGTTCATCGTCAATGAGGGGCGCTACACCTACCCTCACCGCGCCGAGCTCGAAGCCAGCTGGATCAGCCTCGACGACGTGGCCAAGTTCATGATCGCCGCGATCGACCGTCCCGATCTGGAAGGCGCGTGGCTCAACATCGGCGGACCGCAGGCTCTGAAGCCCCGGGATGTGGCGAGCGTGCTCTCCGATGTCACTGGCAAGCCGATCACCCATGACCCGATGACGCCGAAGGAATTCGGCAAGATGCTCTGCGACGCGTTCGGCGACGATATCACGCCAGAGGAACGCGCCACGATGGAGCCGTTCATCGAGGCGTTCTATACCTTCAACAACGAGACCCCGCTGACCCCGTTCAAGGTCGACATGGGCCCGGTCCTCGAGCGCATCCCGGTCGAGCTGGAGAGCATGGCCGACTGGGCCAAGCGCCAGGACTGGAAGCCGAGCAACCGCCCAAGGCCTCCGGCGGGATAGCGAAAAATCGATACGATCGAAGCTGTTTGGGTTTTGTGCCCCTTCTCCCCTTGCGGGAGAAGGTGGCTGCGAAGCAGACGGATGAGGGGTCGCGCCGGCCCTTCAGGCAAATCAAGTCGGGAATAGAAGCTAACGCTTGGATGCCGCAGCCAGAATGATATCAAGAACGCCCTGTGGATCATCCTCAATGATCATGTTCGCGAAACGAAGTACCCGGAACCCTTCGGCCTGTAACCAATCATCACGAGTCGAATCGCTGAGGCTATCCTTATGCGTCGGCCCGTCGGCTTCGATGACGAGGCGATGACGGAAACAGACGAAGTCCAGGATGTATCGGCCAATCGGAACCTGCCGTCGGAACTTCATGGTTTCGAGCCGCCGGTCGCGCAGAAGCTTCCACAACGCCCGCTCATTGGACACCGGTTCCCGCCGCATCGTACGCGCAAACCGCAGCAGACCGGGCTTCGAAATAGCCATCGGCAAACCTCGCACCTCACTGGCGCGCACACTAGTGGCATCCTTCTCCCCTTGCGGGAGAAGGTGGCTGCGAAGCAG
>JANXTX010000315.1 GCA_025352165.1 Caulobacteraceae bacterium | reverse complement strand
TCTATCGGCTGGTCGAGGAGGTCACCCCGTCCAAGACCACCGACGAATGGCTGGCGCTGCTGAAGCCGCTGCAGATTCCGGTTTCGAAGATGAACCGGCTCGACGACCTGCAGACCGACCCGCATCTGGAGGCGGTGGGCCTGTTCGAACACTACGAACACCCCGACGCGGGGGCCTACATCAGCCTGCGCCCACCGGTGAAGTATTCGGCGAGTCCGGCGAACATCCGCCGCCATCCGCCCAGGCTGGGTGAGCATACGGCGGAAATTCTGGCCGAGCTGGGCATCGAGGCCTGATCGGCCGCGTCAACTGCATTGAAGGAAATCCCGGCGCGCCAATGGGCGGTCTGCCCGACGGCAATCGGGCGACATCCCGCCCGAAGCGGCGATTGCCGCATGGGCCTGAAAAGGCAGCGGGATCCGGGGAAAAAATCTCTTGCAACTACAACCGAATTAGCGCCGACTTAAGTACGTATCCGGACGAAATTCAGACGCCGGAACCGGGAGGAAACACGATGACCAAGCATTCGCTGGCCAGTGGCTCGTCGCCGTCTTCGACCGCGCGCCAGCAGGTATTTGAATACCATCATGCGCCCCAAGCCGGGCTCAACTGGCCTTACGCCCAGCAACTGATCATGAGTGGCATCGTCTGGTCGACCGTGGCGGTCAGCGTCGCATTCTGGGGCTGCCTCGTCATCGATCTCATTCAATAGTCGCCCGACGGACGGGAGCGTTCGCGCCTGGTTAGCAAGGCCTGGGAACGCCATCCGTCCGTCGCCATCATCCTGACGCAGACGCGTGGTCTCCAGAGCCTGTCCAGGCTCCAGATTGCGTTTCGGGAAGACTGATGCAGAAACAGGCGGATCAGCAACCCACCAATTTGGTCCACGCCAAGATTAAAGACTCCCGACGTCGGCGATGGCTGGTGACCGGCGCGGTGAGCTTGGCCGGTCATCTGGCGGCGCTTGTCGCCCTGCTTGGAACCAGAGTTGAAACGCCGGAAGCAAGCGGGCCTGCGCCGATGAACGTTGCTCTGGTCGATCTGCAACCGCCCACACCGCCGGCAGCCAAACCGGCCCCGGCCAAATCGCCGCCGAAGCCAGCCAAACCCGAGGTTCGGCGCATGCCGCTGCATCGCACGCCGTTGCGCGCCTACGCCAATTCGATTCCTGTCGCCCCCAGGCCGACGAACGACCCCGGGCCCGGGCTGACCGATGGCCAGCTCGCCGGCGCGGCGCTGGCCGATGGCGGATCGCCCGGCGGCGCCTGCGACATGGCGCGACGACTGCAGGCCGCGTTGCGCCGGGACCCACTGGTTCAGGCGGCTCTCGCTGATTGGGCGGGACGGGCAATCATGGTCTGGAACGGCGACTGGGTCAGGAACGGCAGCGAGGACGGCAAGGGGTTGGCCGCGGTCCGGGAAGCAATCCTCTGGGAGGTTGGCTTTGCACCGAAACCGTGCCGCTCCGAGCCGATCCACGGCCTGATCCTGCTGTCGCTCAACCAGTCCCACGGGCCCGTCCGTCTGGCAGTCGGTATGGGAAGCTGGCGCTGGTCCGACCTGCTGACGCCGCGGACCCTGATCTCGGCCAACGCTGCGTCAGCTCCCTGAAGTCTGCCGGAGTGGGCTAAGCCCGCGGCCCGTCAGGACAGAACGATCACCACGACACGGCGGTTCTGCGCGCGCCCGTCGCGGGATTTGTTCGAGGCGACCGGCGAACTGTCACCATAGGAAATCGTCGCCATGCGGTTCAGGGCGACACCCTGCTGGTTCATGAACAGGCGCACAGCGTCGGCGCGTTCCTCACCGAGTCGCTCATTCAGCGACTTGGGCCCGATGTTGTCCGTGTGACCCTGAATCTCGAGATAGACGTTCTTGTTGTCGGTCTTGAGCTTTTGGACGAAGTCCATCAGCCGGGTCTGCGCTTCCGTCGACAGCTGCGTGCCGTCGACCGGGAACTTCACGGAATCATCGGAAAGCACCATTGAGTAGAGGAACTTTCCTTCGGCGAGTTTTCCCGCCGCTTCGGCGCGTTCGAGCGCTTCGCGGGTATTCTGGTCGAGCTGACCAAGATGGGCTTCGTGGGTCTGCAGGGTGCTTCCCTGTGCCGCGACTTGCGTGTCGGTGGCATGCAACTTGCCGTCCTCGACACCCACCTGCTGACGCACGAAGCCCTTGGTCGCGCACCCGCCGAGGCTGAGAGCCACCACGGCCAGGACCGTGGCGGGTATGGCGAAGGGCATTGATTTTTGCATCTGTCTTACTCCGGAGAACCCCCTCCCCGGCGACATACAGCAGAAATAAAGGGGCCGAAGTTTGGCGCGTCTGCGGCAGACCCGGGTCGAAACCTCAGGGCCGGGCGA
This sequence comes from Caulobacteraceae bacterium, assembly GCA_025352165.1. Taxonomy (GTDB): domain Bacteria; phylum Pseudomonadota; class Alphaproteobacteria; order Caulobacterales; family Caulobacteraceae; genus Acaudatibacter. Next base: position 8,570 of record JANXTX010000315.1, on the reverse strand, counting down.
TCCGCTCCTCTCGCAGTTGCGTCCGGCGCACCTTGCCCGCGTCGTCACGGATATTCTCGGGGACGAACTCATAGGATCGCGGCTGCTTATAGGTGACCAGGCGGGTACGGACGTGTTCGCGCAACATGTCCTCGCTGAGACCATCGCGGGGCTGCACAATGGCATGCACGCGCGCGCCCAGATCGTCGTCCGGCAGGCCGATCACCGCGCTCGACTGCACCAGCGGGTGCTCATCCAGAGCCGACTCGATTTCCGCCGGATAGACGTTGGCCCCGCCGACCAGGATCATGTCGGTCCGGCGGTCGGCGAGGTAGAGGTAGCCTTCCTCGTCAAACCAGCCGATGTCGCCCAGCGACTCCCAACCGCCAGGAAGAGTGCGCGCGGTGGCGCCGAGGTAGCGATAGGTCGGCGGCGCGTCGGCCGGACGGCGCATGTAGATCTCGCCCACTTCGCCAGGTGGCAACACCTCGCCATCGGCGCCGATGGCGACCATTTCTCCCATGGCGACCGTGCCGACCGATCCACGGTGAGCCAGCCACTCGCTGCCAGTGATGGTGGTGAAGGCCTGCCCCTCGGTGCCGCCATACAGCTCCATGATCACGTCGGGACCCAGCCACTCGATCCACGCCTCCTTCAGCCAGGGCGGACACGGCGCGGCGAGGTGCCAGACGGTGGTCAACGAGGAAACGTCGTATTGCGCGCGCGTTTCCAGCGGCAACCGCCAAATGCGGCCCATCATCGTCGGCACCAGATACATCCAGGTCCCGCGATGACGATGCACGGCGCGCAGCGTTTCCTCGGCGTCGAAGCGAGGCAGGATCACCAGATGCGCGCCCTGGTTCAGACCGCCGAACGACCCGGTGAACGGCCCATTATGGTACAGAGGTCCCGGCATGATCATCACATCGTCGCCGGTTGTCAGGTACGCGCCAACGTCGACCGGCGTGTAGAGTCCTTCGCCGCCCGAAAGGATCAGCTTGGGTCGCCCGGTGGATCCACCGGACGTGGGCGCCTTCCACACCGGGGCGATGGCATCCTCCAGCGGGGATTCGTCCTCGGCCAGCGCCAGAAGCGCGGCCACGTCATAGCGCGGACGGTCGCTCTCGATGGTGTCACCCGAGATCAGGACCGGCGTGTTCGCCAGCTCCATCACCGCCTGCGCCTCGGCGGCGGGCAGCCGGTAGGAGATCGGCTGCGGCGTCGCCCCGATTTTCCACAGGCCGTAGCAGGCCTCGATGAACTCGGCGCTGTTGGGCAGTCCCAGAGTCACCAGGTCGCCATGCCTGACGCCCGCCGCGAGCAGGCCGCGCGCCACGCGGTTCGTGCGCAGGTCCAGTTCGCGCCAGGTTATGGTGCGAAGGCGGTCGGACACCGCGGGGCTGTCTGGTCTTTTCTGGGCGAGTTGGGTCAGTCTGGCGCCCAGTGAGATCGGTTGCGTCATGCCGCGGCGTTTCCTGGTTGGTTTTTCTGTTTGTTCCCAGGGACTATTGCAGCGTGTCCGCCCGGCGCAAGGCGGGAAACAGCTTCGCCCAGAGGCCGGTCACGATCATTGCGCCAATCCCGCCGGAAACCGCCGCGCCGATCGCGCCAAGGAACCGCGCGGCGATGCCGCTCTCGAACTCGCCAAGCTCGTTGGAGGCGCTGATGAACAGGGTCGAGACGGCGCCGACGCGTCCCCGCATGGCGTCCGGCGTCATCAGCTGCACCAGGGTCTGGCGCACGAAGACGCTCAGCATGTCGGCGCCGCCGAGCACCGCCAGCGCCGCCACGGAAACCCACAGCCAATGCGACAACCCGAACACGACGGTCATCGCCCCGAATACGGCGACGCCGGCGAACATGATCGCGCCAGCGTGACGGCGGATTGGATGCGCGGCCAGATAAAGCCCCACCAGCGTGGCGCCGATGGCCGGTCCGGCCTGCAGCAGGCCGAAACCCTGCGGCCCCACGTGCAGCACATCGCGGGCAAAAGCGGGAAACAGCGCCCGGGCGCCGCCAAGGATCACGGCGGCGAGGTCGAGCGAGATGGCGCCGAACACCACCTTGTTGCTCCACACATAGCTGAGCCCCTCCTTGACCAGTTCCAGCCGCGAGCCTGGCTGCACCGCCGGCCGGGTATTGCCGCGGATCAGCAGCAGCGCCGTAGCTGCGCCGATGTAGAGCGCCAGCGTGGCGGCGTAGGCCACGCCCGGCGAGAAGGCGATCAGCACACCCGCCATCGCCGGGCCGGCGATCGACGCGGACTGCCAGGCCAGCGAGTTCCAGGCGATGGCGCGCGGCAAATGCTCGCGCGGGACAAGCATCGGGGCGAGCGCGGTCATCGCTGGTGAGAAGAACGCGCGGGAGGATCCGAACACCAGCGCAACGCCGAGCAGCAAGGGCACCGTGGCGAAATGCATCAGCGATGCGGTCACCAAGACGGCAACGGCCATGCTCTCGCCCGCGTAGCACAACAGCAGGACGCCGCGACGATCGTGGCGATCGGCGGATTCGCCCGCGGGCAGGGCGAGAAAGAACAGGGGCGCGAAGGTGATCAGCCCGATCAGGCTGACATTGAGGGCCGACTGGCCGATGCTGAGATGAGCTCGGCGCGAAATTTCGTAGATCTGCCAGCCCATCGTCACACTCTGAATCTGCGAGCCGAAACTGCCCATCCAGCGCGAGGACCACAAGCGCAGGTAGTCGTGTTCGCGCAGGAGAGCGCGCGCGGACGGCAGGTCGGGCGGCGTAACGGGCATGCCCGGGCTTAGCGCGCGGACAGTGACATGTGCAATCGAGCCGTTGACCCGGGCGCGAAGGAGCCCTAACGGCGCCGCTCGATGACACTCACGAACTCCTCACCAGAGCTGTTGCCCGAACGCGAACAGGACGCCCCCCTGGTGGAGGCATTGATCGCCCGCGCCTTCGGCCCCGGACGGTTCGTCAAGACCGCTGAGCGTCTGCGCGAGGGCAACCGCCCCCTGCTCGACCTGTCGTTCGTCGCCTGGCGGGATGGGCGCGCCGTCGGCTGCGTTCGCCTATGGCCGATCCTGATCGGCGAAACACCGGCGCTGCTGCTGGGTCCGTTCGCCGTCGAGGAGGAATTCCGCGGCCAGGGCCTCGGCGCCGCGCTGATCGTGCGCGCCTGTGAAGCCGCCGCCAGCGCGAGTCATCAATGGATGCTGCTCGTGGGCGACGCGGAGTTCTTCGTCCCCCTGGGTTTCAGTCGCGCGGCGGGCGTAACCCTGCCAGGCCCGGTGGGTACTCGCAGGGTCCTGTTGCGGCCGCTGAGCGATGAAACCGACGCGGCGCCAACTGGCCTTGTGAGCGTCCCCGACTGAAACTTCGCACAGCGCTTGAGCCGACGCCCCCACCGCCCTACGTCTAGCGCATGACCAAGGCTTCAGGCGGACTGGAGGGCGTGATCGCCGCCGCAAAGCAGGCTCCCGGGCGGGGACTGCCGCCGGTGCACCTGTGGAACCCCGCTCATTGCGGCGACATCGACATCGTCATCAAGCGAAATGGCCTGTGGTTCCATGAAGGCACGCCGATCGGCCGCGAGGCGCTGGTGCGGCTGTTCTCGACCGTCCTGCGCAAGGACCCCGAGGGCTATGTCCTGGTCACGCCGGTCGAAAAGCTGTCGATCAAGGTCGAGGACGCCCCGTTCATCGCCGTGCGCGTCGACCGCGAAGGCGACGCCCTGCGGTTCATCACCAATGTCGGCGACATCGTCGAGGCGGGGCCTGACAACGCGATCCGGGTCGAGATGGACCCCGACACCGGCGAGCCCCGCCCTTATCTGCACGTCCGTCGCGGGCTCGAGGCGCTGATCGCCCGGCCGGTGTTCTATGAACTGGCCGAGATGGCGGAAGAAGGGGGGGAGGACGACGAGGCGGGTATGTATGTCCGATCCAACGGCGCTTCGTTCAGGATTGGTCCCGTTGAGGACGACGTCGCGTGAAGGATTTGCGCGGCTGGATCGTCGATCGCCTCGACCCGCTTACCTCCGGCAACGCGCCGGCCGGATCGGTCCGCTCCGACTTCGACCTTGACCCGCACAATGCCCCGGCCTGGGTCGGAACGCTGAAGCCCGCGGCGGTGTTGATCGGCGTTGTCGAGCATCTGGATGGTCCGTCGGTGATCCTGACCCGGCGCTCGGACAATCTGCGCAGTCACACCGGCCAGGTGGCGCTGCCGGGCGGCCGCTGCGACCCCGGCGAAACGCCCTGGCAGACGGCGCTGCGCGAGGCGCGCGAGGAGATCGGTCTGGACCCGGCGCTGGTGACCCTGGCCGGATTGTCGACGCCCTATCGGACGGGGACCGGCTATCACATCACACCAGTGGTCGGATTCATCTCGCCCGGCTTCACCCTGACAGTGAACCCCGACGAGGTCGCGGACGTATTCGAGACTCCGTTCCAGTTCCTGATGGATCCCGTCAATCACGTCGAGCACGAACGCGAAATCCCCACCGGCGTGACGCGGCGGTTCTACGGCATGACCTGGGAAGACCGCTTCATCTGGGGCGCCACCGCCGGAATCCTGCGGGCGCTCTACGACCGGCTGTATGGGGCGACCGTTGCTTAGGCCGAAATCAATTCTGCATGGCTGGTGCATGTCTCTTGCCCCCTCCACCCCTTCGGGGTCCCCCTCCCCCGCTTCGCGGAGGAGGATAAATCCTCCCCGATGCTCTTGCATGGGGGAGGGGGACCTCGAAGGGGTGGAGGGGGCGCGTGAGCAACGCGCGCACAGGGATCCACCATGACCACGACCCTGCCAAGGCAGACCTGGCTGACCCATCCCGCCACGGTGAAAGTGATGACAGCGCTCAGCACGGCGGGCAGCGAGGATTGCGCTCGGTTCGTCGGCGGCTGCGTGCGAAACGCCCTTTTGCGGCAGCCCGTCAGCGACATCGACATCGCCACGACCCTGACGCCCGACCAGGTGACCTCGGCTCTCAGGGCGGCCGGGCTGAAAGCAATCCCGACCGGCGTCGAGCACGGCACGGTCACCGCGATCGCCGATTCCCGGCCATTCGAGATCACCACCCTGCGCCGGGATGTCGAGACCGACGGGCGCCGCGCTGTCGTCGCCTTCAGCACCGACTGGGCGGAGGACGCCGCGCGTCGGGATTTCCGCATCAACGCGCTCTACGCCGATCAGTCGGGAACCGTGTTCGATCCCACCGGCGGCGGCCTGACGGACCTGGAGGCCCGCGCCATCGTCTTCGTCGGCGACGCCGAGACCCGCATCCGGGAGGACGCCCTGCGAATCCTGCGTTTCTTCCGGTTCCTCGCCTGGTACGGGCGGGGCGAGCCTGACGCCGTTGCCATCGAGGCCTGCGGCAAACTACGCGATCTGGTTGCGACCCTGTCGGCGGAACGGGTGGCCAAGGAGGTGCTGACCCTGCTCGGCGCCGAGGACCCGCGCACGGCGGTGCGGCTGATGGCCGCTACCGGAGTCCTGGGTGTGGTGTTGCCCGAAGCCGGGCGCCTCGACCGTTTCGAGCGGCTGGTGACGATCGAGACCGAGCAATTGTTCACCGAGGACGCCCTGCTGCGACTGGCGGCGATGCTGCCGGACGATCCGGCGCGCGGCGCGACGTTGGCCATGCGGCTGCGGCTGTCAAACACGCAGAAGACCCGCCTCTCCGACGCGCTGGGAACCGATCCCCCGCTGGTGTCGTGGATGAGCCCGCGTCAGGTGCGCCAGATTGTCTATCGGCTTGGTCCCGAGACTTTCTGCGATCGCATCACGCTGGCCTGGGCCGGCGCTGAACGCCAGGGGGCAGCCATGCAATGGCGCGCGCTGTTGCCGCTCGCACGGGGCTGGACGGCGCCGACGCTGCCCCTGAACGGCGAGGAGGTAACCGCCGCCGGGGTGCCGAAGGGGCCGATGGTCGGCGCGGTGCTGCGCGAGGTCGAGGCGTGGTGGGTGGATAGCGATTTCACCCTCGACAAGCTATCGATCATCGAACGTCTGAAATCCGTGGTTCAGGGAATGGTCTATTGAAGATCGCGATATTGGAGACCGGCGCGCCGCCGCCTGGCATGGAAGAAACGTTTGGCCGCTATGGCCAGATGTTCGAGCATCTGCTCGGGGAGACCGCCTTTGACTGGAGCGTCATCGATGTGCGCACCGGCGCCCTGCCGCAACGGCCGGAAGAGTTTGACGGCTATCTGATCACCGGCTCCGCGGCCGGCGTCTATGACCCCGAGCCGTGGATCGCGCAAACCCGCACGTTCCTTCGCGAGACCAAGGGCAAGGCGGCGCTAGTCGGCGTCTGCTTCGGGCACCAGCTGATGGCCGAGGCGTTCGGCGGCGAGGTGATCAAGTCGCCCAAGGGCTGGGCGATCGGCCTGCACCACTACGAGGTGATGAACCATCGGCCATGGATGGACAGCGCCCAGACCATCGCCGCGCCGGCCTCGCACCAGGATCAGGTTGTCATCCAGCCACCGAACACGACGCTGCTCGCCGGCAGCGACTTCACGCCGTACGGCATGCTGGCCTATGACGACCAGCCGGCGATCTCGATCCAACTCCACCCCGAGTTCGACCCGGCCTATGCCGAGGCGCTGATCCGGGCCCGGCGCGGGATTCGCTACAGTGAGGAAATGGCGGACGAAGGCCTGGCGTCACTCCAAATGCCAAACGACCGTAAGCGTCTGAGCCGCTGGATCGGGGATTTCTTCAAGCGATAGGCGCGCCGACAGCACCGTTAATCACCGTAATAACGGTGGATCAGGCGCAGCCAAAGCAGCCCGCAGGTCGGCGTAGGTTTCGAAGCCGAGTTTCGGCGTCACCACTTCCCGCCAGCGGGCGTCGATCGCGGCGGCGATCGGGGCAGGAAGTTCGTCGCGGTGGCTGCCGACGGCGCCGCGGCGGACCTTGGCCGAGTCACTGCCTGGCGGCAGGTTGCAGACCTCTTCCGACAGCTTGCGTAGCATGGCGTCGTCGAAGCGGTCCTTATGGGCCAGCATGAACGACAGCGACGAGTGCTCCAGGGTCAGCGCCAGCAGCGAGTCATCCATAGGGATGCCGCAGAATTGGGCCAACCGGCGGATGTGGCGCTCTGGCTCGGCGCTCATCGCCTCATAGGAAAATAGCAGTACGGCCGGATTGTCCCGTTGTTCGAACCAGCCGATCAGGTGAGCGAAATAGCCCTGCTCGGGTGACTGACCCAGCCAGTTTCGCGCGAAATCCTCAATGGAAACTGCGCCAGGCTTGAGGAACCAGCCCTCCATGAACCGATGCATGGAGACCAGTGCGTCCCGTGGGTCGCGAAGGGAGACAACATATTTCGCCCCCTTTGGTATCTGCGGCCAGCCAAGGTGGCTCTTGAATCCCCGCGGCTGCCCACGCTGCGGAGCATTGATGTCGAGCCCCAGGATGGCTGACGTCTCGATCCAGGGGACGACCCGGGAGATGTCGTCGAAGTCCATGTCGCCGCGCGTGCGCAGTGTGTGGAAGGTCTGCTGCAGCCATGTCGTGCCACACTTGCCGGACGGCGAGATGACCACGTCGGTGGGCTCCGGCCGCCAGGCGGCGATGCCGGCGCCAATAGCCTCGGGAGAGAAGATCCTGCCCTGGATCTCGGCCATTTCCTTCAGGCTATGAGCGCGGCGGGGGCTGGTATCGTTCATGCGGAACCCTCTCAGACCAGCGCTTCGATCAGGCGGGGGCCACGGCTGTGGACCGCGGCTTCGAACTGCGCTTCGAATTCCTCAATGGTTTCAGCGCGTGAGGCCTCGACACCCATGCCGCCGGCGAGCTTGACCCAATTGAGCTCGGGGTTGTGCAGGTCGAGCATGGAGAGCGCCTTGGGGCCCGGATTGCCGGCGCCGACGCGGGCGAGCTCGATGTTGAGGATCGAATAGGAGCGGTTGGCGAAGATCACCGTGACCACATCCAGCTTTTCGCGGGCCTGCGTCCACAGGGCCTGCAGCGTGTACATCGCGCCGCCATCGCCATGGATGCAGACCACCTTACGATCGGGACAGGCCACCGCGGCGCCTGTCGCCAGGGGCAGGCCCTGGCCGATCGAACCGCCGGTGAGCGACAGAAGGTCATGCGGCGCCGCGGTGGCGGTCGCCAGGGCTGTTCCCACCGAAGAGGTCGCGCCTTCGTCGGAGATGATCGCGCCCTCGGGCAAATGGCGGGCGATGGCCTGGCCGATGGTGAACTGGTTGAAGGCGCCCGTGGGAGAGTCAGGTCGGGCGTAGGCGGCCAGGCCCGTGGGTTGTGCGGGTGCGCCCAGGGTATCCACGAGGGCCTGCAGGGCGCCAACCCCGTCCTCATGCGGGTGCGCCAGGTGGAGGATTTTGGCGTTTTCGGGCAGACCCCAGCTGGGCTTGCCGGGATAGGCGAAGAACGACACCGGCGGCTTGGCGCCAACCAGGATCAGGGTCTCGACGGAGCTGAGAAAGTCAACGATCTGCTCGGCGAAATAGGGGATCCGCTCCACCATCACCCGGCTCGCCCCGCGCGCGATACGGGGCGCGAAGGTGTCGCACATCAGCCGCGCGCCGCTGGCGGCGGCGACGCGGCCCGCGGCGGTCAGGCCGGCCTCGCCGAGGGCCGCTCCACGG
>JANXTX010000266.1 GCA_025352165.1 Caulobacteraceae bacterium | reverse complement strand
CGTGCGGAGGTCCGGATTGGGCTGCAACGCCACCAGATCAGTGTAGACCAGCACCCGGTGGCCAACGCTTTCGAGGCCCTGACCGGGTTCGCCCGTGCGATCGACGGGCATCGGCGCGATCGTCTGCACGCCAGGCCCCATTTTGACATCGGGGGCGTTGTGCCCGTCGCGCATCGACATCTTCATCCCGCCCATGTCGCCCATGGCATCGGAGCCCCGCGCCTTGGGCGGGGCCGAGCCGGGGGCGGCCGAGGGCATCCCGGCCATGCCTGCCATCCCGCCCTGTTCCATCGCGGCGTGATCCATGCCGGGCATGGCGGCGGGCGGGGCGCCAGAGTCCGTCTTCATGCCCCCCATGTTCATGGATGACATATCCATGCCCATGTCCTTCATGGTGGCGAGCGGACGTTGCCGCAGGGCCGGGACCGCGGCGACCATGCCGGCGCGCGGGGCCAGCGTCGCCCGTCCCATGCCGGAGCGGTCCACCGCCTCAGCGACCAGGGTGAAGGCCTTGTCCTCGGTCGGCTGCACGATGACGTCATAAGTCTCGGCGTTGCCGATCTGGAATTCCTCGACCTCGACGGGGCGCACCATCTGGCCGTCGGCCGCGACGACCGTGAGCTTCAGGCCGGGGATGCGGACGTTGAACTCCATCTGCGAGGTGGCGTTGATGAACCGAAGCCGCACGCGCTCGCCCGGCCGAAACAGCCCGGTCCAATTGTCCTGGGGGCCGTGGCCGTTGATCAGGAATTTGAGCGCCGCGCCGGTGACATCGGAGATGTCGGTCGGGTCCATGCGCATCTTGGCCCATTCAACGCGCTCTCTGAACGTCTGGTCCTTTCCGGCGAGCAGCGAGGCGACGGTTTCCTTCTGATAGTTGAACAAGCCCGCCTGCTGCTTCATCCGCTCGAAGATCATGTGCGGGTGCATGAAGCTGTAATCAGACAGCAGGACCACATGCTCGCGGTCATACTGCACCGGATCTTCGCCCTCGGGATCGATGACGATCGGTCCGTAGTGGCCCTCCTGCTCCTGGAGGCCCGAATGGCTGTGATACCAATAGGTGCCCGACTGTATGATCGGGAACTCGTAGACGAAAGTCTGGCCGGGACGGATGCCGGGGAAGGTCACCCCGGGGACGCCATCCATCTGGAACGGCGCCAGGACGCCATGCCAGTGGATCGAGGTGTCTTCCTCCAGGTCGTTTCGGACTGAAAGCCTGACCTTTTGACCCTGCTTGAGGCGCAGAAGCGGACCGGGCACGGTTCCATTGATGGTTACGGCGTGCCCCATTCGGCCATCGACACTGAGGTGGGCGTGAGAAATCGCGAGGTCTATGTTCGGCCCGGTCAGAGTCGGCAGGGTTGGCGCGAGACCCGGCGTCGCGCTTTGCGCCCAGCTCGGCAGCAGCGTGCTCAGTGCAAGGCCGCCGCCGATAAGGCTGGCGTCTCGCAGCAATTGGCGCCGATCGAAGTCCTTCATCACGTAATCCCAAGCGAATGGCGCGGCGCATCGCTGCGCGCGGGCTCTCAAAGGATACGCACAGCCAGGAGGCCGGCCCTCACCGCCTGGTGCAAAACCCGGCGCGGTTCATTCAGCCTGCCGCCATTGTTCGTCAGTCGCCCCGGCGGAATGTTAGTCGATCAAATCAAGCATAGCGTAATGATCGCCTATCGTGATCTTGTGTAATACGCCCCGCCAACCTTCCAACGAGGGTAGAGTTGTAAATAAATTCGCCCCCGTTTCCTGTCTATTAGCGAACGACGCCTAGGCTCCCGGAACAAGACTTTCGGCCGGGTGTGCAATGCCGCAGAATCTCAAGCCCCTTACGGCCATGCGCTTCTTCGCGGCGATGTGGGTCGTCGCCTATCACTTCACGCCGAGCCTTGGGCTGGGCATGCCGTCGCTGATCGGCAAGGGCTACCTGGGCGTCGAGCTGTTCTTCGTGCTCTCGGGCTTCATCTTGAGCCATGTCTACATGGAGGCTTTCGGGGATCGAAGATTTCGCTACTCCGACTTCCTTTGGGCGCGCTTGGCGCGGATCTATCCCGTCCACCTGGTCACGCTCGCTGGCCTTGGGTCGTTGGTCGCCATGGCCGCGCTTGTCGGTCTCAATGCTGGCGACCAAGTGATCAGATGGTCGTCCCTGCCGGCCCACCTCACTCTGACCCAGGCTTGGGGCCTGGGCCAGGCCGGCGGCTGGAACCATCCGTCTTGGTCCATTTCCGCGGAGTGGTTCGCCTACCTGAGCTTTCCGGCCTTCGCCTCGCTGATCTGGCCCTTGCGTCACCGTCCGTGGCTGGCGGTCACCTTGGCGGCGGCCGCCGTCGTTGGCCTCAACCTGGGTTTCGAAGCCGTCGCCGGTTTCCCGCTCACAAAGGCGACGATCGCGTGGGGCGCATTGCGCATCGTCCCGTGCTTCGCCCTTGGATGCGCGATCTGGCTGCTGTGGCGATCGGGGTTGGTGCGCTCTTCGAAGGTCGCCGTCGCGGGGGTGTTTGGGTCAGTGGCCGCGGCCACTGTGTGCGCCCTCATGGGCGCCCCGGATTTCCTGATGATCTGTATTTTCGGAGCCCTGATCCTGGCCCTCGCCAGCCTGGCCAGCACAGGCTCGAAACTGCTGACCGCACCGTTGTGGGTCTATCTCGGTGAGGTCAGTTTCGCTGTCTACATGGTGTGCGTTCCGTGGCAGCTCGTGTTCGGGCATGCGGCGTCCAAGCTCTTCGCCTTGCGGGGAGAGACCCTACCTGCCCCGCTGTGGGTAGGCATGTATATCGGCGTAGTGCCTGCGGCCATGCTGCTCCACCATCTCGTGGAACGCCCGGCGCGGGAGGCCATGCGCCGTCATGGAACGCCCTTCGCGCCCAAGCGGGTCGCGCGCGTCAGGCCTGCCGACGCTGCTCTCGCGCGTCTATGACAATGCGGCCGGTCTTGCCCCCGGGGAGACCACTCGGACTTGAAGCTCGCCTCATGACGCCCGTCAGAAGATCGTCGGCGGCGTGTTCTCGGGAAAGGTCGGACAGTCCGGACGTTGGTCGGTATCGAGATTGGCGGACAGCGTGCGAAGGGTCTCCGCCACCAGCTGCACAGCGGCGGCCTTGGCCTGAAGACGGACCAGATAAGCCTCGGCGACGTCCTTGATCTCCTCCCCGGGACGGGTCTGATCACGCCATAATGACAGCAGATTGGCGATTTCCTCGACCGTGAAACACAGGGCGCGGGCAAGCCGGATGAACCGCAGCTCGTTGACCTCTTGTGGCCCGAACTCCCGGTAGTTGCCCTGCGTCCGGGCGGCCGATCCCAACAACCCGACACGTTCATAGTATCGGATCATCTTCGCCGAGACGCCGGAGGCGGTCGCGGCTTGACCGATATTCATGCCTGCCCCTCCCCGGCTCCCGCCGCGCGTGTGGGCCACACGGGTCGCGAAGCGCGACATCGTCCCATGGAGTCTACGCACCGCAGGAGGAGCATCCCTTGCGCCGGGCGCCGGCGCGCCTCCGGAAAGTGAGCGCCGGGCGCGTCGAGCAACGCAGATCGAGCAGATTGTCGCTCGATAGGGGATCAAGGCCGCGCCGGCCGTATACTGAGGTAGATGGAGCGAAGGACTGCGATCATGGACGACCGACTGGACCAACTTTTCGAGCGGCTGGCGGCGACGCCCACCGACCGTTCCATGGACTTACTCGACCTCGAGATCGGCCGGGCGATCAGCCGCCGCCGCGGCGAGACGCGCACCGCTGCGGCGCTTGCGCCTGTTCGGATGGCTTCTGTGGGGATGGCGCTGGCCATGGGCGTTACCGTCGGCGGCGTGATCGCCGCAACGGCGATTGGAGTCCCGCGTCAGCCCGGCGCCTTCCTGCTGGCGGGAAATCTTGCGCCCTCGGCCCTGCTTGAGGACGCTCGATGAGCATCTGGCGCAGCATAGTCCTGACACTGGTGCTTTCGACCCTCGCGGGCGCACTCGGCGTCTGGGGCGGCGCGCGCTACGTCGCAGCGCATCTGGGCCAGCCCCCATCCCTTCACCAAGTGCTGCACGACCGGCTGAATCTCACGGCCGACCAAAAGCAACGGATCGAGGGATTGGAACGGACTTACGCCCTCAAACGCCAGGCGCTGGAGGCTGAGATGCGCGCCGCCAACGTCGAGCTGGCCCAGGCCTATCAAGAGTCCCACAGCTACACGCCAAAGGTTCAGACGGCGATCGATCGGCTCCACCGGGCGATGGATGCCCTGCAGATGGAGACCATGCTCCATGTCATCGCCATGCGCGGGGTGCTTACGCCGGCCCAGGCGGCGCAGTTCGATGACACCGTCGTCAGGTCGCTGACTGCCGAGAAATCGTGAACTCCGGTGACGCGCCCGCCGACGCCGTGCTCGCCGGCCGTGCGGCGGCCGGCGACGAAAGGGCTTTCGCCGAATTGGTGCGGCGGCACAGGGAGCCGCTGTACCGTCTGCTTCGGCGCTATACAGGCGATGCCGACGAAGCCTATGAGGCCGCGCACGAAGCCTTCATTGCGGCTTGGATCGCCATCCGTCGCTACGACCCGCAGCGGCCGTTCCTGGCGTGGCTTCGGACGATCGCGATCAACAAGGCCCGCGACCGCGGCCGCCGCATCGCCCTTCGCCGTCTCTTGTTCGGTGCTGATGACCTGTCCCAAAGCGGCGCTCTGGCCGAGCCCGATCCTACCCTTGCTGCAGACGAATCCGTGATGGCGCAACAGGATGCGGCCAGGCTGGACAAGGCGATCGCCGCGTTGCCGGGGTCGCTTAAGGCCGCTTTGCTGCTCACCGCTTTCGATGGCTGGTCTCAGCAGGATGCCGGCGACATACTGGGGGTTTCCGCCAAGGCGATCGAAACCCGCGTCCACCGAGCCCGGAAGATTCTCGCCCAGACGTTGGATTCCGACCTGAGACCGAACGCCTAGGGCAGCCTCACGTGGGGATGTTCCGGTCAAGGCAATATGTCCGCGCGGTCCTACCCACCACGGAAAGCAGGTGGCCCCTTCATCGTGAAAGAACACCGGAGTGATCTCGAAACGCTCGGTGGAGGTTTGGCCGAATGGCACCAAGACGACGGGGCTGCTAACGCGCACAGTTGTGAAGGGGAACCGATTTGCGAGCGCGTTCTTTATGGTACGCAAGGCGACTGCAGAGTTGTTCGGCCAATCGTCTTCGTCCTGGACCATGAAGTAGTCCACGTCGCTGAAATCCGGGATGTTGGTCCCGTGCCCGAACGAGCCCGCCGGAATGAAGTTGGTCATCTCGAAGCGCGATGCGAGGCACGCCTTGATGCTCTCCCGGTGCTTCCG
>JANXTX010000255.1 GCA_025352165.1 Caulobacteraceae bacterium | reverse complement strand
CCCCGCTGACGTTCGCGAACACGGTCGCGCCGACCTTGGTGTCGCCCCACCAACCGGGTTTTGGAGTGGCGGCGGCAACGTCTTTCTTCACCACGTCGGGCAAAGTCTGAATTTTGTCCTGCTCGGCCGCGACCTGGGTTTGCGCGGCCTGCGCCGTAGTCTGGGCGGCCTGCGCCTGAGCCTGGGCCTGGGCGGCCTGGTTCTGCGCGGCCTGCGCCTGCGACTGGGCCGCCTGCGTCTGCGAATCCAGACGGGTTTCCAGCGCCTGCACTTCGGCTTTCAGGGCGTCCACCTGGGCTTTAAGTTCCAGTTCTGTCTTGGTTGGGCCGGCGGTCGCGACATGATGCTTGACGGGCTTGGCTTGTGCCGATGCAGCGAGCATCACTCCAATGGCGACACTGCTGGTCAGAATGACCCTGTGGAGGGACTTTGATTGTGTCATTGCATTTTGTCCTTCTTGTTGCATCCCATAGAGCGACGGGCATGAGCGCTTCCACGGGTGATAACTTTCTGATTAAACTATGGAAATGAGCACTTCCGGCGTCGGCGTTATCCTCATTCGCGACTTCTCGACGCGCCGTCTCATCGGACGATTTTTCGTCTCGCATGCTCGGCATATCATAAGATTCTTATAAGGCGATCAAAGCCCAGCGAGGAATTCTAACATAACTATCAGGGAGGATTATGAAAACTGATGATAATGAACCTGCGCTCGACGTTTAGTTTTTCTGGAAACGAACCTTTGCAATTGGAAGGGTGGGGTCGTTGGCGGTCCGCTGACCGCTGATGGCGTCGGCCTCAAGCTCCAAAAGCCCCGTCGAATCGGACGTCGTTACAATGGTGGTCGCGCCTATCGACTATCGGCCAACGTGATCGACCAGTTGCCTTTGAATGCGAGTGCCTGCATCGGCAAAGCGCGCGCTGCCTGACGCAGGCCCAAATGAAAGTCTTTCAGGAGTAATGACCCCGACTATTTGGCGGTCGTGACTAGGGCGCTTCCGCATACCGACAGGTCGCCCTGGAAGAACTCATCCCAGGCCATCGTGCGCTTCGGCGCGCCGCAGCAGAGCTTCGGGAGCGGGGATGGGGGCGCAACGTAGCAGGGCTTCAAGCTTTGGCATTCGCATCGCGCCGCGGATTTGATCGTCGTAGAGCTGTCGCCCCTCCGTGACGTTTGTGGCAAATGAGGGAGGGATGTCTAGCAAGGCCGAGAAATCACGCCATTTAAACGGGGCGTCGACGTAGCCGCTGTCGAAGTAAGCGAAGGGAACGCCATATGCCGCAGCGACTATCGCGCCGTGCAGCGCGCCCGCCAGCACAAATGATGCTCCGGCAATGGCGTCGATAGTTTCCAGCAAGGCGGGCCGTTGGGCCCGAATTCCAGGCCTTAGGACCGCGTCGGCGCCGCTCTTGAGCAACAGGTCGGACGTCGAAAGAGTGTCAAGGAAGTGGGGCATGCACAGCGTGCCGCCGGCACTGCTGGCGCCGATTGTCGGCTGGTAGATCAAGGGCATCAAAAGCGCCGGATCGCCCAGGGGCGTTTCGGGGGGCAGGCCGAGGCCAATGCGCGTCAGAGGGCCGCGTACACCCATGAATTTACACCGAGCCAGAAGGTTGGGGGCGATCGGGGTCTCGCCACGCAGGCCGCAGCCCCAGAAGCCGATCCGCGCCCGCCCATCATCTTCGATCGTGGCGAGCGCCTTACGGATGTGCCAGCCGGAGATGACGCTGCCAATCAGGAAGAGCTGCCCAAATTCGTGTGACTGCTGCCTCCGTCGCGCCCGCCCGCAAAGCGCATCGTAGAGCATCTCCGAAAGGTAATCGCCGAAGTTCTGCGAGGGCATGCCCTTCCGCCAGTAGGTGACCGCGGTTCGGCCGTAGTCGGACCTCGCCTGGCGTTTCCGAGGAGCAGTTGAGGTGGGGCGTTTCGCGAGCTTTACATCGCGCCCAGTGGTTTCGAGCGTTTCGGGCAATGGCGCGGTGTCCTGAAAGGGCTTTTTTCCGCGAGGCTGTTCGCTCATGCGTTTCCTTGAAATGCAATTCGAAACATTTGAGCGACTTTAAAATGTGCGCTCTGAAAAGATGTGGTCCCGATCCTCTCGTCATCAAGGGCCTGTATCGGATGCGCCCCATGCCGATGACCCCGCGATTTGTAGGGCGAATTCGAGTTTATAAGCAATCCGGGTTTGCGCCCCCCCGTTGGTGCTTGCTTATGTCGCGAAAGCGTCTGTGCAGGTTGGCGATGCGGGTTTCCTTGAGGTCCATGAGTACCGAACTTGCATCTGCGTTCCGTTGGGTACGGCGGAACTTTCTATCGACTATGCGTTCTACAGTTCTGATTGCTGCCTGAAGGCTCGCATTGTCGTCGGGCGTTAGTTCAATGGTCGCGACAGTGTCATCCAGCGAGCGGGCAAACTCCGAGAACTCACACAGGTCGCGATGGAGTTTCCTCAGTCCCAGTAGGGGCGCGCAGACGTCGAAGGCCAAGGGCGATGCTTTCCATCTACCAGTTGTTCGCTCATCCTTTTCGGCAATCCGGTTCCCGCTCCGCGCGGCAATGGGTGGATGAAGCAAAGTTTCCCATTGAGGTTTCGCCCGCTGATTGCGGGATTTTATGCCGCCAGTCGACGGCGTAGCAAAGCATACCGCACTTATAATATCGGTATAGTTGCCGGCCCGATCCAAACGGGTCAAATGGTTATCCCGATGCCGCGTCGGGTGTGCGCCGGCGGCTTTGATCCCTCCCCCCCACTCAATGTCGCCGGCGCATTTTCATCGTTTGTGAGGGGGCGACGGCCACGGGTCGCCGGGCGCTTCAGGTTCACGAGGCCATGTCGAAATTTGAGACCGCTGAACGCCGCTCAACACAGCAGGCATGAGTGAGTGAGCTCTTAAACCGTGTCCGCGTGGATGATGGAATCGTAACGCCAGCATTGCCATCGATAAAAAGGCCCGACCGGACGGATAAGGTCGACGATGCCGGCTTGTTCGCGAAACAGGTAATGTGCTTAGGTTCGGACGTGAAGGGTTTAGTGGAATCGCTGCGTCGCGCCTTGTTCTCTGGCTATGCGGCGGCGGTCGCCTTTTTCATATTTTCGGCCGGACCTGCTTTTGCCATCAATATGGCGGCAAATTCAGCGGCGCCGGCAATGATCTTCCTGAGCGGCGTGCTCATGTCTGCAGCCACTCTGGGGTCTCGCCCCGGCATTTTGACCGCGATGCTCGCATGCATTACATACGAATATTACTTTACGACGCCAATATACAGTTTTGAAGTCGACTCGCCTGCTGAGATAGTCGTCTTGATGACATTCCCGCTCGTTGCCTTTCTGACGGGCGGCTTGGCGGGGCGGGCCCGCGATTCCGCGAAGAAGGCCGAAGCGGGTGAGATCGCCGCAAGCATTCTCTACAATGCCAGCCGGGAAATCTCCCTCATCTGGGATGAGGCAAACATTCGCCGCCAGCTCGCCCATCATCTGGCCACCACGGCGGATTCCCCGGCCATCGTCTGGACAGCCTCGGAACGTTATCTTGACCCTTCGGATCTTGGAGGCCGGCGCGATCTCGTGCGGGAAATATTGTCTGGCGAGCTGCAGATGACCCGGCCGGAGGATTTCCTGGCCTCGACCAGTGGCTGGCGAGCGCGTCTACTACAGGACGACGACCCCTCGATGGGGATGGCGGCCTGGCTGTCGTCCGGCCCTCGAGCAAACGATGGGGATCGACTGGTCAATGTGCTTGTCGACCTCGCCGCGACCGCCATCGTTCGGGCTCGCGTTGGGGCCAGAAAGTCGGAACTCGAAGTGCTCACTCGCACTGAGAAGTTGCGCAGCGCACTATTGTCGTCGGTGTCGCATGATTTTCGGACACCGCTGTCTGTCATTCTGGCGTCGGCGACAAGCCTGCGCGCCTTGTCCACGGAGCTTGATGTAACCACCAGGGACGACCTGCTGGCGACCATTCAGGAAGAGACCGAGCGCCTGAATGGCTTCGTCGCGAATCTACTCCACATGGCCAAGCTTGAATCGGGGGTCATCGAACCAAATCAGTCGATCGTCGACGTCGCCGAGGTGATTGACCGAACAATCCAGCGCCTGGGACGTGGGCGTTGGCAGGGGCGGCTCACCAAGAGCCTGCGGAGCATGGACATGCTCGTGCGAGGCGATCCAATCCTCCTGGAGCATGCGCTCGGCAACGTCGTTGAAAACGCCTTGCGCTTCAGTCCCATCGATCAGCCGGTCTGCATTCAGGGCGAGAACAAGGCTGAAATGGTCCATATCGAGGTTACCGACCAGGGTGCTGGCGTCGAGGCGCAGCATCTCGATCGAATATTCGAGAAGTTCTACCAGTGTGATAGCGGGAGATCGGATGGGGCTGGCGCCGGCCTGGGGCTTTCCATCGCCAGGGGGCTGGCCGAAGCAATGCATGGGTCGATTGTAGCCTCCAACCGGGATGACTCGTCGGGCCTGAAGGTGACAATCTCCTTTCCGAGGGCCGCATGACCCACCTGGGCGTCGTGCGGGTTCTGGTCGTCGATGATGAGCCGCAGCTCCTTCGGGTACTCAAACCGTCGCTGACCGCGGCCGGCTATGAGGTGACCGCGGCGCCGGATGGGAAGTCGGCGCTGGCGCACCTTGCCGCGGAGGGCTGTGATGCGGTCGTGCTCGACCTAGGACTACCGGACATGGACGGCAAGGAAGTCATCGCCCGGATCCGCGATTGGTCCGATGTGCCGATTGTGGTTCTCTCGGCCCGCGACCTCGAAGAGGAAAAGATCGCCGCTCTCGATCTGGGCGCCGACGACTTCGTAAACAAGCCGTTCGCAGTCGGTGAGCTGCTGGCCCGACTGCGAGCAGCCCTTCGCGGCCGTGAAATGCGGTTTGCGGCCAAGGCGGATTTCAGGGCGTTCGACTTGCACGTCAACTTCGCCAGTCGCCGCGTCGCCGTTTCGGATCAGGAAATCCACCTGACAGCCAGGGAGTATGATCTCGTCAAGACGCTGGCGCGACACGCAGGCAGGGTGCTGACGCATCGGCAGATCATAGCGGCGGTATGGGGCCCGGACTCGGTGGTCGACGCGCAATTCGTCAGGGTGCTAGTCGCCCAGGTCCGCTCGAAGATTGAGGCCGACCCATCCTCGCCGCGGATTGTTATCACCGAGCCCGGCGTCGGCTACCGGCTCGCGACCGAAAGTGAGAACGTGACGGTGAAGCGATAGGCATTTCGCCGTCGGGCGCAATTAGCAGCCAGTGACACTTGCCCTTGATCCTCTCACCAAGCGGACACCCCTCTCTTGGTGGCCAGCAAATCCCTCTAAAGCCCCGCCAGCCAGTTCAGCAGCCGTTCATTGACCTCAGCGGGCCGCTCCTGCTGTGTCCAGTGACCGCAGCCGGGCAGGATGTCTGCGCCGCGCAGGTTGGGAACTTCCCCCTTCATCATTTCCAGCAGGTCGCCGCGGCCCAGCATCGACAGCACCAGATCGCGTTCACCGCCAATGAACAGCGCCGGCTGTTCGATCTTCCGTCCTTCGAATCCCCGCAGGTACTCGAAGTCCCGGTCGTGGTTCCGGTAGCGGTTCAGCGGGCCAGTGAATCCGGAGGCCGCGAACTGGTCGGTGTAATAGTCGATGTCCGCGTCGGTCAGCCAAGACGGGAATGGTTGCGGATCCGGCAACCGGTCAAGCAAGGTAGCGCCGTGCGGCTTGTCGTTCGGCCAGGTTCCGTCGGGCGCTTCGCCGCTGATCGCATAATAGAAACGCCTGATCGAACTTCGCGAATCCGCCTCCAGCTCGGCTTCCGCGACGCCCGGCGCCTGGAAATAGGCCTGGTAGAAGAACTTCCCCCGACGGGTGAATACCTCATCGAAGAAGTCCCTGAACGAGCGTTTGGCAATGCCCAGGTATGGGACCGATAGTCCGGCGACCGCCCTCACCCGGTCGGGCCGGATCAGCGCCGTGTTCCAGACCATTGGCGCGCCCCAGTCGTGGCCGATCAGCACTGCCGACCCGTCCGGGCTCAGCGTCTCGATAACGCCGACGATGTCGCCGACCATATGCTGCATGTCATAGGCTTCGACGGCCTTCGGCTTGTCGGAACCGCCATACCCGCGCACGTCGATCGCGCAGACCGTGAAACCCGCCGCGGCTATCGGTTCGATCTGGTGGCGCCAGGAGTACCAGGACTCCGGAAAACCATGCACCATCACCACCAGCGGCCCGCTTCCCCGCACGACTGCGCGCAGGCTGATCCCGGGAAGCGAAAGGGTGAGGAACTGCGTCATCGTGGATTTCCAGGCTGGTGGCTAGCAGTTCCAACTCTGCACCGCGCCCGGCGAAAAGAAAACGGCCCCGGGTGTCCCCGGGGCCAGGTCTGCTCCCGCGTTAGATTTGTCGAAGGTTATCCGGGCTCTACGCCCCGGGGGTGATCGCGTTGCACTGCGAGTTCGTTCCCGAGGTCGGACCCGTACCGGCCGTCAGGATGTGCAGGTTCAGCGCATTGGTGCCCGCGAACGACTTCAGGAATGTGTGCTCCGTTGAAGACCGCCAGGCGATCGGCATCGGAGACGAGCCGGACTTCGCCAGGATGCCCAGCTTAGTGTCCTCGACCGTGGCGCTGGACAAATACCAATACAGGAAGTTGATCAGGTTGGTGGTGGTCGATGCAGTCGCGTAGCAGGTATAGCCGAGGAAGTTGGTCGTCCCGACGATCGGATAGGCCTTGGTATTCGAAGGGATGGCGACCGCTGCGGTCTTGCTGGCCGGCTGCACCCAGTTTGCCGGGCTTTGCGCGGCGACTCCGGTCGGCGGTATGATCGTGGCCGAATAGGCCAGCGCCGAACTCTGAGCCGAAGGTTCAATCGGATTAGCGCCCACCACCCGCAGGATATCGACAATGTTCAAACCGAAGGTGTTGTTGCCGGTGTTGTTCACATACGGCAGTGCAGTGTCGGCGCCATTGTATCCGATGCGACCTTGCACGACAGAGTCGCCCGCATTTGGTCCCGGCAGATTGTTAGGATCGAACTCGATGTAGTCCGCGACGCCGACGGTCTGCAGGGCGCGGGTGTATTTGCCAGGAACGTCGGTCACGCCGCTGCCGGCGCCATAGTTCGGATTGGTCGATGTCCAGGCCGGACCCTGCAGGGTTGATGGCAGTGTCGTCGCCGAATCCGCGTATTGGTTGCCGGTGATCAGGCCGGGGCAGATCGCCGCAAGGTGACGGGTCCAGGTCGACGTAGCGCCGGCGCTGTCGGACCGTCCGACGATTTGCAACGGCACGCTGAAGGTCGAAGTATCGGCCGGGTCTTGCAGGCTGGCGCCGCCATTCAGCGTCGTCGGAATCTGGTTCCAGTCGGTGATCAGACCGTTGAAGATCTTGCAATAGGTGGTCGCGTCAAGCACAAGGCCGCCGCTGTGGTCCTTGTTCGGTTTGGCGATATGGAAGTGGTAAGAGACAACCGAGCCATCGGCCTGCCGCACCTTCTTGTAGGTCGAAGAATATTCGATCGCCAGCGGTGCGATAACCAAGGGAAACTGGACGAGGTTGCCGTAAAGCGGCGCCGGGATCGGGTATTGCCCGGCTCCGGGCGTCGCCGTGAAGGTCACCCCCTGTTCGACACCACCCGATGAGTAGGTCGTCACGTCGGTCGTGCCGAGCGGAGTTTCCGAAAGCCCGAAGTTCACAGTTGGAAAGGGCGTGTTATTTCCGCCGGGGGGAACGGTGTCACCCCAGAAATTCTTGGCGCTATGGCTGTAAACTGCCTTGATATTGGTCCCTGACCCGGATTGGATTTCGTTGATCTGCACCGTGGGAGCAATCTGGGTCGTGGCGCAATTCTGCGGGACTGTCCCAGTGTAGTTGAATGGCGTGATGGTCACCAGGGTCGGGCTGGTCAGGTTGGCGCCTTGAACAATCAGCGGCACTGGATTGCCATAGCAATTGCCGGCCTGGTTCAGGTAGGGACCCATCAGCGCGTTGCCGCCGCCGTAGATCTGGGATGCGACCTGGGCGGAAGCGGCCCCGGCGAGGCTTGTTGCCGCGGCGATCAGAGCGCTAACCCCGACGAGGAGGTGTTTTCTAGACATGGAGAGTCGTATCCTTGTTGATGGTGGAGGACGTTGGTTCACGTGGCTGTGTTGCGTCAGGTTTTGTATCAAACCTGACGTTTTGTGTGCTCGATCAGATTCGATAGTTACTCAATGAAAGTGATAAATATTGAACCACCTATTAGTCCTCAGCGGCGGAGGACTGTTTGTTGCCCGAAAAAGGACATAGGACGTGCCTAGAAAAAAGGCACGATAGTTTTTTTACTTGGAAAGTTAGGGAAGCTATGATGTTGGCGCGTTGGCCGTCTGGGCTGTTTGTCAGCCAGACTGCGGTGCAGGCCAGTGGGGCGACCCGGCTATAAGCGGATGTTGGGGCCCATAATTGCCAACCCGTGTTGCAGCTAATCCGGTGCGCCTGGACCCGAAAGCGAGGCCAGGACGGGCGCAGTCCGATCGCGGCGTCGTCACTTTTGAACCGGCGCGGTTTCGGCCCGGCTTTTTCGCCCTACGTGTGAGTCGTCCCCAGCTTAAGCTGGTACGCTGCAGCCGCCCTGATCGTCAGGGCGCTGGTGGCGACCGAATCTGGAACCGGGGGGCACTTATCCCCTCACCAGTTTGCCGCGAGAGCCTCGCGTCTCAAGAGGCGGGAACAACCGGTTGGCGACACGATCCGACGTCGGCCATTATTTCGCAGTGTTTAAGGCAACCCGCGGCCGTCGTCAGCCTGCGGCGTCGGCTGGTCAGTGTCCGATGACGGCGGGGTCGTTGGCCATGGACTTGAAGGCCGCGAGGCCGGTGCCCTGCAGAAGATACCCGCTGCCGGTGTACGGCGGGGGCAGAACGGCGCCCGCGGAATCATCCCAGTAGACGTAGGCGCTGATGACCGAACTGTTTTTCAGGTAGGCATGCGCGGTGTTGATCCACACGGTCTGCGGATCAGGGCTGAGTTTCGGGTCATTATAGGCGCCGTTCTCGGTCACCATCAGGGGCTTGCCCAGCGTCGGTGCGTTGGCGATGAACTGCGGCATTCCGGCATCGGTAACGAACGAACTTGGCGTGTCGACGATGTTATAGTCGTCTATGCCCACCCAATCGACGTAGGCGGATCCTGGGTAAAAATACTTCCAGGTTCCGTCCCCCCACGTCTGCGCGCCGGGCGCCCAGACCCACTTTACATTGGTTGCGCCGACGGCGCGGAAGCGGCCAACGATGTGTCGCCAGGCGGCAATGAAGATCTGGCCGGCCTGGGCGCTGTTGTCCTTTGTGATCGCAAAGCCCGTGAAGCAGGTGTTTTCGACGTTGTTGGCCATTTCATAGTTGTAGCGCACGAGCAGCGTGCTGCCGAAAGCCTTCGCGGCAGCCGCCTGTGCGTCGATCTTGGTGTCATAGGTTCCTGCGCTGATCGCTGCCCCCGTGGCGCAGGCGTTGGGATTGAGATAATTGAATAACACTCGCCATGATTGCATCGGAATGTGGCCTGTCTGGATATCCCAGACTATCCGCGGCGTATCGGGGAAGGCCCACCAGTCATCATAGTCGCTGTCGATCGATATCTTTCTGCCGATAGAAGTTTCGAAATCCGTGACGTCTGTTATAAAATTTGGATTGTTCTGAAAGCCGATATGAGCGCCGATCAGAACCCCAGCGTGCGCGACGGCGGCCCCCAGAATGACGCTACAGCAAGCCATCGTTTTGATCAGGAGGCGCGCCATGAAAAACTCCCGTTCGCTAAACCGATCTCTCCACAGATTCCATACGGACTCTGCTTGGTCGCCCGAGCCATAAATCCATGGCTTCATTGCGGTAGAAAATGATTAATTTCCCATTACAGTGAATCCAGTCTGGCGTTCATGTGGCGGATTGACACATACAAAAGACGGCGCCGCCGCTGCTATGGCGGATTTCGCAGAGCGCTCCGCTGCGACCCCGGCCGGCAGGGTCTACCCTTTGGCAACGGGCTGTGGACATGGTTGCAAACGAATGGATAGGCGGGAGTGACATACCGGCTCTTCCTCACGGTTCCGTACCGCCCTAGTTTTTGTCGTGCGCCTGATGCAAGGGCCTGATTTGGGGCAGCGGCCCGGAGGGCGCCTCCACAACCTCTGACTGAGCCTTCGCCCTTGGCCAAGTCGTTGCATAGAGCCCCAAAAGAAAGCGGCCCCGGGGAAACCCGGGGCCGCCATGGACTTGTTCGAACCAGGTTCGAAGAGGGTTATCAGGCCCCCGGCGTGATCGCGGTGCACTGCGTGTCGGTAGCCGAACCGGCGGTGCTGACGTAGAGGTGGTTGGCCTTCGTCGTCGTGATCGGGTTGAAGAACTCCTGGTTGATCGCGTTACGGAACGCGGTCGGCAGTGGTGAGAGGCCGGCCTTGGCGTAGAGGCCGAGCTTGGTGTCCGTAACCGTCTTCGACGTCGTGAACCACTTGAAGAAGGCCTTGAGGGCGTTCGGCGTGGCCGCGCCGCTGAAGCAGGTGTAGGTCAGCAGGTTGCTGGAGCCGGCGATCGGATAGGCTGTCGATTTCGGCGGGATAGCGATTGTTGCCGTCGTGTTGGGCGCCTGCACCCAGTTGGACGCGTCCGCCATCGCAGCACCGGTCGGCGCGTTGATGCCGGTATAGGCGGCCAGGGTTGTGGTCGGCGACGGGACGATGGCGCGGAGGCCACCCGGACGCAGCAGGCTGGCCGTGTTCAGGCCGAACGTGTTGTTGCCGGTGTTGGTCACGTACGGCAGGACGTAGTCCGGGCCGAGGTAGCCGAGGCGGCCCTGGACAACTTCAGTGCCGGCCGTGGTCGGATTGTTGTTCGGATCGAAGTTGATGTAGGCGGCCACGCCACCGCTGCCACTGGCGACGGTGTACTTGCCGGCGACGTCGGTGACGCCGCTGCCCGGACCGTAGTTCGGGTTGGTGCTGGTCCAGGTCGCCGCGATCAGCCCCGACGGGAGCGTCGAGTTGGTCTGGCCAACCGGATAGTACTGCGTGCCGGAGGTCAGCAGGCTCGGGCATTGCGCGCCGATGTGACGCGTGAAGATCGAGGTCGAACCCGAGCTGTCGCTGCGGCCAACCAGGACGAGCGGTACGCTGAAGGAGAAACCGGCCGATGCTTCCGCCGGATCCTGCAGGCTCACGCCGCCGTTGTCGGCGGTAATCGCCGCGTCATTCCAGTTGGTGATCTGGCCTTCGAAGATCTTGCAGTAGGTCGCGGCGGAAAGAACCAGACCGCCGCTGCCGTCGGTACGCGGATGCGCAACGTGGAAGTGGAAGTGGTGCATCACGCTGCTGCTGTCCAGATAACGGCCGTATTCGGCCGAATAGGCCAGATCGATCGCCGTGATCAGGATCGGCACCTGGATGACCGCGCCATACTTGGGTCCGGGGATCGGGAAGGCGGTGCCCAGCGCAATGCCGGTGGTCGGATCGGTGCAGGTGCTGAGGCCGCCGCAGTTGTTATAGTCAACCACATCGGTTGCGCTGAGCGCCGTATCGGACGCCGCGAAATTCACGGCCGGGATGGCGAGCAGCGTGTTCGACTGAACGTTGGTGACTTCATCGCCCCAATAGGTCGAGGCGCTGTGACTGAAGATACCCTTCAGGCCGGTGCCCGAACCGGTCGACAGATAGTCGAATTGGAGCGAGGTATTGGTTTCCTGCCCGGCGGTCGGGTTGCAGTTCTGCGGCGTACCAGTGGCCGGCGCGTAGTTGAAATAGGACACCGGCAGGACGGTCGGATTGGTAAAGCCGCTGCCCTTAACGGAGAAGCCGTCCTGGTTGGGCGTGGCGGAACCGGCGTAAATGGCTGGGGCATTGCCGTAGCAATCGAAGATCTGACGGAGGTACGGGGCGTCGAGCGAAGAGCCGGCGCCGTAAAGGGTGGTTGTGGGGGCCGCGTGGGCGACGCCGCCGAGTGCCGCCGTGGCGGCGACAAGGGCGGTGGCCCCCATCAGTTTGAATTTGGTCATGGTGGATGGTTTTCCGGTTTCGTGGATGGGGTGAGCAATCTTGTCGTTGACTCGTGGAACGGTTCCGCAATGCGGTTCCGGCCGCGCCGGGTGGCGACCTCTTTCGTCGGCAAATGCCCTTGTCATGATGATTCCGGCTCTGCCCTGAGGTAGGACGCTATTGCCCGGAAATCGGACGAGGCGTCAAGTAACGTTTCAGTTAAAGAATTGTGACAGTTAAGTAAAAATAAGTCTATTTTTGTCCGAAAGCGGAACGTATTAGAGCGCCGAAATCCAAATCGATGTTTGCGGAAAAAGTTAGGTGAATTAGGTGCTTGAGGTGGAATCTTGCCGGCCACATTTTGTACGCATCGTTGTCGCGAAGATGTAGCGGCGCGCGCCGCAAGGCTGTCGATGGGGCGTGGAAACACTGGGTTCGATGGCGCGCCGGGCCGTCACGGCACTGTCACAAAAACCGTGTATGATTTAAGGTAAGCTATTATCATAAAATAGAAAAACTAACATCGCAAGTGTATCGGCGGGAATGCGTGATATCGGTGTCAAAAGATGCGCCGCCGACCTAGCATTGTCTTGATCGTTTCACATCCTTGCGCTAACGACCGGCCATGATCAGCCCACGGAGGGCGATTTATATCTGTCTGATCCGAGAGAAATTGTTCTAACTATGCGCCAGAGACGTCTGACAACTGAAAGGACGTGCTGGACATCCTTGATGGGTTGTTGCGTCATTCTCGCTTCTGTCGGCGTTTCCCACGCCGCGGACAGCGCGCAGTCGCCTGCCGAGACTTCTGCGCGTTCATCAGCGGAACCGTCCTTCGACGTTGAAGCCTATGATGTTGACGGCGCGACGATCCTGCCGCAGGTGGAAATCGAGAAGGCGGTGTATCCCTTCATGGGACCGGGGCGAACGCGCGATGATGTCGAGCACGCGCGGGCTGCTCTGGAAAAGGCTTATCATGAACGCGGCTACCAGTCGGTTGTGGTCGATGTGCCGGCGCAAACCGTTGCCGATGCGGTCGTCCGACTGCATGTCGTCGAGGCGGCGGTCGGCAGGTTGCGGGTTACCGGCAGCCGCTATTTCTCTCCCGACTTCATCCGTACCCAGACGCCAGCGCTGAAGGAGGGGCAGGTCCCCGATTTCAACGCGGCGCAGAAGCAGTTGGCCGACGTCAATCGTCTGGGCGACCGCAGGGTGACGCCATTGCTGCGCGCCGGCCAGGCGCCCGGCACGGTCGACGTCGATCTCAAGGTCAGCGACACTCTGCCGGTTCATGGCAGCGTCGAATTGAACAACGATCACAGTCCAAACACCGATCCTCTGCGGCTGGTTGCGACGATGCACTATGACAATCTCTGGCAATTGGGTCACAGCGCGTCGTTCACTTATTCAGTATCGCCCACCAACCGCTCCAATTCAGAGGTATTCGCGGGGTCTTACCTGGCTCCGTTGTGGACGACGCCCGTCAGCCTGTTGGTCTATGGCTATCATTCAAACAGCAACGTATCCGCGATCGGCGGCATCGATGTCCTGGGCAAGGGCTATACGATCGGCGCTCGGGCGATCATCCAGTTACCGAATCTTGGCTCATATGCCGAGTCGCTCAGCGCGGGCGTCGACTTCAAGCACAATAACCAGGTCGAGGGCTCCCTGGACCCGTCCTACATCGACTATTTTCCGCTCAGCGCGACCTACACGCTTCAAGAGTCGGACGCCCACGGCACAGCGAAGATCTCACTCGGCGTGACAGCCGGAACCCGCGGCCTCGGCAGTGACCTCTTTACGGTTCAGCAGAACCGCTACAACGCCACCGAGAACTTCTTCCGCGTCAACCTGGACGCATCCTTCACGCGCGAACTTCCGAAAGGCTTCCAGGGATTCCTTCGTCTGGATGGCCAACTCGCCGACAATCCCCTCGTCGCGGCCGAACAGTTCGCCGGTGGCGGTCTCTCGTCCGTTCGCGGATATCTTCAGGCGGAGGCCATCGGCGACCAGGGACTTTCCGGTGGCCTGGAGCTGCGCTCGCCGTCGCTGGCCCGCTTTTTCGGCGGCTACGTCGATGAGCTACGCGTCTACACGTTCCTTGATGGCTCCGTTGTCCAGGTGCTCTCGCCACTGCCCGAACAAACCGACTTCTACGACCTCTACAGCGCCGGCATCGGCATTCGCCTGCAGATCCTCAAGCATCTGTCCGGTGAAGCCAATCTCGCCTTTCCTCTGACCGACGGCCCGATCACCCGCGCGGATCGTCCGCGCGCCGCGTTCAGCGTCAAAACGGAATTCTAATAGACATGCGCCAGCCGCAGCTTCGCTCCCGGACTAATTCAAGAATGGCGCCGCAGATGGGGACCTTCAACATGCGTGCCTTGATGATGATTGTGATCATGGCCTTCGCCACCATTCCTGCGGCGGCGAATGCCTGGTGGAACAAGGATTGGCCGTTTCGCCAGCAGATCACCATCGACACGTCCGCCAAAGGCGGCAATGTCGCGGAGCCCGCCGGCCGCGTGCCCCTGCTGATCCGTCTGCACCACGGCAACTTCAAGTTCAGCAACGCCACCGACAAGGGCGTCGACCTTCGTTTCGTCGCCGGCGACGACAAGACGCCGCTGGCCTTTCACATCGAGTCGTTCGACCCGCTGGTCGAGGTTGCGGCCGTGTGGGTCGACGTCCCGGCATTCCCGGCCGGCGCGGCCAAACCGATCTGGATGTATTACGGGAACAAGAAGGCGACGCCGGCCGACGATCCGGCTGGCACCTACGACCCCGACTACAGCCTCGTTTATCATTTCGATGGCGCCGCCGGCAGCCCGCCGGCCGATGCGACAGCCAACCACAACTCCGCCCAGACTCCGATTGCTGACCTGGAGCAGGCCTCGATCATCGGCAAGGGCGGCAAGTTTGCGGGCGGCGGCGCGGTAATCGTCGCCCCCAGCCCCTCCCTGACCGTCGCGGCCGGCGGACCGTTCACCTTCAGCGCCTGGGTCAAGACGGCGGCGCCGCAACCGCGCGCGGCGGTCTACGTCCATCGCGACGGCGGCGGCGCATTGATCGTCGGCCTCGACCAGGGTGTGCCGTTCGTCGAGGTGCATAACGGCGCGGTGCAGAAGGCGGCCGCGACGGCGCCGATCGTGGGCAATCAGTGGACCCACATTGCCGTTACCGCCGATGGCAAGGTCGTCACCCTCTATGTCAACGGACACGCCGCGGCCAATCTTGCCGGCGCCATGCCGTCCCTGAATGGCTCGACCGCTCTCGGCGGCGACGTTGCCGCCGGTGGTGATCTTGCCGGTTTTGTTGGCGACATCGATGAAGTGGAGATCTCCAAGGTCGCCCGTCCGGCGGCCCTGATCCAGGTCGATGCGTCCACACAGGGCGCCGAAACCCGCACGCTGAGCTACGCGCAGGAGCAGAAACAGGCCGGGATCGGCTTCGGCTCACTGGGTTTGATCGTCACCCACGTCGACGCCCCGGCCTGGTTCATCATCAGCATTCTCGCGGCGATGCTCGTGGGGTCCGTCTACGTCATGTACACCAAGGTGACTTACGCCTTGAAGGCCGGCGCGGCGAACGACGAGTTCCTGGAGTTCTTCCACGAACACGGCGGTGAGCCGGTCGCTCTCGACAGCCAGTTGGAACCGGGCCAGTTCGACGACTCGCCGATCTACCGGGTCTATCATGCCGGCGCCCAGGAGATGGCGCGACGGGCCAAGCGTGGAACCGGCACGGTTACCGAGGAGGGCGTAGAGGTCATCCGATCGCTGATGAACACCAGCCTGGTGCGTGAAAACCAGAAGCTCTCAAGCTCACTCGTCGTCCTGACCATTTCGATCTCCGGCGGACCGTTCCTCGGCCTGCTGGGAACCGTGGTCGGGGTCATGATTACCTTCGCCGACATCGCCGCCGCGGGCGACGTGAACATCAACGCCATCGCGCCAGGCATCTCGGCCGCCCTGCTGGCCACCATCGCCGGTCTGTTCGTCGCTATCCCGTCGCTGTTTGGATACAACTACATCCTGCTACGCAATAAGGACATCTCCGCGAACACGCTAGTGTTCGTTGATGAGTTCATCACGAGTATCTCGGAACGATACAGTGAAGTCACCCATTCGCTCGCGGCCGAATAGGGGAATTCACCATGCAGATTCAAGACGAAGACAAGCCCTACGATGAGATCAACATCACTCCGATGCTCGATCTCGCCTATGTGCTGCTGGTTATCTTCATCATCATGACCACAGCCGCCGTACAGGGGATCAAGGTCGACCTTCCCAAGGCGAGCTCGACCATCAGCCTGGCGAAGCCAAAAACCAAGGCGATCACGATCGACAACAAGGGTGACATCTTCCTGGATGCCTACCCGGTGACGCTGCCCGATCTGGAAAGCCGCCTGCGGACGGCCAAGGCGCTCGACCCGGACTTCCCGATCGTCGTCAAGGGCGACTCGGTCGTGCAGTACCAGAAGGTCATGGACGTCCTCGACCTTCTGCGCCGACTGTCCCTGGACAAGGTCGGTCTCGTCACCGGCAAGCCAAAAGCAGGATAATCGCCCCGAACGGGCGGCGCGCCATGGCCAGAAAACCTGTGAAAAAACAACCTAAGCGTCCGATCGGCGGCATAGTTGCGGCCGTCGTGGCCGTACTGATGGCCGGCGGCGTCTATTGGCTTAGCCAGAACATTGCGGGTGTGAGCAGTGGTCCCGATCAGGTCCCCAACGTCAATCTGCTGCCGCCTCCGCCGCCCGCGCCGCCGCCCCCTCCGCCGCCGCCAGAAAAGCAGCCTCCGCCGGAAAAGCAGATCGAGCCGCCCAAGCAGGACACCCCAAAGGCCGCTGATGAGCCGCGGCAGCTGACCATATCGGGGCCCGCGCAGGCAGGCGGCGACGCGTTCGGCATCAAGGCCGGTTCGGGGGGCGGCATGTCGATCGGCGGGGCCTCCACGGGAAGTGGCGCGCCGACTGGCGGCGCCAACAGTTTCGCCGAGGCCAACTATCGCCAGTATGTCCGCGAGGAACTCCAGCGCGTCATCGAGTCGGATGGCCAGCTGAGCGCCCGTGTCTTCAATGCCGGCGTCGGCATCTGGATCGAGCCGGATGGGCGCCTGCGGCGCGCCAAGGTCGCCCGCTCGAGTGGCGATCCGCAGATAGACAAGCGCTTGTTCTCGCTGTTTCAGGCCATGCGCCCGCTGAGCGAACCACCGCCTCCGAACATGCGGTTTCCCCAGGAAATCTCAGTCAAGAGCCGCCGCTCATGACCACGGCCGCTAACGCATCAAACAATTCCCCGGCTGTCCGACGCCCTATCAACAAGGACCCAGCATGACCCCGAACTACTTTGCGCCCCGGTTTGCCGCGGTGTCGCATCGCACGATCGCCGCCTTCGGCGCGGCGATGATCGCCGGGCCGGCGCTGGCGCAGAGCGACGCGATGGCGACGGCGCCCTCGACTTCGGTCCAGTCGCCTCCGGCCGCGCAGCCCGTCTCGACCGCCAACCCGCCGCCGTCGGAGAGCATGGTCATCAACCTGATCCGCCTGCTGGTCAAACAGGGCGTGATCACTCAGGACGCCGCCGATGCGTTGCGCCAGCAGGCCGAGGACGAGGCCATGCAGGCGCGCACAGCCGCCGCCGCCATGCCGGCCACCGCGAACCTGCCGCCACCCGCGCCAGGCGTTGTGCGCATCCCCTATGTGCCCGAAGTTGTCCGCAACCAGATTCGCGACGAGATCAAGCAGGATGTCCTCGCCCAGGCCCAGGCCGAGGGTTGGGCCGCGCGCAACGCGGTGCCCGAGTGGGTCAACCGCATCACCTGGAGCGGTGATCTGCGCTTCCGCGACCAGTTCAACTTCTATGGGGCGAACAACTACGTTCCGTACGTCGATTACGCGACATTCAACAGCAATGGTCCGATCGACACCAATCCGATCACCAATCCCAACGGCATTCCGATCCTCAACACCACCAACAACCGGCTGGACCAGTTCAGCCTGCGGGCGCGTCTGGGGATGACGGCCGATGTCTATAAGGGCGTCAAGGCGACCATTCGCCTGGCGACAGGCAGCGACGGAAGCCCGGTGTCGACCACCCAACTGCTGGGCGGCGGTCTGGCCAAGAACAACATCTGGCTCGACCAGGCCTACATTACCCTGACCCCGGTCTACTGGGGTTCGGCGGAGTTTGGTCGCTTCCCCAATCCGTTCATGCACACCGATCTGGTGTACGACGACAACCTGAACTTCGACGGCGCCGCCGCCCAGGCGTCAAAGGAATTCGGTCCTCCGGGGCTGAAACTGTTCGGTTCAGGTGGCGCGTTCCCGCTGAATTATGTCGCCAACAATACGCCGACAAACGCTTCTCCCAAGGCGGGCGATCGCACCAGTTGGCTGTTTGCTCTGCAGGCGGGCGCGGAATTCAAACCCGATCCGCTGGGCTGGTCGGTCAAGGGCGCCGTCGCCTACTATGATTTCTTCCATCTTCAGGGCGTGCCGTCGCAGCCCTGCGCCCTGTTCGACGGCAACAACGCCTGCTCTACTGACAACACCCGGCCGGCCTTCATGCAGAAGGGCAACTCGCTGTTCCTGCTGCGGAATATCATTCCCAATCCGGGGAGCCTGGTCTACGCGACGCCGCAGTTCCTCGGGCTGTCCTACGACTACCACGTGCTGGACGTGACCGGTGAGTTCGAGATGCCGCTGTTCGGCACGACCCGCCTGCAGATCGCCGGCAACTATGCGCGCAATCTGGCCTACGATCCGGCCCGGGCGCTCTCCAACGGCACGGCCATCGTCGACAACTATGACGGCTGCGTTTCGGGGGTGTGTGCGTACCACAGCGGCAATAACGCCTTCCTGATCCGGGCAACTGTCGGTAATCCCCGGCCGGGTGTGATCGGCGACTGGAACTTCACCGTCGGGTACAAGTATATCGAACCAGACGCGGTTCTTGATGCCTTCAACGATCACGATTTCCACCTCGGCGGCACCAACGCCAAGGGTTACTACATCACCGCAGCCTATTATTTTGCCAACAATACCTGGATCAACGCCAAGTGGTTCAGCGCCAACCAGATTTATGGCGTGCCTCTGGCAATCGATGTCCTGCAACTTGAACTGAATACGAGGTTCTGATGATGACCGTGCTTGGATGGTCGCTGGATCGATCCTCTTTCGGGGGACGGAGCATCGTAAAGGTTATTGCCCTTGTCCTGCCGCTGGCATTTGCTGGCGGCCTCGCTCGGGCCGACGACAGCTCCGAGGCGGACAAACTGCGGGAGCAACTGCGCTCTACCGTCATGCAGCTGCGCGAGCTGCAGGATCAGCAGGCTGCTGCAAAGTCAGCTGCGACTCCGGCTCCCGTCCCGTCCAGCCCCGACACGGCCGCGCTCAAGGCAAAACTGGCGGCGACACAGGCGCGCCTTCGTGCGGCGGAAGGCCGTGCCGCGACGGCGCTCGCCGCCCAGGCCGATGCGGATAAGGCCAAGGCGGACCTTGCGGCCCTACAATCCACAGCCGCCGCAACCCAGGCTGAGCTGGAGAAATACAGGGCGGCCTACAATCAGGCGACCAGCGAGGGCAGCGCGCTGGCGGCCGAGCGCGATCAGCTCAAGGCTCAACTTGCCACCCAGACCAACATTTCCCAGGCATGCGACGTAAAGAATGTTCGACTGACGCAATTCGCCGAGCGCCTGCTCGATCGGTACAATCACGTTGCCCTGGGGACAAGGCTGATGGCGCGAGAGCCGGTGATCGGCTTCACCCGCGTGCACCTGGAGAATATCGCCCAGGAAAACGAGGATGCCATCCGCGCGACCAAATGCGATCCGCGCATCGATGCCCTGCCGCCGAAGCCTCAAGGCAAGCAGGCTCCGTCCTGATCCAACTCGACTCCGTGAACGTCAGCCTACGGAACGATACCCGCGCCAGTCCATCGGACATCCGAACCCAAGAGCCATAATATGACCCGTTCGAAGAGCTCCCGGATCCTTTCTCCCCTCGCCAATCGGGCGCGATTGACGTGCGGCGTCAGTATCGCCGCCATGGTCGGGGCTCTCGGCGCGGGCCAGGCAGCGGCGCAGACCATCGCGGGGCTGCATGGAGCGATCGGTCCGGGAGGCATTCCGGCCGCGGCGACGGCTGCGCTGACTGGCTCGACCTTCTCCAATCCGGTCAATGCGGCCATGGCGGCGGCGCAGGCGCGCTCCATGAGAAATCAGGCGCAACTGACCCAGACCGTCACCATGGCGCAACAGGCGCAGTCGGCCGCGCGCGCCGCGGCGGCGGCCCTGAACCATGGCGTACCGAATGGTCTCATCCTCGGTGGCCTGCAGGTTGCGCCGAACGTTACGACCGCGGCCAACGATCCGACCGGGCTGCACACCTGGGATGGCGCCGCCCTGCCGACGGTCGACTCCAAGAACCCCAACCAGATCGATATCGTTCAGAACAAGTCGCAGGCGGTCCTTGACTGGACCACCTTCAATGTCGGTCAGAATACGACGGTCGATTTCGTCCAGCAGCAGAACGGCGTGGGTCAGCCCAGCTGGATCGCGGTAAATCGAGTTGTCGGCCAGTTGATGCCCAACGGTCTGCGCAATCCCAACCTTGCGCCCGCGCCGAGCCAGATCTTTGGCTCCATCAAGGCTGACGGCACCGTTATTGTCATCAACCAGAATGGTGTGATCTTCGGGGCCACATCGCAGGTTAACGTCAACTCATTCGTCGCCACCAGTCTTGAACTTGGCTACAATCTGAAGTTCGTAAACGGCGCCGGCACGCTCGCCAGCCTGAGCGACCGCGACAACGAATTCCTCAGCCTCGGTCTTCTCGGCTATTCCGACCAGAATGGTCAGGGAAGCGGTCTCTACACGTTCTCGGCCCAGGCCACCGGCATCACAACAACGGGAACGCAGTACGATCCTCTCCTCGAAGGTGAGGTGCAGGTCCAACAGGGCGCGTCGATCAACAGCGCCAGCAGCGGCTACATCGTCCTGGCGGCGCCACGGGTGGTCAATGGCGGCGCGCTCAGCTCGCCCGAGGGGCAGATCAGTCTGGTTTCCGGCCGGGCCGTCACCTTCACCCGCTCGGAGGGGACCACAACCAGCGTCGACCCAAACCTGCGCGGCCTGCAGATTTCGACCGTGTCGCTGGGCGGTTCGACGGGTGACTACGTCGACAACCTCGCCAATGCGTCGCTGGATGTTCCGCAGGGCTATATTTCCCTTCAGGCGACGCCGGTCGGCGCGGTCATGGATGGCGGTGTGCTGACGTCGACGACCGCGGTTTCCCGCAATGGCTACATCAACATCCAGGCGGGCAATATCCAGTTCGACCCGTCCGCCGTCCTGGCCATCACACCGGATTCCAGCGCCGCGACGATCCCGCAGGATCCGAACACACTGGCCGACTTCAAGACATCGGTCATCCGTATCGGTGACACCGGTTCAGCGATCGATATCGGCGCCAACAGCCTCATCTATGCGCCCAGCGCCAACATCACCATCGGCGCCGATCCTGGCCAGACAACGCTGACCAATGCCGAAACGCCGACGGCGGGCCGTGTCTTCATCGATAGCGGCGCCGTCATTGATGCGTCCGGCGTACAGAACGTCCTTGTGGCCGCCACCACCAACGCCATCAAGATCAGCCCCGTTACCCAGAACTCCCTGCAGGACACGCCGACCTATCGCGCCAGTTTCCTTAACGGGGCGATCGTCTACGTTGACCCTCGCCTGTCGGGTGTGAACTCCAACGGTGTGGCGTGGATCGGCTCGCCACTGATTCCCGCGGCCAGCTATTATCAGCAGGTCGGCGTCAGCGCGTCGGAACTGATGACCACGGGAGGAAATGTCACCGTCGGTGCGCCTAGCGTGGCGACCGGAACCGGCGCGACGCAGATTCCGGACGTCGTCATCAAGTCAGGCGCTTCGATTGATATTTCCGGGGGCTGGAGGACATTCCAGGCCGGGATTGTACAGACGACCCAGCTGGTCGACGCCAATGGCGAAGTGGTCAACATCGGTTACGCGAACCCCAACGACAGATATGTCGGCGTTTACAATGGCTTCACAACGACTCAGTCGCGGTGGGGCGTAAGCCAGACCTTCGCCAACCCTCTGTTCACTGGCGCGCACATGGAGGGCCAATATACCGAGGGCCGCGACGCCGGTTCGCTCAATATCAAGTCTTCGGTCGTTGTTCTCGACGGTCAGGTGATTGCGCAGGCATTCCCTGGGGCGGAGCAGATTCAGGATTCGGTGCAGGGGACAGCGAAGGGAACCATCTACGGCGATATTCGCAACCTGCAGGGCGCGCCTTCGCAACTTCCCTCGGGCGGTTATCTCGATATCCAGGCGCTGGGAGTAGACAGCCTGGGCAATTTCACCGGCGGTGGCGACATCGACCTTGTGGATACCGCCGGGTACTCGCCGGTGTCCTCCGACCTGACCTACGGCCAGACGGCAACCTTCGCCGCCGACGGCAGCCTGATCATCCCGCAGCGTCCGCTCTCCTCGGTTCTGCCGGTCAGTCGACTGGATGTGATCTCCCTCAACGCCGACTCCATCTCGTCGATGGGACTGAGCCAACTGACGCTGGAAACGTCCGGTTCGATCACGGTCGAGGCCGGCGCCAACGTGAATCTCAATGCGGGCGGCGCTTTCGAGGCGGTCGCCGGCCGGTCGCTCACCGTGAATGGCCAGATTACCGCGCCCGGCGGATCGATCGACCTTCGCACCGCGGACATTCTGGACTGCGGTGGTCTGGGCGGCTCGGTTCTGAACCCGACGGTCGCCGGACCGGGGTCGTTCGATATCACCATCAATGGCCAACTGAATGTCGCGGGCCGTTGGGCCAATGACTATAATGCGACAGCCGACCAGCTGGTCGGATCCGCCTATCTCAATGGCGGCGAGATTACCCTGTTGACGGCGCCGCGCGTGGCGCCGCTGGACATCTCGGTCGGCGCCGACAATTCGAGCGCCCTGACGCAAAGCACCGACATAAGCGGCAGTATTCTCGTCAACATCGGGGGCATCCTCAATGTCACCGGCGGCAGCTATGTGGCGCACAACGGCAATCTGACGCTGACGGCCAAGGGAGGCAGTGTCAGCCTCTATGATGAAGACAATTTCTTCCCGTTCTCCAACGACTTCACCAATGTCACGACGGGGTCGCTGCCGGGTTCGTATTCCGGCTTCCGGGTAACGACGATCATCAATTCGACGGGTGGAACCGGCGTCGTCGCCATCAATCCGTCGGCTGTCACAGGACACGTCTCTATCGCGGGCGGTTCGATCCTCGCGCACGGCTTCGGAGGCGGCGGCACATTCAATCTCACCGCCCCGTCATTCACGTTCGGCGATTCGGTGACATCGACCGGCGCCGCTCTGCCGTTGGATTTCTTCTCGAAGACCGGGTTCGCGAACTACAACATCAAGTCCTACGCCACCGATCTGATCCCTAACGCATTCACCAACGGTCTGGGCGGCTACAATGCCGTTCTCGCGACCCAGGTTGTCACCGTCGGCGTCGGCCAGACATTGTCGCTCAGTGAATCGATGTTCTCCCCGTTGCTTGGCGATTCCCAGACCGCAATGCTCCGCGGGTTCGCCACGGGCGGCGACCTCAACACGGTGCTGACCCCCATCGTTCCCACCGACGCCTGGGATGCCCGTCCGGTAAACCTGTCGCTCGATGGGCTTCTCGAGCTCGACGTGGCGAAGGGCGGATCCATTCAGGGGCAGGCTGGCGGCGTACTGACGGTCAGCCAGCTATGGAACCAGGGAACCATCCACATCCCTGGTGGCGCGATTGTCCAGAGCGAGGGGCTGCCGACGCTCTACGCCTCAAGCAGTCAGTTGACGGGTGGTGAATCCCTCAATCTCACCGGTCAGTACGTCATCGCTGCTCACAGCCTGTCCGACGTTTTCAGCATCGCGGCGGATGGATCGATATCGGAAGGTGGCGCCAACGCGCTTCGACTGACCGACCTAAACGGTACGGTTCTGAGCAACGGCCAAGTCGCCGGCAATGTCTCGATCTATCTCCTGGGAAATCTCGACGCGAGAGAAGGCGTGCGTCTGTCCGCGGGAAGCGTGACCGACCTTGCCGGCGAAGCTATCGTCAATCCGCGCGCCGTGCCGTCGGGTGGAGCGCCCGTGGCCGGATTCGTCAACGGCGTCGTCATCAACGGCGGCTCACTTCGGACGTCGGGAGCATCGGGCGCCTCGACCGCCGCGCCGATCTTCCATACGGTTCTCGGCGTATCGCCTTATTTCGATGACGGGCAGCCCGTCGCACTGAAGGCGGACATTGTTGCCGACGTGCTCAATGCAGAGGTGAACTCGGCAATCAATCTGCAGGGCGCTTCCGCCATTTTTGACCGCCCGTCCACCACGATATCGAATCTGTCGGGGGCTCCGTCCATCGGCTATGCACCGACCCAGATTTGGAGCAACGGCGGTTCACTCAGGCTCGGCTCGGGGGGGACGATCGCCGGCGCGCTGATCCAGGCCCAGGGCGGCGCCGCAAACGCACAGGGCGGAATCCTTACCGTTCTGAACCCGGTGCTCACCCAGAGTGAGCCGGCCAATCCGCAGCCTGGAGTCTACACCGTCGATACGGCGCAGATATCGGCCGATGCCATCACCAAGTCCGGGTTCGACACGTTTGTCGCACAAGGCGCACTGAACACGCTCGGCGATGTCACGCTCAATCTCCGCGGCGCATTCTTTCTCACCAGCAAGCCCCAGGATGGCGGGCTCGACCCGTCCAGCGGCTCCTCGCGAGACCTCTATTCCCCCAGGATCAGTTCCGGTGGCGCGCTGACCATCAACGCCGCCTATGTCGGCCTCGAAGGCGGGTTCCAGTCCTTCTCCACGCCGGCCTATGGAACGGTCGGAGACAATACGGTCACGTTCAATGCCGGAGCGATCGGCGTCACTGGCGCGGTTCTGTTCGATCGTTCGGTCGGCCAGGTCAATCTCAACTCAAGCAGTGATCTGCAACTCGTCGGGGTCGAGCCCTGGCAACTGGTCTACAATATCGCCACCTCGACGCCGACCACCCCCTCGCTAGCCGGACAGCTGGCGGTTAACGGCAACCTGACCATTACGGCCGGTCAGGTCTATCCGACGACCGGGACCAACTTCAGTATTTCCTCCGCTTCACCGACGGGTGTCATCACCTTCGAAAAGGCTGCCGGCGTGACGCCGGCGACGCCGTATTCCGCCGGTGGCGAGCTCAACGTGCAGGCGACGACGATTGTCCAGGACGGCGTACTTCGCGCGCCGCTCGGAACAATCAATCTAGGTTCTTCGACGACCAGTGTCTTTGCTCCGGTCGCAACCCAGAATCTGACCCTGGGCGCCGGCAGCATCACGTCGGTTTCCACGGACGGCCTCGTCATTCCCTATGGCACGACCACCGACCAGATCGAGTGGTTCTTCAACCCCACGAACAGCAACCCGCTGACCGCACCCCCGGCTGCCGTGCTCCAGCTCGCCGGCGCCAACGTGAACGTGGCCTCAGGTGCAACTGTCGACCTCAAGGGTGGCGGCGATATCTACGCCTATGAATTCATTTCGGGCATCGGCGGGTCGCGCGATGTCCTCAGCCAGTTCAACTCTTACTCGTTCAGCAGCAACCACGGCTATCAGTATCCTGACGGTCGGCAAGTATACGCGATCGTGCCGAGCATGGCCAATGCCGCTGTCGCGCCATTCGATCCGATCTACTCGGCCAACTACTCCAGCCTCTACGGCCCAAGCCAGGTCGGCGAGCGTGTCTACCTGAATGCCGCGCCCGGACTGGCCGCCGGGTGGTACACTCTGCTTCCCGCACAGTATGCCATGCTGCCGGGCGGCATGCGTGTTGTGCAGGATACCGGCGCGGCGACCCCGCCCCCCAATGGTGCGTCGACGCTGCTGGACGGCACGGACGTCGTCTCCGGCTACTTTGGCCAGGGACCCGCGGGCGCCTACCAGGCCACTCCGGTGGTATTCGAAGTTCAGTCGCAATCAGTGTTCCGCAGCTATTCCCAGATCGCTCTGACCTACGGAAACAAGACCTTTGCCGCAGACGCCGCCAAGAGTGGCGTGACCACTCCACGCCTGGCGACCGACGCCGGCCGTCTGATCCTCGCGCCGGTTTCGTCCCTGCTTATCAATGGTGTGTTTGATACGACGCCGGCCACCGGTGGCCGGGGCTCGGAAGTCGATATCAGCGGGACCTCGCTCGATATCGTCGGCGCGAACGGTGGTTCGGGCGCGCCTGGTTCGATTGTCCTGACCACCACCAGCCTCTCGGATCTCAATGCCGCGAGCCTGTTCCTGGGCGGCGTACGCACCGATAACGCGGACGGAACAACGTCTCTTGGTGTGACCACCAACAAGATCACAGTTGAGTCGGGCGCAACCATCAGCGCGCCGGAAGTCCTGCTGGCTACGAATGGCGTCGGCGCGACCCTGACAGTCGCCGACGGCGCATCCATCGTTGCGAGCGGTAACGTCAGTGACCCATCGACTGGCAATTATCTGATCGTGGGCGGGGCCGCGCCGACGCAGTCTGCCCAGGGCGGCTTCCTGCGTGTG
The DNA here is from genome assembly GCA_025352165.1 of Caulobacteraceae bacterium. GTDB lineage: Bacteria > Pseudomonadota > Alphaproteobacteria > Caulobacterales > Caulobacteraceae > Acaudatibacter. Next base: position 7,436 of record JANXTX010000255.1, on the reverse strand, counting down.
GCCAATGGACCACAGCGCCTGCTCGTGCGCAGCGGCATCCAGTCGAGCGTCACGCCAGGCGCGGTGACGCTCGGCAGTGCGACGCTCCAGGGAACATCGGTCGAGGCGGAGTCCTCGGGCAATCTGCTGATCTCACCCGATACCAGGCTTGATGCGACCAACCTGGCCCTTGGCGCCAGCACGGTAACCTTTGCGTCCAGTTCGACCGGTCTTACCGGGCTGGTGATCACTCCGACGCTGCAGTCTCAGATCGCGCAGGCCAAGCAACTGACGATCCAGAGCTCCAACGCTCTGGAATTCCAGTCGGGTACCTACTCCTTTGGCAACCTGACCCTGGATGCGCCTGGCCTCGCAAATGCCCAGGGCGGGACTGTTACCATCAACGCAGGCGATCTCACTCTCGCGAACTCAAGCGGCGCTTCATCGCTGTGCGGCGCATCCGGGGCGCCGGCGTGCGGCGCGGGTACATTGGATATTTCCGCTGCACAGGTGGTGTTCAGTAACGGAAGCGTCAGCACCTACGGCTTCGACACGGCCGCGAACATTACGGCGTCGCATGGCATTGTCGTCGATGGCGTCGGCGGGCTGAATTTCGGATCGGCGAATGTCGCTCTCAATACGCCTTTCATTGGTGATCGCGGTACCGGTCTACCTGGCGAGACGCTGCCGAAGCTGACCCTGGTCAGTACGGGTAATGTCAACATCACCGCGCCATCCAACTCATCCGGCTTCCAGGCTCCGGCTGGAACGCCCGGTTCGAACGTAAGCATTTCCGGCAATCAGGTCACCGTCAGCGGCGCGATGATTCGCGCCACCGCCGGCAATCTCAAGGTGCAGGGCGCCACGGGGGTCATCGTCACCAACGGGGCGACGCTGGCTACGCCTGGGTATCTGAAAACCTATGGAGACTCCCTGAATCCGACCACCGCCTCGGCTCCGGCGGGAACGCTCATGCTCGTAGCCGCCAGCGGCGACATTAACGTCAACGGTTCCTCCATCCTGTCGATCTATGGCGCGCAAGGACCAGCCGGGAAGCTGAGCCTTTCGGCGCCGACCGGAAATGTTCTGGTTTCACCGTCCAGCATTAACGCCGGCCCGGCAGGGTCCGGCGCATCGCTGACCCTTGATACCGGGGGTTCATTCGATCTCACCTCTTTCGCGACCGGAGCGGCCAGCCCTTTCACCGGCCAGCTTTCGATTACGACAGGGCAGGGCAACCTGGATCTTGCGGCGGGCGATACCCTCAAGGCGACGGATGTAACGCTGGTTGCAAATGCCGGGTCGGTGAGTCTCGAGGGCACGATCAATGTCTCCGGAACGGTCGGCGGCGACGTCAGCCTCTATGGCGTCGACGGTGTGCATCTTGCTTCGGGCTCGCTGATCAACGCCACGGCCAATGGCTATGGCGCCACGGATACGCGTCAGGCGAGTGGCGGTAACGTCACGATCGGCGTTTCGGGGTCGGGTGCGATTGCCGTTGATTCAGGCGCCGTAATCAATGTCGGACTGAGCTCAGGCGACACCAACAAAATCAACCGGCTGGTGCCGATCTACGGTACCTCCGCCTACAGTTATGTAGCGGCCGACCAGGGTGGCACGGTCACATTCCGCGCTCCGGTCATCCAGCAGACCAGCGGCGATACGGTGAACGTTACCTACAACGGCGCCGTGAATGGGGCCGCAAGTATCGTTCTTGAGGGTTACCAGCAGTGGGATCTCGCTGCCGTCGCCGCGAACTCCGCCTATACGGGTGTGCGGATCGTCAATGGCCAGGCGGTGCTCGACCTCAGCGCGACGGGTGAGGGCCAGGTCAATTTCCTCGCCGGCAACGGTCCGGGGACGCTGGTCAACTTCATTCAGAACTTCAATATATCCTCGGCCTACGCCGGCCTGCACGGCCTCGCTTCACAGGCGAATTTCCATGCCCGTCCGGGTGTTGAACTCGACTATAGCGGCGACATCGTCCTCAACAGTAACTGGAACCTCGGCGCCGGCGTCGTGGATGTCGCCGGCGCCACCGCCGCCGGTCTGATGGCGCCGGTGCCGGGTCAGGCTGGTGAGTATTATGTCCTGCCGGGCGACGAGGCGGCGGTGTTCGGCAGATTCACGAAACTGACTTACCGTGTCGGCGGGGCTGTGACGGGTGAGCCCGGCGCCCTGGCCTTGCGAGCGGGCGGCAATCTCGATCTCAATGGCAGCATTACCGACGGCTTCTTCCAGTTCCAGGACCAGACCAACCCCAACTACCTCAACACGGCGATGGGCGGCGGCAACCGCACCTACCAGGGCTACCTGACGCCTGGCTGCCTCACGGGTTCGTGCAGTGGGGTCGATCCATGGTCGGTGGACGGCAATCCCAACAACGTTGTATTGATTGAGTTTCCGGGCCAGTCAGCGCTGTCCTCCTATCTTGCCAACCCAATCCCTTACAGCGCCATCGCCAATGCACCGGACGCTCTTGGCTCTCTCCCCGGCGGCCAAGGTGACGCACTCGGCAGCGCGCAATTGTTCCCGCTGTTGCCTGGCGTGGGCGGCAAGTCGCCGACAGTGGTCAACTCGTGGTCCTACCGGCTTGTCGGCGGCGCTGATCTCAACTGGTCTGGTGGCGCGCTCAGCGCGGATCCGCTGGCGACACAGGCCGGTTCAACGGCCTCCGTCACGGTTGCCGGCCAGAACGTCTATAGTTTCCAGGCGACCGCAGGCAGCGTGAGCTACACCGACAGTCTTGAACTTGAACTGGCGAATTCCTCGGCGCCCGTATCGGTGCAGCAATGGTATCAGACCTTCCTCGCGCAAAATAAATCTGCGGGGCTGAATCCTAATTCATATACTGTTGTCGACTTCTCATCAGCGCCAGTCTCGGTGCAGCGGACATTGAACAATCTGGTCAATTCGTTCTTCCAGAATGTATCCCTTAACAACTATATTAATTACGGCAGCGGCGTCGAGACGTCCTTGGCGCTTGCGACGAAGTTCATGAACTTCGTCGCGTCGAACTTCGGGGTGCTGTCTCAGGAGTATCGTCCGCCGAGGGAAGTGGTCGCGAGTCAACCCACATATGCAACCGCGCCGACCCTGGTGCGTACGGGTACCGGTAATATCGATATTGCCGCAGCCGGGCAGATCGACCTGAGCAACGGGGCGCAGGCCACAACGCTTAATCGCAAGGGACAGATCGTCCTGGCTCTGCCCGGGCAAGTTCAGTTGGGCGGCGCCGCGATCTATACGGCGGGGCATTTGGCCAACCTCGACGTGCAATCGGCTCTCGATGTCGCCACCAAGCAGACGGTGCAGGTCAATCTCGCGGCAAACCTGATTACCGCTGACAATACCGACACGACACAGCCGGGCAGCTATCAGTACGGTGAAGTCCTGCAAGGCAGCCCATCAGGCTATGCGGGCATCCTGATCGCCAATCCGGTCTATGCTCAGGGCGGTGGATCAATCGGTCTGGTCGCCGGCGGCGACATCATCGGTCGTCGCGATACGATGTTGGAGGGCGAACTCGGCGGTGTCGGCGGCAACAACGTCCAGCAGCCCTATTCGTGGATCGGTAGCGGCGCCCAGCCCTGGCGCACCGGGGCAATCGGGTCCTTCACCTACGCGATGATCAATCCGCAGTTGTTCAAGGAAGGGCTGGGAACGCTCGCCGGTGGCAACATCTCGGTGACCGCGGGCGGCAACCTGACCGACCTTTCGGTGGTCGCCACTTCTGCCCTGACAACCGGCACGGCCAGTGGTTCGTCACTACGACCGTCGCAGGCCCTCGTCACACTTGGTGGCGGCAATATTGCAATCAGTGCGGACAATATCCTTGCCGGCCGCGTCGACGATGCATCCGGTCAGGTCAATATCACCGCGCGGGGCAATATCAAGGGCAGCGGACTGGTGACGCTCGCGTCGGCTACGACACCGGTCGAAAATCTGCTGCGGTTGCGACTTACCGACGCCACAGTGACGATAAACGCCCTTGGCAGCGCATCGCTGCAAGGCATCGCCGCTCTCGGCGTCGGCGTTTCCGATCAAAGCCAGAACCAGGCAAACCTCAACGCGGAAGGTTTCTATTCGTCCAACGCCACTGTTTCGATCGTTGCGGATGGTTCGGTCGATATCGCCAATGCCGGCGAAGATGTCGTCACGACAAACTCCAATGGCACCGCCAATACCCAGTCGGCGGTCTATCCCGGGTCCTTGCAGGCGGTGTCGCTGACCAATGACCTGAATATCACCACATCGAATACGGCCAACAATGTCGCTGCCGCCACCCTTCTCTACCCGAGCCCGACTGGAACGTTGCGTCTTCTTGCGGACGGCAGTATCGCGCGGCTGACCATCGCTATGGAGGACGCAAGTCCGAATCTATTGCCCGGGGCCTACACGTCGTTCACCACTTTAGGTGGTATCGGCGGCGTCGCCAGCGGCCTCACATTCAACTTCCCGGCGATTCTGCCCAACACCACCGACGTTACCCGGCAGGAACTGCACAACCCCAACTCTACCCACGCCGACGATCCGACTCCGAACGAGATCATGGCTGGAGGGTCAATTACCGACCTGATCTTCTCCTCGCCCAAACAGGCCCGCATCACCGCCGGTCTGGACCTTGTCAACACCATCTTCATCGGCCAGAATCTGGCGGCGAGCGATGTCACACGCATCTATGCAGGCCGGGATATCCTCGGCACGACCACCCAGGTGACGCCGGTCACCGGCGTCGGAGCGAACGGTATTGTTTTCGGCTCGGAACTTCCGGCCGTGCAGGGCAACACTTTCGTGATCGGCGGGCCGGGCGCCTTCTTCCTCGAAGCCGGCCGCGACGCTGGTCCATTCCTCAACTCCGCGGTGACCAACGGCTTCCAGAGCGTGAACGGGACCTTTGTTCCGACCGGTCCGTTGACCTTTGCGGGCGGCATTCAGTCGGTTGGCAATCTGTACAATCCCTGGCTGCCGCAACAGGGCGCGAGCATCTTCACCGCCTTCGGTGTCGCCAAGGGGCAGAACTTTAGCGGTCTGATTGACTACTACCTGAATCCGACGAACTTCGGTTCGCTGCCAGGCTATCTGTTCACACAGTCGACGACCGCCACTGGCCAGTCGGTTCCCAATCGAGACCAGGAGATCTACAGTCTTGACCTGCTGACCTGGCTGCGGACAATCGCTCCGACGGTCATTTCGCAATACAACCAGGAGGTCGCCGCCAGCACGACTCCGGTTCCGCCGTCGGCGTTGGTGCAGGTCGCGCAGTCATTGGAAAAGGGCCAGGCCGTAAGCCTGAATCAGGCGATCGCCGTATTGCCGGCGGTCGCTGATCAGCGATTGCCGCTGATCCCCTGGCTGCAGTTGAACTATCCGTCGTTGTTGGTGGCGCAGTTTGGGACACTCGATGTCACCTATCAGCAGGCCTACAATGCATTTCTCATCGTGCCGACGCTCAATCAGCAGCAATATCTGCTGAAAGACGTCTACTTCAACGAGCTCATCCAGACATCGGTGCCGTCCAGCCCGTCCTATCTGCAGTACGCGCGCGGCTACCAGGCCGTAAACACCCTGTTCCCGGCGAGCGCCGGCTATACGCTGAACAACATTGGCGGTGGGAGCAACGGTTCGAATTCGCCAGTGCTGACAGGCAATCTTGATCTCCGGCTCTCGACCATTCAGACGGCCCAGGGCGGCGATGTTGTCATTCTGGGGCCGGGCGGCGAGGTGCTGGCCGGCTCGACAGTGGCGACGTCCGTGCAGGCGCAGCGTCGCGACTATGAAGGCGGAGCGCTCTATGCGGGCAATCCGTCCGTCAATTCCTCGCCCTATTTCGAAGCGTCGACCATCACCCAGATACCGGTTGGCTACGAAGGCATTCTGACCCTGCAGGGCGGCTCCATCGACGGCTTCACAGACGGCAACTTCCTGCTCAACCAGAGCCGCCTGTTTACCGAGAATGGCGGCGATGTCGCGCTGTGGTCGTCGAACGCGGACCTCAATGCTGGTCAGGGCCCGAAGAATTCGGCCAGTTTCCCGCCAATCGCGGTCACCATCGACGAGAACGCCTACAGCACGATCGATGCGGCGGCCGGGGTTTCCGGGGCAGGGATCGCGGCCTTCCAGCCCGATCCGTCCACGCCGGCGCCGGACATCTTCCTGATCGCGCCTCGCGGCAAAGTCGACGCCGGCGCTGCGGGCGTGCGGTCGGCGGGGAGCATTTTCGTCGCCGCGCTGCAGGTCGCCAACTCCTCGAACTTCACGGTCACGGGCAGCGGCGGTTCGATCAGCGGTGTTGCTTCGGGGGCGGTGGTCAATGTGTCGGCGGGAACCAGTGCTTCGGCCGCGTCGGCCGCCGCCTCGCAGGCCGCCCAGGCGGCCGCCAACAGCGCCAGCGGAGGAAGCGATCGCACGATCGTCACGGTCGACGTTCTCGGCTATCTGGCAGGGCTCAGCGATACCTGCGACGAGGATGAAAAGAAGAAGGGACGGTGCGACTAGGTCCTTTTTCGGCGTTCAGATCAGTTCGATCTGAACGCACCAGGCTCTAGCCCGAAGTTTGCGCGTTCTGATGGGTTGAAAGCCTTATGGAACAGCGACTTTGGTTGGAAATTGTTTTATAATTGTGTCCATGTAGGACTTGCGGATCGGCGCGGATCGTGATTCGATTCGGCCATGTTCATCGAGACCGTGCCCAATCGAGGATCGCCGCCGGCGGTGCTGCTGCGCGAGAGCTACCGTGACGAGGCGGGCAAGGCCCTGTTGCAGGGGCGCGTCGACGCGGTGGCTCATTCCGATAAGCGTATGCGTTCGATCTCGCCCAAAGGCTTGGCGATCGCGGCGATCCCTGAGCGGGAGGATCCTCTTGACGGCTTCCTGAGTGTGCGCTTTGCCAGCTTGCAGGCTCTCCCGCGTGGAGATCGGCTGGGTGCCGCAAGCCTCGGACGGCAGGCGCGGGCGCGGTACGTCGTCCCGACCCTAACGTCTTCTAACTGAACGGCAATTTCGACTCGCGGCTGGAGAAGCTCGACGACGGAGATGGACGCGATCCCGCTCGCGGGTTCGGGACTGAACAAGGCTGAACCTCGGCGAGCGGGTATGCTCGTGGCTGGATCCCCTCGCCTGCCCGTCCGCGCCCGGCCAGGGGGCTCTGGCGATAGAGAGGCGAGCCGAAGATGCCTATGAGATAGACTTCCGCGACCAGCGTCACGCACCAACTCAATTGACGGTAGCCGCCGGGCGCGGCGCGCCGCTGGCACTCGAAAGCTCCTGCCGCAAGGCCATGGCGCACACGCGCGACTGATCGGTGGGGCCTTCATCTGGCGGTCGAAGCTCTCCGCCCGATGGCGAGCGTAGATTCCGCTGCGAAGCGGAAATCGCCGCAGGGCTGTGCAACGCTAACGACATTGTGATCGAGCGTGGGCCCGGGAGGTCGAGAAAGGGGATTCCCTCGACGAATC
>JANXTX010000223.1 GCA_025352165.1 Caulobacteraceae bacterium | reverse complement strand
GGAGTTTTCGGAATTTCGGCGGCATGATGTCGATCGTATCGCCTCACGGGCCTTGACAAAATGCAATAAACATCCAATTTGCAAACCTCTGCGCCAGCCCGCGCCCCAACGAGGTTTCCCATGCCAGACGATCCTTCCCCGCCCTCCGCCGTGGTCCGTCAGCAAAGCGGCCGCTTTGGCCCCGGCAATCCTGGGCGCCCTTCCGGCGCGCGGGGCCGGCGGGGGAGCCATGTCGTAGACGCCATTCTCGACGATTTCATCGCCAACAAGGACAGCGCCCTCAAGAGCGCGCGGTTCATCAACGGGCCGGCCTACCTGAACACCATCGTCAAGCTGGTGCCGGTCCAGCCGTCGATCGGCGGGCCTGACGTGCGCGGCTGGTCGGACGCCGAAGCGGATGAGGCCATGGCCGCCGTCCGCAAGATCTTCGCCATCGGCGGTACGGCCCGCGATCAGTTGATCCAGGTCGAGACGCTGATGTTCGGCCAATAGCCCCCATCAGCCCCCGGCCACCGTTATTAACGGTGATTTACGGTGAAATCGGTCGCACGCCCTCCCCTCAAATTACGGTAACGCCATATGAATTGTCGAAATATCAACGATGCTCGATGGGGACTTGCGAGCCTGTGCAGAATTTGAAGCCCGATCCTGTAGCGCTGTAGTGCGACGACAATCCGCCTATGGCCGCCTCTCGTCGTTTAGCCGCGCGAACGGGACTGGCGCTGGAACAACCTACGGCTATGACAGGGCGGACCGGGTCAAAAACCCGCTAAAGAGCAACCTGTTTGGGAGAGACGGAAACCGCCAATCGTCGACGCCGGTCCCCAACGAAGCCATGTTCGTGGTCTGGATAAATTTCTTTCCGTGCTCGTCCGCCTTGGCATCTTCTACGGTCCCATGTACTGATGAAGATGAGTTTTGTGGGACATTTTCGTCGTCAAAATCCAGTCAATTGCCCAATCCATTAGTGTTGTTTTGAAAACAGATAGGCCGAAGGGGAACGAATGAAACTTGCAGCATCCGCCGTGATGGTGATCGCCGGCCTCGGGCTCGGGCCAGTCGCGGCTCGTTCGGCGGCCATCGGCCCAGATCTCGTCACCAATGGCGAATTCGCGTTTACAAATGGTCCGGGCCAGCTGCTGCCGACGATTACCGAGGCGCCGCCCTGGCATGCCATCAGCTGGCAGATGGGCTTCATTGTCGCCGACCAGGGTGTCCCCGACCCGCACGAATTGATTTCGCTTTGGGATCAGAAGAACACCGTGGGTATTCCAGGCGCGACAAACACCTGGGACGGCCTATCCGCGCACGGGGGAAATTTTGACGCCCTGATCGACAACACCTATGCTGCGGCTGTGTCACAGGTCATTCGCGGCCTTACGGTGGGCAAGCTTTATGATGTCCAGTTCAGCTATGGGTTTTCAGAAAAGCACAACTTCGCAAAACCGACCGTTCAATCCATGACCGTGAATCTGGGTAGTTCTTCATGGACATCGCCGAGCTATAGCCTTCCGGCTCATGGATTTTCGGGGTGGTATGACGTAACAGTGCAATTTAAAGCGACGGCAACGCAGGAAATTTTGCTATTTCAAAGCTTTGGCTCTCCGGTTCCCGGGACGATCTATCATGCTTTCCCGATACCGGTGCTCAGCAATGTTCATATGTATGCTGACGACGGGGCCCCCCGCGGCTCTAAGCCGACCGCGGTGTCGGGGCCGATCAGCGTCGTGAAAAGCAGGATCGTGGAATAGGCTAACAGGAGCAACATGCCTTTTTTGTTTCACCTATGATTGCGTCGAAAATGGCTCTTTTCGCCCGCACCGTCGTTCCCCGTTGACGCACACGGCGTCACGCCGACGGCAATCGGCGCGAGCCGATCTTCTTCGGAAATGCTGACGATTGCATCAATTTCGGCATCAACGCCGATCATTTGCGTTCGACGGCGATATCCCCCGGCGCCGGCGCCTTGCCGCCACGCTCCTTGATCAGGGCCAACAAATCCTTGTCGATCTCGCGGCGCTGGGACGGCTGAAAGATCGGGTAGCGGAAGCCGTTGACGCGGCTCGATGAGCTGACCTGATGGCTGTCGATGAAGATGAAGTAGCCCTGATAGGCGCCGTTCGAGGTTTGCGCGCCCTGCAAATGGTAGGTCTCCAGCAGCGCCGCGCAGTCATCCAGACTGGTGACCGCGTTCGAGATCGGCGCAAAGCCGGGCCGCTGGCTCGGCTTGCTCATCGTGCGCCAGCAAACCCCGCGATCGGTGGGGGCGCCTGGAGGATCGCAGCCCATCAGCGCCAGCGGGAGGGCCAGGGGCCAGAGGCGTTTCAGCAGATTGTCCGGTCGGATCATCGTTTTCGCCCAATTGAGGCCATGGTGTCAGGTCATGGCGCGCAACCTGTTGATTGATAGCGCGCTTACCCATCGTTAGGTTGTCGCCGATCACGCGAAAAGGAATTCAACACAAATCATGGCGAAGATCACACTGATTGATGACGACGAGAACATCGTCGCCTCTGTCTCCCTCGCCCTCGAGAGCCACGGGCACGCGGTGAAGGCCTACTACGACGGCGCCGCCGGTCTCGAGGCGCTGGAAAGCGATCCGCCGGACCTGGCCATTCTGGACGTGAAGATGCCGCGCATGGACGGCATGGAAGTCCTTCGCCGCCTGCGGCAGACGACCAGCATTCCGGTGATCATCCTGACCTCCAAGGACGACGAGATCGACGAAATACTTGGCTTCAACCTCGGCGCCGACGACTACATCCACAAGCCGTTCAGTCAGCGCCTGCTGATCGAACGGGTTCGCGCCGTGCTGCGCCGGGCAAATCCGCAGGAAAACGACGCCGGCGGCCCGCCGGATCCCGCGGCAAAAGCCATCAAGCGCGGACGGCTGACGCTGGATCCGGCGCGCCACGACTGCTTGTGGGAGAACAAACCGGTCCGTCTCACCGTGACCGAGTTCCTGCTGCTGCAGTCGCTCGCGCAACGTCCGGGCTTCGTGAAAAGCCGCGACAATCTGATGGACGCGGCCTACGAGGACCAAGTGTACGTCGATGATCGCACCATCGACTCCCACATCAAGCGCATGCGCAAGAAGTTCCGCGAGGTCGATCCTGAATTCGACGCCATCGAAACCCTCTATGGTGTTGGATACCGTTACCGGGAATCCTGAGGACACGCCGAATGGCGCGGCCGGGGCGGATGTCGGCAGGAACCGCCGGCGTCGCCAGCCTCCAGGCGGCTGGCTGCAAGGCTCGCGGCTCGGCCGGTTGATCGTCATTCTCAACGTCCTTGGACTGGCCGTCCTGATCGGCGGCACCCTGATCCTCAATGAGATGCGCCAGGGCCTGGTTCGCGCCAGCGAAGACAGCCTCAAGCTCGAGGGGCACGTCATCGCCGGCGTGCTCGATGAGGACGCAACGGTTGGTGAACCGGAGCCGGCGCTCGAGGCCGATCAGGCCAGCAATGTGCTGCAGGCATTGCCTGGTCTGCGAACCCAGCGGGCAAGGCTCTATGATGCGGAAGGGCATCTGCTGGCCGATACATTTGTCGTTGCGGACCGCGTGGAAACCCGCCTGTTGCCGCCGGCTCACAGGCCCGGCGCCTTTCATTTCAATTTCGACCTGCTCGGTGGCTCATCACCTGAGAAGCGCGCCAGAGACGCCCGCCAGGCGCTCAAGGACGAAGTTGATCGCGCCCTTGCGGGCGAGACGGTTGCCGACACCCGTGTATCCGAAGACGGAAGGCGGGTTGTTTCTGTCTCCATTCCGATCCAGCACGTCCGCGCGGTGCTAGGTGTTCTGACGTTGGAAGCCGGTGACGTTGACCATATCATCGCGGCTGAGCGGCTGGCGCTGGCGCCGTTCATCCTGATCGCCGTCGCCGTGAATTTGTTTTCGTCCTTCCTGCTCACCCAGCTCATCGCCACCCCGGTGCTGCGTCTGGCCCGCGCCGCGGACAGCGTCCGTCTTTCTCGGGCCCGGGCGATCGCTCTGCCGGATCTCGCGGATCGGGGCGACGAGCTTGGCGACCTTGCCCGCTCCCTCGAGGACATGACCCACGCCCTGTCGGAACGGATGGAGGCGATCGAGCGTTTTGCCGCCGATGTAGCGCACGAGCTTCGCAATCCGATGACCTCGATCCGGTCGGCCGTCGAAACGCTGGATCTCGTCAAGGACGCCGCGCCGAGGCAGCGGCTTCTGGCTATCCTGCAGCAGGATGTCGGCCGACTTGAACGCCTGATCACGGATATTTCCAACGCCTCGCGTCTCGATGCCGAACTCGGGCGCGAGTCGCCCAGGCCGCTCGACGTCGTTCGCCTGCTGGGTCAGATCTGCGCTCTTTACGAAGCGACCGCGAAGCCGGGGGAAGTTCATGTCCGCTTCGAGGCGCCGCCCGGCGGCGACGGACTCATGGTTTCTGCGCGGGAAGGCCCGCTGGGTCAGGTGATTCGCAATCTCATCGACAATGCCCGATCGTTCAGTCCCGGGCAGGGTGAAGTTCGTGTTTCCGTGCACGGTGGAAAAAATGAGGTTGTCATCCATCTCGACGATGACGGGCCGGGCGTGCCGCCGGAAAATCTCAAGACCATTTTCGAGCGTTTCTACACCTCGCGGCCGAAGGGCGCCGCGTTCGGCGGAAATTCCGGATTGGGTCTGGCGATCGCCAGGCAGATCGTCGAGGCGCACGGAGGGAGAATCTGGGCAGAGAACCGGCAGGTCGATGGACGCGTCGTCGGCGCCCGATTTGTCGTCATGTTGAAGCCCGTATGATACGCCACGCCGGCCTGATCGCGGACCGTATCGACGGTCGCTGGCGGGGTGTGCTGATCGAGGGGCCATCGGCCAGCGGCAAGAGCGATCTCGCCCTGCGGGCAATTGCAATGGGGCTGCGGCTGGTGGCCGACGACCGCACCGAGGTATTTGCATCGGGTGGACGGCTGTTCGGCAAGGCGCCTGCCTCCATCTCGGGCCTGATCGAAGCTCGCGGCGTCGGCATCGCTCGAATCAATGCTCTGGAGTTCGCCGAGATAATTCTGATCGTGCGCTGTGGCGGTCGGGAAGGTATCGAGCGAATGCCGGAAAATCGGTGCGATCAGGTGTGCGGCGTCGATCTACCGGTGCTTTCAATGTGGCCATTTGAAGCCTCGGCGCAACACAAGTTGATTCTTGCGTTAGAGCATCTTGGAGTGCGGCCTCATCGGGAGTATCAAGCGCGCTTCGCGACGCCTGACGGGTGCGCGCGGCCGTAAAAGGATTGCCTGTGGGGCGCTTTGCATGATCGGACTCGTGATCGTGACGCACGGTCGCCTGGCCGAGGAATTCCTCTACGCCATGGAGCATGTGGTCGGCCCCCAGCGAGCGGTGGCCGCCATCTGTATAGGCCCCGACGATGACATGGAGCGACGACGGCGCGACATCTTCAAGGCTTGCGAGCAGGTCGAGATGGGGCAGGGCGTAATCCTGCTGACCGACATGTTTGGCGGCACGCCCTCGAATCTCGCCATTTCGGTGATGGAGCAGACCAAGGCGGAAGTGATCGCCGGCCTGAACCTGCCGATGCTGATCAAGCTGGCCAGCGTTCGCGGCCGCGAACCTCTCGCGGAGTGTGTCGCGCATGCCCAAGAGGCAGGCCGCAAATACATCTCCGTCGCCTCGTACGTCCTTGCCGGTGACAAGTGAGCGCATCGGCCAGCGTCGAAATCGTCAATGAGCGTGGACTGCACGCGCGCGCCTCCGCCAAGTTCGTCAAGCTGGCCTCCGAATTCGACGCCGAGATCGAAGTCACCAAGGACGAACACACGGTCGATGCGCAATCAATCATGGGTCTGATGATGCTGGCCGCCGGGATCGGCGCATCAATCACCATCAGCGCTCGAGGCCCGCAATCCCGCGAAGCCGTCGACTCACTCTGTGAGCTTGTCAGGAACCGCTTCGAAGAAGACCGCTAACCCCCACCTCTCCCAGAGGAGACCTCTGCAAAAGTCCATGACGAGGCGTTGCCCCTTCGCCGGAGAGGCCGTGTTTTGCAGAGGTCTCCTGAGGGAGAAGCGACCTAAGCCGCGACCTGTTCCGCCGCGGTGTTCGATTCGCCAACCGGACGCAGACCCAGATCTGCCATCAGACGTGCGTCGTCATCAAGATCGGGGTTGGCTGTGGTCAGTAGCTTGCCGCCGACGAAGATCGAGCCGGCGCCGGCCAGGAAACACAGAGCCTGCTGTTCGCGGCTCATATGGGTGCGGCCGGCGGCCAGGCGCACTACCGATTTTGGGCAGACGATGCGCGCAACAGCGATGGTGCGCACGAACTCCAGCGGATCGAGCGCGGCCGAGCCGCCAAGCGGCGTACCGGCCACCGGGACCAGATCGTTAATCGGCAGGCTGTCTGGATGTGCCGGGAGCGTCGCCAGGGCATGCAGCAGGCCGGCGCGGTCGCGGCGGGTCTCGCCCATGCCGACGATGCCGCCGCAGCAGGTCGAGATGCCTGCGTCGCGCACCGCTGTCAGTGTCTCCAGCCGGTCCTGGTAGGTCCGCGTGCTGACCACGGTCTTGTAGTAGTCCGGGCCGGTGTCGAGGTTGTGGTTGTAGTAATCCAGGCCCGCGGTCTTCAGCGACTGCGCCTGGTTCGGCTCCAGCATGCCCAGCGTCATGCAGGTTTCCAGGCCGAGCGCTTTCACGCCTTTGAGCATGGCCGAGAGTTGCGGCAAATCTCGATCCTTCACCTCGCGCCAGGCCGCCCCCATGCAGAAACGCTGCGCGCCGCCGGCCCTGGCCTGCGCCGCTTCCGCCAGCACCGCATCGACATCCATCAGCTTTGAGGCCGCGACGCCAGTCTTGAAGCTTTGCGACTGGCTGCAGTATCCGCAGTTTTCGGGGCATCCACCAGTCTTGATCGACAGCAGGCGGGAAATCTGGATTTCGGTTGGATTGAACCAGCGCCGATGGATGCTAGCGGCCTGGAAGACGAGTTCGGTGAATGGCAGGTCGAACAGCGCCTCGACTTCCTCCAGCATCCAGTCGTGACGGGGCAGGGCGGGGTCCACGTTACTCAATGTTTGATTCCTCAACGAAGGCTCTGTGCCTGACGGTTAACGGTCGTCGCCCGATCCGCCAAGTCGGAATGCTACGGTCGAAGACATAACGATATCTTTATATCCGCATTGCCGATGGCCATCCCGGCGGCTATACAGCCGCAAAATCTCAGCAGGAGCCCTTTCGTGGCCGACTACATCGTCAAGGACGTCTCGCTCGCCCCCTGGGGCCGCAAAGAAATCGACATCGCCGAAACCGAGATGCCCGGCCTGATGGCTGTGCGCGCCGAGTTCGGCCAGGATAAACCCCTGAGCGGCGCCCGCATCGCTGGCTCACTGCACATGACCATCCAGACCGCGGTGCTGATCGAGACGCTGCAGGCGCTCGGCGCCGAGGTCCGCTGGGCATCGTGCAACATCTTCTCCACCCAGGACCACGCCGCCGCCGCGATCGCGGTGACCGGCACGCCGGTGTTCGCCATCAAGGGTGAAACGCTGATCGAGTACTGGGACTATGCCCACAAGATCTTCGAGTGGGGCGATGGCGGCTATCCCAACCTGATCCTCGATGACGGCGGCGACGCGACCCTGCTGTGTGTGCTCGGGCCCAAAGCGGAAAAGGACCGCTCGATCCTCGACCATCCCAACAACGAAGAAGAAGAAGCGCTCTACACTGTGATGAAGCGCTACCTGAAGGAGAAGCCCGGCTTCTATTCGGCCATTCGCGCCGCCATCAAGGGCGTCTCGGAGGAAACCACCACCGGTGTGCACCGTCTTTATCAGATGTCCGAACGCGGTGAGCTGCCGTTCGCCGCCATCAACGTCAACGACAGCGTCACCAAGTCGAAGTTCGACAACCTCTACGGCTGCCGTGAGAGCCTCGTCGACGCCATCCGCCGCGGCACCGATGTCATGCTGGCCGGCAAGGTCGCCGTGGTCTGTGGCTATGGCGATGTAGGCAAGGGTTCGGCCGCCTCACTGCGCCAGGGCGGCGCCCGCGTCATCGTCACCGAGGTCGATCCGATCTGCGCCCTGCAGGCGGCGATGGAAGGCTATCAGGTGCTTACCATCGAGGACGCCCTAGCAAACGCCGACATCTTCGTCACCGCGACCGGCAACAAGGACGTCATCACGCTCGAGCACATGCGGGGAATGAAGAACAACGCCATCGTCTGCAACATCGGCCACTTCGACTCGGAAATTCAGATATCGGCCCTGCGCAACTTCAAGTGGGACGAGATCAAGCCGCAAGTCCACCACGTCGAATTTCCCGATGGCAAGAAGATCATCGTGCTCTCGGAAGGCCGTCTGGTGAACCTCGGCAACGCCACCGGCCACCCCAGCTTCGTGATGAGCGCCAGCTTCACCAATCAGACTCTCGCCCAGCTTGAGCTGTGGACCAATGCCGGCGCCTACGAAACCAAGGTCTACACCCTGCCCAAGCACCTCGATGAAAAGGTCGCGATGTTACACCTGGAAAAGCTGGGCGCGAAGCTGACCCAGCTCTCGGGCGAACAGGCCGCCTATATCGGAGTGCCCCAGCAGGGTCCGTTCAAGCCGGACCACTATCGGTATTGAGGCCTTCCCCGCCGCCCACGCGGCGGGCATCATTTGGCCTCGCGACGGTGCTACCCGGCTGTTACGCGCCCACTTCTCTCGTTCGCCCGATCCAAATAGGGCGCCGGCCTAAATTACAGCCGCGTCGCCGAGCGAATCCCGGCCGCCGGAGACCGCGAAGCCTTTCTGAAGACTGTCGCCTCCGGCTAGGAATGCGCGCCCGGCGACAGAAGGCTTTGGACGATGGGTGTTAGCGGGGCGTGGTTTAATGTCGCCGCTGTTCCCGAGGCGCCACCCAAGCCCGCCATCGCCGCGACGAACGCATGGGGCGTAGCCGCTGGCGGCGGCACGCTGGCCGCGGTCAGTAGCGTCACGTTCGTTCCGCCATTTCCGTCCGAACCGATGGTGAAGGTCGCACCACTGTAGCTACCCGTCAGCTGCAGTGTAGCAACTGACTTTGACCCATTGACGATCACCAACTGGTCGCTGGCGTTGATGCTGGCCCCGGTTGCGGCGATCTTCAGCAGGTCGATGGTGTCGCCCACTGCGTAGCCGCTGATCGTGGATGCGAACTTGGTTGGCTTCTTCAGCGCCAGGGTTGCCCCTGAGCCGTTGAAGTTCACCGTCAGAGTCGATGCCGCGTTGGAATCCACCTCAAGTGTCGCGCCGGTATCGATCTTCAGCGTGCCCGAGCCGGTAAGTTTGCTGGAGAAGTCCAGAGTGCCCGCGCCAGCCTCGATCAATCCGTTGTCTGCGGTGGACAGGTTGATCACACTGGTCCCCGTCGCACCGGATTTGACCAGTGTACCTAAGACCTTCAGCGATGAGGCCTTCGACGAACCGTGGCTGATCCCCACAGCTCCGTTGATTGTCCATGTAGCGCCCTTGGCAACCGAAAGTGAAGCGGTTGCCGTGGTTGCATCACCGATCGTCACCTTGCCGGTTTGCGTCACGGATCCCGTTACGCTCAGTACGTCTGTCCCGCCGATGGTCAGCCCGCTTACGGTCGCATTGGTCAGCGCCACCGTACCGGCCCCGTTGATCAACCCACCCAGGCTGGCCGCGCCGGTTAGCTTCAGGGTATCGGAGCTGGCTACCGTCAAGGTTGCGCCCCCGCTCTCATTAAAGGTTCCGGCGAACGTCAGCGACTCGTTCAGGCTAGCCGTCCCGCCGCTGATCGACCACGTCGACATGCCGAGCGAAGCGCCAGTGTTGATCGCGGTGGTCCCGCCTGTCAGCGCCAACGTTCCGCCGGCGCCGGTCACGGCGCCGGCCAGCGTGGAGCCTGTGCCGGACAGCGTCAGGGTGTTGGCTCCCAACGCCAGCGTGGTACCGTTGGCCGTCGCCAGAACGCCGCTATCGGCCAGGGCGCCGCCTAAGGTCATCGTCGCGGTCCCGGCCAGGGCGAGTGTACCGG
>JANXTX010000222.1 GCA_025352165.1 Caulobacteraceae bacterium | reverse complement strand
TATTCGTTCATTCTCGAGGACAACATGCCGATGCGGCACATCCTCGAAGGCCTGAACGCGCACGTGTACAAGACCTACCGAATCTTCGGTAAACGTATTGATACAAATGACGGGACCACGACCATCAACGGGACTTCGGTCAGCTAGGCCGACGTTGCGCCATTGCGGCGCGGCGTGCGCGCTGGTAGCCATGCGGTGCTACCGGCGCGAAAGGGAAGAGTGAACATGGCTTTAGGCAAGGCCCTACCGGAGCACACCACGCGAACGGGCCGCTTGTGGGAAATGCTGGCGTTTGATCGCATGATCACCGGGCCAGTCATCCACCTGGTCTACTGGGCGGGGCTTGGCGTCATCGTCATCGCCGCGTTCTCGGTGATCGGCGCGGCGATCGGCGTGGCATTGCGCGAGGGCAGCTGGGCGGCTGTACTGCTGGCGATCCCGGTTCTGGTCGGAGGCTTGCTAGCGGTGAGCGCCATGGCGCTGATCTGGCGCGCGGTCTGTGAGTTCTATGTGACGATCTTCCGCATCAGCGACGATCTCGCGGCGCTGCGCCGCGCGGCGGAAGCGGAGGCCTCATCTCACCAGAGCATGGGCGCGAACCGATAACGCACCCGTTCGGCGTAGGCCGCGTAGCCGGGCGCCTCTGCCCGTAGCAGGCGTTCTTCGCCGACAGCGCGCACGCCGAGAACGATCACGAAGAGCGGCGAAAACGCCAGTCCGATCCACGAGCCAAGCAGCAGCGGCGCGCCGACGAAAAAGAACATGGCTCCCGCGTACATTGGATGTCGAACCAGCGCGTAGGGGCCCTCGGAAGCAACTTCCTGGTCGGGTCGTATCCTGACCACGTCTACGACGAAGCGATTGGCCATGAATGCGAGCCAGGCGATGCAGATGGACGCCGCGATGGCAAGCACGCCGACGCCCTGCAGCGACTGCGGCATGCGCGAGAACCTGAAGCGCCCGGCGTCCAGCGCCATGAGCGCCAGCCACATGCAAATGCCCAGGACGGTTGCTATCATCAGACGCCGGTTCCAGACTCCCTGACCGCGGCGCCCAGGTGCGCCCAGGCGTTCGGCCAGCAGCACCGGATCGCGCCATGCGAGCCAGAGACCGAAAGCCAACCCAAGAATTCCAATCTCGCCAATAAGCCCCCAGCCCGACGCCCAGGACGGATCCCCGGCCGAAAGGAATAGCACCAGTCCCATTGCCAGCAGCAACACGGCAGTCTGGACGACCAATCGAAAAACCATGGCGTTGGCATCCTCTCGATATTGGCCGGGAAGTCTGAACATGACACGGCCAGCAAGTCATACGCCGCGATCACGAAAGATTCATCAGGGAAGGCTCGCTGTTGCATCGATGCCGCTTGCCGACGAATCGCAAATCGGACTACCGATTCGCTACCGGACGTTAACCATTTAGACCGTTAGAATCCATGTTGCCGGGCGGCGTGTGCGGCAGACGATGCAGTAGATGGGCGCTGCAGAGGACGGGGAGAGGCTACGATGCGAGTATTGTTGATTGAAGACGATCGCGCGATGGCGCGCGGCATCGAGCTGATGCTGAAATCCGAGGGATTCAATGTCTATTCAACCGAATTGGGCGAAGAAGGCATCGACCTGGGAAAATTGTATGACTACGACCTGATCCTGCTCGATATGAACCTGCCTGATATGAGCGGACTGGACGTACTGCGCAATCTGCGGGTGGGGCGCATAGAAACGCCGGTGATGATCCTTTCCGGGACATCTGAAATCGACACCAAGGTGAAATCGCTGTCCGGCGGCGCCGACGACTACATGACCAAGCCGTTCCACCGCGCCGAACTGGTGGCGCGCATCCATGCCGTGGTGCGCCGCTCCAAGGGCCATTCGCAATCGGTGATCCGCACCGGCGATATCCTGGTAAATCTCGATGGCAAGACGGTGGAAGTGAACGGCCAGCGGCTGCATTTGACCGGCAAGGAATACCAGATGCTGGAGCTGCTCTCACTGCGCAAGGGAACCACCCTGACCAAGGAGATGTTCCTCAATCATCTCTACGGCGGCATGGACGAGCCGGAACTGAAGATCATCGACGTGTTCATCTGCAAGCTGCGCAAGAAGCTGAAAGCGGTTGCCGGCGATCATTGCATCGAGACGGTCTGGGGCCGCGGCTATATGCTGCATGATCCCGAGGAGACCAAAGCCGCGGCCTGATCCGTGATCTCCCGCCGGGGAACCATGATCGGCTTACGGGAGAAAAGCATATGGGGCGGCTGATCGGGTTTCTGGCCTGTCTCGCCGCTGCCGTCGGCCTTTTTTTCCTGGCCACCATCACGCCATCTCCCCTGCCAGCCACCGCGCGCGCGGATACATTCTCCGCTGGCCGGACGATGGCCGACATCGCGGCGCTGGCGCCTGTTCCCCATCCGGTCGGATCGCCCGCCAACGATCGCGGTCGTGACTATCTTATCGCCAGAATGACCGCCCTGGGGCTGTCGCCGCGCGTCCAGCACGATGAGAGCCATCGGAGCGAAACGTTTGGCGGCGAATTCTACATCGGCGGCGCCGACGTCGAAAACGTGATCGGCCTAGTGCACGGACGGGACTCCAACCTGCCCGCCCTGCTGTTGATGGCGCATCGCGACAGCGTGCCTGGATCGCCAGGAGCAGCCGACGACATCGCCGGCGTCGGCAGCGTGCTCGAGATGGTCCGCGCGATCGAGACGGCCGGCCGACCGGCACGGGATATCATCGTCGCCATCACCGATGGGGAGGAATCCGGACTGCTGGGCGCGAATGCGTTCTTTGCGGACAACCCAATGGCGAAGCGTGTGGGCTTCATCATCAACCTCGAGGCACGCGGAGGTGGCGGCCGCGCGGCGATGTTCGAGACCGGGGGCGCGAACGGCGGCGCAATCGATCTGTTCGCCCGGTCGGCGAAGATGCCCAACAGCACATCGTTGTCGGTGTTCATCTACAAGCTGCTGCCAAACGATACCGACTTCTCGATTCCCCGCGCCAAGGGATTGCCGGGACTCAACTACGCCTTCATCGGCCGCCAGTTTGACTATCACTCGCCCAGTTCGACGGTCGCCGCGCTGGACCAGGGTTCGGTGCAGCATATGGGCGACGAAGTGCTGGGGACTGCCCGGGCCCTCGCCTTTTCAACGACGCTGCCCCCGCGCGAGCCCGACAAGGTCTATGCGGATGTGCTCGGCTGGTTCGTGGTTGCCTACCCGGCGTGGGCAGGCTGGATCGCCCTGGCCCTGGGCGTGGTTGCGGCCGGCGTCGGCGCCTGGAGAGCGGGGCGGGCCGGCCAGCTTCGGATCATCGACATCGTGAAGGGCGTGTCGGCGACATTATTGCTGCTGGGGGGATCGGCCGTGGTGCTGGCGATCGCGCGCCAGCTGACCGGCGCGGGGTTCGGTTTCCTGGAACAGAGGCCGCTGCTTGCACGGTTTGGCCTGTTCGAGGTCGCCATGGCGGCCGGCGCCGTCGCGTCGATGATGTGCACAGCGGCGCTGCATGCCGGACGACGCACGCGGCTGGCCGGCGTCTGGAGCGGCCTGCTTCTGAGTGCGGCTCTCGCCGGCATCGCTCTGCAATTGAGCGCCCCGACCATCGCCTTCCTGGTCACGTGGCCCCTCGCGGCGGCGGGACTGGTGAGCGCGCTCACGGCGGGTGGTGCGTCGCGTGAGCGCTGGGCCTGGGTGGTGAGCGCGGTCATCATCGTCGGCGTCACGGCCTGGCTGGGCGTCTTCTTTCACAACCTTCTGCAGGCGATCGACGTTCCCGAGGCGCCGGCGCTGATCGTCTGGCTGGCGGCCCTTGGGCTCTGGCCGCTGATGTGGCCGGCGAACGAGGAGCGGCGCTTTGTACCGGGCCTGCCATTCCTGGCCGTGGCAATGGCCGTTCCGCTTTACCTGCATTTCACGAGACCATGGACGCCGAGAACGCCGCAGGCGGCTGAACCAATCTACGTCGTCAATCCGCAGGACGGGCGCGCATGGCTGGCCGATCAGGTTGATCCGGGGGAATGGACCCGGTCGTGGCTGGCAGGTTCTGCAGGGCGCCCGGGAAACATTCGCCTGCCGGGTCTGGCGAGACCAATGAGCGCGGTTACCGCAACGAACGTCCCTGTATCCGCTCCTACAATCAGCCTGACGCGCGGCCCCGACGGCCTGGTCACGCTGCGTGCAATCCCGGCAACGGGCTCGACACAGCTGCGCCTCGATATGGCTTGCGACACGCTGCTGATCGATTCGGAGGTCAATGGCCGCACTACGGCGCTTGCGCCGCCGGGCCAGGTTACACATGTGCGGTGGCAGGCGGCGCCCGAGGGATTCAAGATCAGCTTCAGACCTGTCGGGCCCGGCCGCCTCACCCTGCGCTGGACGCAATATCAAGACCGCTGGCCACACGGCGCCAGGCCCTTGCCGCCTATGCCCGCCGATGTCATGCCCTGGGATCTGGCGGGCTCGACGGTGGTTGTCGGCGCTCGGACCTTTAATCTGTAGCCCGCGGAGCGACGATGTCGGCCGAGATCACCATCTTTCACAACCCCAACTGCGGCACCTCGCGCAACACTCTTGCCGCGATCCGCGATGCCGGCCATGAGCCTAAAGTTGTCGAGTACCTGAAGACCGGTTGGCGCCGCGAACAGCTCGAGGAACTGCTCAAGCGATCGGGATTGACGCCTCGCGACATCCTTCGGGTCAGGGGAACCCCGGCCGAGGAACTCGGCCTGACCAACGTGAAGGCCTCGGATGATGCCATCCTCACAGCCATGATCGCGCACCCGATCCTGGTCGAGCGGCCGATCGTGGAGACCCCCAAGGGGGCGGCGCTTTGCCGACCGATGGAGAAGGTGCGGGCTCTGCTCTAGGCGTCGAAGACGATGACCGACCGGGCGATCTGACCGGTCTTCATTTCCTCGAAGGCTTCGTTGATCTCCTCGAGCTTGATGCGGCGGGAGATCATCTCGTCGAGCTTCAGCTTACCCGACATGTACATGTCCACCAGCTTGGGCATGTCGACGGGGAAGTGGTTGGAGCCCATCAGCGAGCCCTGAAGCTTCTTCTCGCCGAGGAAGGCCGCGCCGGGGATCTCGATGGTCTGACCGACGGGGATCATGCCAATGATGTTGGCGGTGCCACCGCGCTTGAGCATGCCGAAGGCCTGCTCCGTGGTGACCTTCAGGCCAACCGCTTCGAAGCTCTGATCGACGCCGCCGCGGGTCATGTCGAGCACGGTCTTCACCGCGTCGCCGTCGGCGGCGCAGACGAAGTCGGTGGCGCCGAAATGCTTTGCCAGGTTGTCCTTCGACGCGGACATGTCGACGGCGATGATGCGGCTGGCGCCGGCGATCGCCGCGCCATTGATGGCGGCCAGGCCCACGCCGCCGCAGCCGATCACCGCGACGGTGTCGCCCGGCCGCACCTTGGCGGTGTTGAACACCGAGCAGACGCCGGTGAGGACGCCGCAGCCGATCAGAGCGGCGCGATCGAG
This sequence comes from Caulobacteraceae bacterium, assembly GCA_025352165.1. Lineage (GTDB taxonomy): Bacteria > Pseudomonadota > Alphaproteobacteria > Caulobacterales > Caulobacteraceae > Acaudatibacter. Next base: position 2,183 of record JANXTX010000222.1, on the reverse strand, counting down.
CGGCATGTCCTTGCGGATCGCCACGCAGGCGTGCTCGTGAATCAGCATCTGCTCGGCATAGGACGACAGGTTGAGGAACTGCATCATCGGGCCGTGTTCCTGCGACAGACGCGGCGCGTCGGTCTTGTCTCGACGGGTGTCCGAACTGACACAGCGGCTCATGTGGCCGGTCACGCAATGCTCACAATGGCCGCAGAAGGCCGACAGGCAGGTGATCACGTGATCGCCCGGCTTTACCGTGCGCACCTCGGAACCGACCTGCTCGACGATGCCGGCGCTCTCATGGCCGAGCACGGCGGGCAGCGGATGAGGATAGGAGCCCTCGATGAAGTGCAGGTCGGAATGGCAGACCCCGGCGGCGGCTGTGCGGATCAGCACCTCGTGCGGACCGGGCTTGCTGATCTGCACATGTTCGATCTGAAGCGGCGTTCTTACCTCGCGCAGGACGGCTGCCTTCATGACGTTGCTTTCCCTATTTCGAATGTTGGGTCGCACAGCGACCTTTGGGCGCCGGTTATCGCCGGTCTGGCGGCGCCCGCCAAGCGGATTCAGGCATGAGGATCAACAGAGGCGCCGACGACACGGTTCGCCAAAGTTGTGTCCGCACCGCCTTTCCGCCGTTGCCCACGACAGCGGTCCGCCGTAGATTCGCTTTCATGAAGCGCCTCGCCCTGATTGCCGCCGCCGCCGTCTCGCTCGCCGCCTGCGCCGATGAGCCAATGGGTCCGGTGAACCCGACAGCCTACGCTCCAGCCGCCGCCGGCGGCTCGGCCAGCGTATTCCGCGACGAGGATTTCGGCTGGTCGACCGGCGTGGGAAACGGTTCAATCGCCGGAACCCTTGGTTTCCGAACCAATTCAGCGCGTTATTCCTGTCAGGGCGGCGACGTGATCCTGCTGCCCGAGACGGCGTGGACGCGCCGTCGCATGGTCATACTCTATGGATCCCCGGCGGCGGCCGCAGTCCCGCTGGATATCGTCAGGGCCAGGACGCCGTCGGCGCCGAGCGGAAACTATGCCCGCTATGCCAAGCGGACGACCTGTGACGCTGAAAATCATTTCGGCTTTTCCGCGCTGCCGGATGGCGCGTGGTTCGTGATCACCATCGCCAAGCCGGTCGACGGGGCCGGCGACCCGTTTGCGGTAATGCGCCGGGTGGAGACCCGCGGCGGACAGAAGTTCGTATCCCTGAACTAACCCGGGCCTACGCGCGGCTGCGGATTTCCTGTCAATCGCGTTCAAGCTGGGTTCAGGCCAGACTCCGTAAGTACACGATCAAGCCTCGATGAGGCGCGCGGGATTTGTATCCGGCGCGTCGGCGAGCGGAACCTGAACTGGAGACAGGCATGAAGAAGATTCTAGGCATGGGTCTGGCGGCTCTGACCGCCGCCGGCTCGATCATCGCGACATCAACACCTGCCGGGGCGCACCCCGGTATGGGTAGCGGCAACCCTGGCGGCGGCGCTCACGGCGGCATGGGCGGTGGTAACCCCGGCGGCGGCGGTCACGGCGGCGGCGGCATGGGTGGAGGCAACCCCAGCGGCGGCGGTCATGGCGGCGGCGGTCACGGCGGCTGGGGCGGCGGCAACCAAGGCGGCGGCAACTGGCACGGAGGCGACCATGACGGCTGGCGCGGCGAGCGCGGCGAAGGCTGGGGCGGCGGATGGCGCGGTGGCTGGGGCGGCGGCTGGGGCTACGGAATCGCCCTCGGCGCCGCGATCGGCAGCGCCTACGCCTATGCGCCCTACTACGACGACCCCGGTTACTACGGGCCCGGCTATTACGGGGCCGCGTCCTACGGACCCTGTGTCTCGCGCCAGTGGGTGTGGTCTCCCTATGCCGGACGATACATTCTGAGATCCTTCCGCTACGCTTGCTAGTCCCTCCCCTGGCGTAGCGAAGCTGGCGCCCCGCGCTCCCTCCCTGGCGCGGGGCGCCTCACTTTTTGTCACTTTTTGGTTGGCCCGGTTCAATGCGCAACCGGGGACATGATCCAAATGCCCTTGCATTTGGTTCGTGTACCCAACGGAAAGGGTCGCTGTCGGGACACGAACCAATCGCCAAAGAACGATTGAATCATGTCCCCAGCTACCCAGAAGGGGCGGGATGAACCACGTTTACGTCGGAATATCCTCGCGGAACCGATCGATCTGGTGCATCCGCTCATGCAGGATCGTGACGATA
>JANXTX010000188.1 GCA_025352165.1 Caulobacteraceae bacterium | reverse complement strand
TAAATCGCGGGGCGGTGAGTTTAGCCAGACCGCGCTTCCTCGACGAGATTTCCCCCCTGGCAAGCGCCGCCCGGTTGGCGGGGTCGACCTTGCTGGCCACCGGCCTGGGGCGTTCCTACGGCGACAGCGGACTCAATTTCGGCCATGCCGCGATCGATATGACCGGCCTGGACAGGGTGATCGCCTTTGACGCGGAAACAGGCGTACTTCGCGGCGAAGCCGGCCTAAGCCTCAGCGAGGTGATCAGAAGGGTCGTACCGGCGGGGTGGTTCCTGCCGACGACGCCTGGCACGCGCTTCGTCACACTCGGCGGCGCTGTCGCGAACGATGTGCACGGAAAGAACCACCACCACGCCGGCGCGTTCGGGGTTTCGGTGCGTCGGTTGGGCCTCTGGCGTTCCGACAAGGGCCTTATAGAGTTGTCTCACGAGAACAACTCCGAGTTATTTGCAGCAACGATCGGTGGCCTCGGCCTGACCGGGGTTATCCTCTGGGTTGAGATTCAACTGGTCCGCATTGGCTCCTCGCGCCTCGATGTCGAAACCATCCCGTTCGCTCACCTGGATGAATTCCTGGACCTTGCACTGGAGAGTGAGGAGCGCTTCGAGCACACCGTTGCCTGGGTTGATTGCAGCCGTCGCGGCGAGGGCTTTGGCCGCGGTGTCTTCACACGCGCCAACTGGCGCTCCGATGCTTTGTTTGCGGTTCACGACGATCGCAGGCGCGCGAGCATCCCCTTCGATTTGCCCGACCTTACGATCAATCGCCTTAGCGTTGCAGCGTTCAACACGCTCTACTATTCGCTACAGGCCTCCAGGCCGCGATTGCAGGTCCAGACCTACACCCAGGCCTTCCACCCGCTGGACGCGATCGGCGAATGGAATCGGATTTACGGCGGGCGCGGCTTCTATCAATTCCAGTGCGTCACACCGTTTTCGGCGGGTATGACCCCGATCCGCGCGCTGCTGGCGGCCACCGCGGAGGCGGGAGCCGGCTCGTTTTTGACTGTGCTCAAAACATTTGGTGATCGTCCGTCGCCAGGGCTGCTGTCGTTTCCTCGTCCAGGCATTACTTTGGCCATCGACTTTGCAAATCGGGGTGACGCCACCCTGGCGCTCCTGTCGAGGATGGACGATATCGTCATGAATGTGGGCGGCCGCCTCTACCCGGCAAAGGATGGCCGCATGCCGCCGGCGATGTTCAGGGCGGGTTACCCTCAACTCGAACAGTTCGTGCGCTGGATCGATCCGGCATGTTCCTCGAATTTCTGGCGAAGGATGCAACATGGCTGAACCAACGCGAGCACGGCGTGTATGTGTCCTGGGGGCGACCTCAGCGATCGCGGAACATGCGGCCCGCCTCCTTGCCGCGCGCGGCGACAGTCTCAGCCTTGTGGCGCGCAACTCTGAGCGAATGGCGGCGATCGCCGCTGACCTGACCAGCCGGGGCGCGGGAAAGGTGACCCAGACCAGCGTCGACCTTGCCAATCCTGACAACTCCGTCGGCTTGCTTGAGGACATCGCGCAAGGCCTTGGCGGGCTCGATGCGGTATTGATTTTTCAGGGCGAGCTCGGTGACCAGCGTCTGGCAGAGTCGGACCCCGCCGAGGCCGGACGTCTGCTGCACGTCAACTTCGTCGGCGCCGCGACATTGTCGCTGGCCGCCGCCGCCCGGCTCGAAACCAGCGATCACCCCGCCCCGGTGGTGGTCTGCATCGGAAGTGTCGCCGGCGACAGGGGCCGGGCGTCAAACTATGTTTATGGCGCTGCCAAGGGCGGCATCGCCATCCTTTATCAAGGTCTCCAGCACCGGTTCGCCCGTGCCGGCGGGAAGGCGCGCGCGGTGGTGATAAAGGCAGGCTTCGTCGATACGCCAATGACGGCCGCGTTCCCCAAGGGCGGTCCCCTTTGGGCACGGCCGGAGACGATTGCTGAGATCATCGTTTCGGCGATGGATCGCGGCGGGCCGATTATCTACGCGCCTTGGTTCTGGCGATGGATCATGCTGATCATTCGCCTTCTGCCCCAACCCCTGATGAACCGGCTCAATCTTTAGGGCGCGTCGCGACCACCAGAAACTGCTTGCCCATCACCTTCCACGCGATTGGCAGCGCCAGATATGCCCGGATCAACCACGGATGGGCCGGCGTGTTTCCGGCCATGGTGAATGGCAGGAATTGCGCGATCGACCGTTGGATTGTGAAGCCGGTTGCGGCCAGTCCTTCCGCCAGCGACCGGTCGGACAGCGGCAGATGGTGGTCATAGAAATCCCAGTATTCGCGATAGGCAAAGCGGATATTGGGCCCGAGAACGATGAACTTCCCTCCCGGTCTCAGGACCCGCCGCACTTCCGCGAAAACCCGCGACAGGACCTCCTTGTCGGGAAGATGCTCAAGGAAGTTGGAGGTGAACACCACATCAACGCTGCCGGCGCCCAGAAACCTGAGATCATCCGCAGGCTGATTTATAAACGTAACATCCGCCGGCAGATGGCCGGCCGCGTCCGGATTCAGATCGACCGCATATTTCCGAGCCGCCGTTACGGTCGAAATGAACTCTCCGTAACCGCAGGCAAGTTCCAGAACGTCGGCGGTAGCGGGAATAAGTCTGGCGAAGAAAGCTTCGTTCAGTGTCGCCCAGACTTTCAGGCGTTTTTCGAGACCGCTCGCCCCAAAACGGGTCCGGTACAGGGTAGATAGCTCAGCTACGCTCATGTCGATGCATAAGCACAAAATGTCGGGCGGTGACAGACTGGCGGCAAAGCCGGCCCCTGGACCGATCAAGCGGCGGCGGTGACTCTATTCCCCGGAGATCTGGGGACACAGTACCTATCTCCCCTGACCGCCAACGGCCGCCGCGGGCTTTGGGAGATCTGGGGACACAGTACCTATCTCCCCTGCCTGGAGATCTGTGGACACAGTACCTATCTTCCCTGACCGCCAACGGCCGCCGCGGGCTTTGGCCCCGGCTTCCGGCGCGCCAACGTGCGGCCCAGGTCGCGCTCCAGCGCGGCAACGAATGCTTCGGACCCCAGCGGTCGCCCTGTCCGCTCACCGGCGCGTAACCCGGCGAGCTCATCCTCGCCCAGGCCCTGGTCGAGAAACGCCCGCCAATCGCCCTCGCGTTCGATCAGCGGCGCCGTCGACACCAGCCCGTCATCCTGGCCTTCCAGATGGGCCCGGGCGCTCGACCACGGCCAGTCCTCGGCCTCAACCGCCGGCCCCGCCCGTACCGGATTGAGCTCGACATACCTCGCCGCCGCCATCAGGTGCGCCTCGTCCATCGCCACCGAGGCGAACCGGCCCTGCCACAAATACCCACGCCAGCCCTCGCGGAAATTCACCCGCCGCGTATAGCGCCGATGCGCTTCGGCCAGAGCGACGCGCAACCCGTCGGCGCTCGAGGGAACCAGAATCAGGTGAACATGGTTGGGCATCAGGCAATAGCCCCATACGGAGACCCCGGCGGCGGCGCAGCCCTCCGCGAGCAGCGCCCGGTAGGCGCGATAGTCCTCATCGCCGAAAAACACCTGCTGGCGACGATTGCCACGCTGGGTGACGTGATGCGCCACCCCCTCCATCACAACACGCGCCAGTCGAGCCATGCGAGTCACCGTCGGCCACGGGCCAAGGCTTGTCAATTATGTATTGTGTCCCCGGATCTCTACCGCGACCCGTAATTTGGCGGATCTCGCCGGCGAACATCGGGACGAACCGCTTCCACCAGAGCCGCACAGTCTCATGGCAAAT
>JANXTX010000185.1 GCA_025352165.1 Caulobacteraceae bacterium | reverse complement strand
CGCCGACCCGGCGGTCAACTACGGCGGCATCGGCGCCGTAATCGGCCACGAAATGACCCACGGGTTCGACGACCAGGGCCGCAAGATCGACGCCACCGGCCATCTGCGCGACTGGTGGACAGCCGAGGATGCGGCGCGCTTAGAGGCCAAGGCCGGGAAATACGGCGCGGAGTTCGCCGCCTATGACACCGGCCTCGGCCTCTCGATCAATCCCAAGCTGACGATGGGCGAGAACATCGCCGACCTCGGCGGTCAGAACCTGGCGCTGGACGCCTATCACGCGTCCCTGCATGGCGGCCCGGCCCCGGTGATCGACGGCTACACTAGCGACCAGCGGGTATTCCTCGGCTGGGTGCAGGTCTGGCGCGAACTGCAGCGCCCCGACGCCGAACGCCAGCAACTGGTCACCGACCCCCACTCACCCGGCCGCTACCGCGCCATCACCGCCGAACGCAACATCGACGCCTGGTACAAGGCCTTCAACGTCCAGCCCGGCGAAAAACTCTATCTCGCCCCCGAAGACCGCGTAAAAATCTGGTAGAAATTTCCTCCCTCCCCTTCTGGGGAGGGTGGCTTCGAGCCCTTGCGAGAAGACGGGTGGGGAACGGTGAAGCCTCCGCCAATCTCTCAGATTGGCGCGGCCCCACCGTTCCCCACCCCGGCCTTCGGCCTATCCCTCCCCAGAAGGGGAGGGAGGAAGTTTACTACATCAATCCCCCTCAGCCGGCAGCAAAGACAACGCCGCCCCACCCCGTGCCGCCGCGAAGTTCGACAGCGTCACGCCCACCAGCCGTATCCCCTTGGTCGGCGGGAAAACCGAGCGGATCAGGCCCAGGCTGGCCTCGTGCAGCGTCGCGCGGTCGGCGACCGGGGAGGGCAGCGACTGGCTGCGGGTCGATTGCTGGAAGTCGGACCATTTGATCTTCACAGTCACCGTGCGGCCGCGGCCGCCGGTCTTTTCGCACCAGGCCCAGACGTCGTCGGCCATCGCCAGCACGCCGGCCTCGATGCGCGCCGGATCGGTGAGGTCCTCGCCGAACGTCGTCTCCGAGCCCGACGACTTGCGTTCGCGATTGGGATTGACGGGCCGCTCGTCGTGCCCCTGGGCGATGGCATGATACCAGCCACCGGCCTTGCCGAAGGTGCGCTGCAGGTCCTGCAGTGACCATGTCTTCAGATCGGCGCCGGTGTGGATGCCGGCGGCGTGCATGCGGGCGGCGGTCGCCGGGCCGACGCCGTGGAACTTGGCCACCGGCAGCGCGGCGACGAACGCCTCGCCATCCTCGGGCACGATGGCGAACTGGCCGTTGGGTTTGCGCTGCCCTGACGCCAGCTTGGCGAGGAACTTGTTGTAGGAAACGCCTGCGGAGGCGGTCAGGCCGGTCTCCTCGAGAATCCGTGCGCGGATGGCTTTGGCGGTCAGCCAGGCCGTCGGTAGTTCCGCCTTGTTGGCGGTGACATCCAGATAGGCCTCGTCCAGGGCCAGCGGCTCGACCAGATCGGCAAACTCCGCGAAGATCGCCTGCACCTGGCGCGACACCGCCCGATAGACCTCGAAGCGCGGCGACACGAAAATAAGCTCCGGGCACTGCCGCATCGCCGTGACCGATGGCAACGCCGAGCGGACCCCGAACTTGCGCGCCTCGTAGCTCGCGGCCGCGACCACGCCGCGCCGCGCGCCATAGCCGACGGCGACCGGCTTGCCTCGCAGCGCGGGATTATCCCGCTGCTCGACCGACGCATAGAAGGCGTCCATGTCGACGTGGATGACCTTGCGAATGACCCGCGCGTCCCTGGTGACCCAAACTTCCGATTCAGAACATTAGCAGAACGTGATCGGTCATGGAATGCACCCTCGTTCCGCCACCAGGGCAATAGGGTGATGCCGCATTGACCGGTCCGTGCGATTCCCTTTGAGGCGGCAGGAAGAAGGAGCGCACCACAAAGACACGAAGGACACAAAGTAAGATACAAAGGGTAGATCTAGCGCTTCGCGCGAAGCGCATTCCGACCTTCATTCTACTCTTCTTCGTGTCCTTCGTGTCTTTGTGGTGCGCTCTTACTTTCGCCCGTCGTCAAATCCCGAGGTGGTGGGGAGGGTTGAAATGGACGGCGGGAAATGCGTCTTTGTCGGGTATTTCCGAATTGGGGAAGCAAGCCATGAACATCGCCGTCAAGGTCCAGGCCGCCGACGCCGCCGCTGAAATCGCCGCCATGCCGCTGGAAAAGCTCAACCCGGCCCGGGCGGAGCGTTTCTATAACGACACCATCTGGCCGGTGTTCGAGCGCCTGCGCCGCGAGGATCCGGTGCATTTCACGCCGCAGAGCGAGTTCGGCCCGTACTGGTCGGTGACCCGGTGGAACGACATCATGGCGGTCGACACCAACCATGAGGCGTTCTCGTCGGCCGAGGGTATCGGCCTTCCCAACCTGGAAGCCATGGCGGAGCAGGAAAGGGTGCTCGGCGAGCGCCGCCGCGGCAACGCCGGCTTCATCACCATGGATGAGCCGGATCACAGCCGCGGACGCAAGGCGGTCAGCCCGACCCTGGCGCCGGCCAATCTGCACGCCATGTCGCCGCTGGTGCGCGAGCGGGCGGGGCAGATTCTCGACTCGCTGCCTGTCGGCAAGGAATTCGACTGGGTCGATCTGGTGTCAAAGGAACTGACGGCCATGACCCTGGCCACGCTGTTCGACTTTCCCTTCGAGCAGCGCCGGAAGCTGCCCTGGTGGTCGGACATGATCATGAACCTGCCGGGCCACGGGCCGGTGGAAAGCTGGCAGCAGAAGGCCGAAGCGGTGTTTGAATGCTTCAACGCCTTCCACGCGCTGTGGAACGAGAGGGTCAACGGTCCGCCCGGCAACGACCTGATTTCCATGCTGGCGCACAATCCGGACACCCGCGACATGGACATGGAGACCTATCAGGGCAACGTCATCCTGCTGATCGTCGGCGGCAATGATACGACGCGCAACACCATTTCCGGCAGCGTCGTCGCGCTGAACCGCTACCCCGAGCAGTACGCTAAACTGCGCGCGGATTCGGGCCTCGTGTTGCCGATGATCTCCGAGACGATCCGCTGGCAAACGCCGCTGGCGCACATGAGCCGGGTGGCGACACGCGACGTCGAACTGGGCGGCAAGACCATTCGCAAGGGCGAGCGCGTGGTGATGTGGTACATCTCCGGCAATCGCGACGAGACGATGGTCGAGAACCCCAACGACTACATCATCGACCGCCTACGCCCCCGCCAGCACATGTCCTTCGGCTTCGGCATCCACCGGTGCGTCGGCAACCGCGTCGCCGAAATGCAGCTGACCATCATCTGGGAAGAGATCCTCAAACGCTTCCCGGAAATCCGCGTCGTCGGCGACCCGGTGCTTAACTACTCAGCCTTCGTCCACGGCTACGAAAGCCTCCCGGTGATCATCCCCAGGAGGAACTGAATTTTCTCTTCCCGCCACTTCTGGCGAGGGTGGCTTCGAGCCCTTGCGAGACGACGGGTGGGGAATGCTGACCTGTCCACCGAAGCCCGCGGGGCGTAGGCGGAAGCTTCCGCCAATCTCTCAGGTTGGCGCGGCCCCGCCACCCCCCTCCAGACGGCTTCCACCTACGCCCCGCGGGCGTCGGCGGACAGGTCGCCGTCTGTCCCTCCGCAGAAGGGGCCCTCCGCAGAAGGGGAAGGAGGAGGCCCGCTCACACTCGGACGAATTCTGTCAGGGAACGATCGTCATCGTTGGGTTGGTGATCAAGGCGCGCCCACGCCGGTGATGATCGCGTGCGCGTACTTGCGAACCTGTCTGGTGCCGGCGATCTGATCGAATATCCACACCCAGCCGCCGGTCACGCCGCACTGGCTATGCCACTTCTGCATCGCCGTCTGGGTCGCCGCCGGCGTCAGGTAGGGCGGCGCCGAGGGCTGGTCGGAAATCCCCGGATAGACAGGCACGGAACCGAAGTTCCAGCCGGAGCAGGGGCTGTTGCCGTCGCCTCCGGCGTAGGTCTGCAGGTGGACGCCGTCCACCGTGCCGGGCAGCTTGGTGTTGATCTTCGACACCACCGACGTCCAGTAGCCGGCGTTGGTATAGGGATCCATGGTGACCTTGTAGCCGAGCTTGCCCAGCATCACCGCGAACTCGGTGGTCGATGGCGCGTCGTAGCCGTTCTCGTCGTCGAAATCGATCGCATCGACCGGCAGCGCCGTCATCAGCGCGGCGAAATCCTTGTAGAGGATGCTGGTCGGTCCGGTTCCCTGCGACTTAATCAGCGCCTTGATGCTCTCCCAGTCGCCGAAGTTGGACGAGCCGATGCTGAGGGTTACCCGCATCGGCGTCCCGGCCTTGATGTTCTTCAGATCAGCGGGGAAATCGGGGTAGGTCTGGTTGCCGATATAGGCGCCCGCGGAGGTCAGCGGAAACTCGCCGTTCAGGTTCAGGTCGCCGGCGCTGTTGACCTCTACGCTCCAGACGATCAGCTCATTGAACCCGGAGCTCTTCAGTTCCTGGATATTGATCGGCACGTGCTTGTAGACCGGTCCACCGCCCAGGATGCTGACAAGACTGGTCTGTGCGTCGGCCGCGCCGGCCAAGGCGAGGGTCCCGCAAAGCGCCAAAGCATGTAATCCGGCTGCGGCGTTGCTCATCTCGTTACCCCATCAATGGTGGAATTCGTGGGCACCCACCCTCAACCAAGGGACGCTAACAGGCGCGGTCGCGCCGGACAACGCCTTGCTCTGCGATCCCGCAAGCCGATAAGGTCCGGCCGGCGTCCGCGGGGCGCGAGAGACAAACTCAGGGTCGAAACGCATGTCCGAAGTCTTCATCCTCACCTTGACGGCCGCCGAAGGGCGCTACGAGGAACTGGCCTCGGCCATGCAGGCGATCCTGCCGGACACCGCCGCCTTCAAGGGCGCCGAACTGATCCGCGCCGCCGGCGATCCGGTCGCACGCACGGTGACGATCTATGAGGTGTGGGATACCGCCGAGAGCCAGACGGCCTACGCCACCTGGCGCGGTGAACGCGGTGACAGCGCCCGCCTCGGCGCTATGCTGGGCGCGGCGCCCACGCTGCAGCACCTGACCGATCTGTTCTGAAGGGGGGCTGGCCTGGACCGCCTACTTCTTCGTCCAGCCGCCGCCCTGCGGCTTGTAGAACTGACCGGGAGGGATGCGGGCCTGCAGTTGCCGCGCCGTGGCTTCGCCGGCGGCGGACTCGGGAACACCGGTCTTGGCTGAGATGTCGGCATAGGCTTTCTCTCGGCCGGCGTTGATTTCCGCCACCGCGGCCTGGACATCCGGCGGAGCCGATCCGGTCACCAGGCCGAGGAATCCGTCCCCCTGTTCCCCGACAACGCCCGCAACCTTGGCGGCATCGACGGTGGCTTTGGCATCGGCGGTCTGGGCATGGCCTGCGCTCGCGATCAGACCGAGGCCCAGGGTAAGTGCGATAAGTGTACGACGCATGGGAATTCAGGTCCTGCCAATCAGAAGAGGTTGGGATTTTGCTGGATCGCGCTCTCGACCTCTTTGTCGAGCTTGATCCGGATGTCGGCATCGAGCTTCGCATAAATGCTGATCGGCGCCACCTTGACGTTGATGGTCGGCGTGCAGGCCGCGAGCGCCACTAGCGCCCCCCCCGCGAGGCCGGCCTGAACCAGGTTTCGTCTCATCATGATAATCGTACTCCTCATGGCCTGACGCCTTTGACGTCCGTTCGCTGAACCTGTCCTGAACGGCCCGCCTCGCGGTTCGACGACAGCGCGTCGCGCCAAGCCTGGCCAAGCGCATCGACAAGGTCGCCGAAGTTCAGCGACGTGTCGAGCGTCAGATCGATCTTTGTGTCGGACGGCAGCATCATCGGCTTGTCCATGGCGTGTCCGGAAATCACGTCTTTCACCGCAAGCGTCGCCTTCTGTCGGGTCGGCGGATCATGTCGACCCCTGATATGAAAGAGCATTCCCAGCCGGTCATGCGCCTGGGTGTTGATCGAAGCGTCCATCTGGTCGAAGGCGAGATTCTCCATCGCCTGGTAGGCCAGGTCCTGGGCGAAGCCGGGCTTATCGGCGGCGCCGGTCGCCACGCCGCTAAGGGCCTTGCGCGAAATCGATACGCGCCCGGGACCGATCGCCGCCAGATGGCCCTGGCTGATCGTCACGCCATGGGGGCCGACCGCAAACGGAATTCGACCATCAACGACCGCGTTGGTCTTTACGGTGTCCGACAGATTGGTCGCCGACAGGATGTCACCAAGGTTCACATGATCGAAGACGATCGCGCCCTCGAAGCTGGCATCCGGTGCGAGCTGGATTTTCATCGGCTCCAGCCGGATGCGGCCCTGGGCCATGGCGCCGCTGGCGGTGGTCAGGGTGAGGTGGTCCGCGCCCAGGCCGAACCTCGCCGAGAGCAGGCTCAGCGGCAGCACCGCCCGAACCTGCTGCAGGCTCAGGGTCTGATCGGTCGCCGTGACGAGCGGCGCAAGGCTGACAAAGTGAATATCAGCATCCAGGCCGACCACGGGGCCAAGCGGGCTGTCGAACCCGAAGCCCCTGGCGATTGCCTCTCCGCCGCTCTTGAGGTCTGCTTTGGAAGTCCAGGCCAGCCAGCCGGTAAAGCTCACCGGGCCACGGGCATTGCGCGCGATCGCCGCGAGGGCGCTGATGTCGGTGGGCTGCAGAGCCCCTGGCGCAAAGGTGACATCCCGCGCCTCAATGTCGGCCCGCCCGACGCCGCTGGCCAGGTCGTGTCGCAGGCTGATCGTCGCCAGGGCGGGATGTTGGGACAGACCGAACTTGAAGCTGCCGGTCGCCACGCCCTGCGCCACGTCCAGGTGACCGGCTCCGGCGATAGGCTTGAACCGTTGGGGATCGAAGCTGTCCATCACCCGAAACTGGTCTACCAGCGCGTTGGCCCCCGACAGTCCCGCTTGCGTTCCGTTGGCGGAAAAGGTCCCTCCGCCGCCACGTAAGCTGGCCCCAGCGCCCGACATATCGCCTGTCAGCCCGTCAAAGCGACCCTGAACGCGCCAGCCGTGAGCATCAGCCACAATCAGCGGTTCACCGGCGGGGCAGATCCGTACGGCGATGTTTGTCGCGGGATTTGGGTCGATGTTCACGCGAGCGATCGTCACCGGCGCGCAGTTCGACAGATCGAGCCTGCCGCCCTGTCCGTTCAGGCTCATGCGTGCTTTGATTGCGAACAGGGCGCCCTCGGCCGGCGACAAGTCCAGTGCGCCCTGCGTCGAGACATCGGCGGTCAATACGCCACGGGCCAGGCTCGCGTTGACGATGTCGGTCTTTAGGGAGGGAAGGCCGCCGCCCGCGACGGTCAGCGATGCGGCGCCGGTCGCGGTCAGGGGCGCAAACGCCACAACCCGGCCTTCACCGGTCAGTTCCGCGCGCGCGCCGGAGGACGCGACAACAACCAGTGGGCTTACCAGACGCACCCCGCCGCTCTGGCCGGTGATATCTGCCTGCCAACGCGCTCCCGCTAGTCTGAAATCGGGCATCGCCCGCCTGAGCGCCTCGGCGTAAGGCGCGTCGCCGGCAGGACCATCGATGCCGCCTCGCGCGGCCAGATCGCCGAGGATCACACCCGAAACGACGGCTCCAGCGCCTGCTCCGTGAAAGTCGATCCGTTCCGCGTGCATCGCGCTCGACACCTGCGTCAGGCGGGCCGTCGGCGTGGCGACTGAGCCAACCGTCAGGTTCGCCTGGGCGGATGCCCGCGCCGATGTACCGAGCCGGTCGTTGACCAGGCTCATCCCTGACACTATCGCCTCGATCGCCGCGTTTTGCATCGCAACGTCTGGGCCGCGCAGCGAGGCCGCATGGCCGCCGATCCGCAGATCGCCCCGAAGGGAACGCCGGTCGACCGCGATTTTCGCGACGCCGGCGAACCGGGCCGTTAAAGCAGCCCCATCTAGGGCAACCCTCGCCCGGGTTGCGGCTAGTCCTTCGGCATCGAGATTCGCGGTCACCGGGCCACCCCATGCGCCGGGTCCTACCGGCATCGGCGTCTCGGCCGAAAGTCCGGCATGAACGGCGCGCATCGATACGCCATGGCCGGCATAGGCGGCCTGACCCAGGTCGACGTGGCTCTTCAGGCGGCCGCCGTTGCTCGCGATGCTCAAGATACCGCCCGCGCCATCGAACCGCTGACCGTCGAAAACCAGATGAAACGGAGCGAGTTGCCCTTGCAAGGTGGCCGCCGCGCGGGGGTGGAAACTGCCGGCTCCGTGCAGGCGTAAGACCCCGCCGTCGCTCACCAGCTGGACCTCGCCGTCCTGCAGGAAGATCGCTGGGGGAGGCGTTTTCGAAGGCGGCAGTTGCTCGATTGCCTTGATGACGTTGTCCACGGCGCCCAGGGAAACGACGCCGTGGGAAAGTCGCGCTTTCAGGCGTAGCCCGATCAGGCGCACCGAGCGCGGATTGATCGCCAGGTCCGAGCCCGACCAGGGCCCCATAAGGTCGTAGCGTACGTCCATGCGCTCGACGGTGAGGTCGGAATCTCCGGCCTCGCCGATGCGAAGTCTGGCCGTGAAGCCGTTCGGCGAGAGCCCTTCGATTTTGATCGCCGATGCGGCAACACCATGGTCAGTCAGCCATTGGCGGGCCGCGCTTTCGGCGATGTTGCCGCGCCCGACATAAAGACCCACGCCGCTGGCCACCAGCGCCACAACAATGCCTCCGCTCGCCAGTCCGGCGATCCTGTTCACGTTGCGCCTCGCCGCGCGCCGTTAGTCGTTATCGTGAACTTCAAGACGTGGTCTTCTCTGGAAGCCTTCATTCGTAGCCGAGTTGGCCTCGTGTGTCTCGCTCGTGCGCCTGAATTAGGGCCATTCGTCGACGCGAGCCTCCCGGTCTGGTGAGCCGACCACGCCAGTGATCACGCTTGCCCGGTCAGGACGTGCTTCAACCCGCCACCGGCCGTGGCGGGTCGGCGATCAGTGTGCCCGGTGGCGGCGCGCGCAGCATTGACCCGGGATCG
>JANXTX010000172.1 GCA_025352165.1 Caulobacteraceae bacterium | reverse complement strand
TTGGAGCGAATGAGGTCGGGGACGAGCAGGGCTTCACGATGCTCGGTATGGACTCGTTCGCATCGATCGAACTTCGTGCCAGGCTGGAATACCTGTTCGGCTGTGAGTTGCCAGAGACCATGACGTTCGATCATCCAACGGTCGCCGCCGTCGTGGACTACCTACTCGATCTGCTCGTGTTCGCGGGCGGCGGATGAACCGGCGACTGGAGCGCGTGGTCAGATGAGCGGAAGACCCCATAACGAGCCTGTCGCCGTCGTCGGCATGGCCTGTCGGTTCCCAGGCGGCGCCACCCCCGATGGCTTCTGGAACTTCCTGGCCAACGGTGGCGACGCCATCCAGGAAATCCCGCCCGAACGCTGGGACGTCGACGCCTATTACGATGCGAACCCCGACGCCCGCGGGAAAATGTACACGCGTTACGGCTCGTTCATCGCCGACTTCGACCAATTCAGCCCGGCCTTTTTCGGAATCTCGCCGCGCGAGGCGCAGTTCATGGATCCCCAGCAGCGGCAGTTGCTGGAGGTCCACTGGGAAGCGCTGGAAAACGCCGGAATCGTGCCGCAGCGGCTTTCGCAGAAACAGGTGGGCGTCTTCGTCGGCATGGGCACGACGGACTATGGAGATCTGCAGGCGGCAATCGGACCCATGGGAACCGATGCCTACAACGGCACCGGCGGCTCGCACGCCGCGGCGGCCGGGCGGCTGTCGTTCATGCTCGGCGTCCGCGGGCCATCCCTGGCGATAGACACCGCCTGTTCGTCATCGCTTGTGTCGGTGCATCTGGCGATGATGAGCCTGCGTGGCGGCGAGAGCGACATCGCGCTCGCCTCCGGCGTCAACCTGAACTTCGCCCCCGACGTGTTCATAGGGCTGTGCAAGGCAAAGATGCTTTCGCCCGATGGGCACTGCAAGGCGTTCGACGCGAGCGCGAACGGCTACGTCCGTGGCGAGGGCTGCGGCGTGCTGGTGCTGAAGCGTTTGTCGGACGCCATCGATTCGGGCGACCGCATCCTGGCGCTGCTGCGCGGCAGCGCGGTCAACCACAACGGACGTTCAAGCGGCCTGACCGTGCCCAGCGGTCTGGCGCAGCAGGAGGTGATCCGCACCGCTTTGCGCAACGGCGGCGTCGATCCGTCCGAGGTCGGATTCGTCGAGGCGCACGGGACGGGCACGGCTGTGGGCGATCCCATCGAAGCCGCCGCGCTTGGGGCGGTTTTCGCGGGTCGGTCGAACCCGCTACTGCTCGGCTCGGTGAAAACCAACTGCGGTCACCTGGAATGGGCGGCCGGCGTCTGCGGCCTGATCAAGGCCATCCTTTCGATGGATCGCGGCCTGATCCCGCGCAACCTGCATTTCAATCAACCCAACCCGATGATCCCCTGGGACAGGCTGCCGCTGCGGGTCGTCACCGAGACCACCCCCTGGCCCGCCGGCAAACGCATCGCCGGCGTGAGTTCCTTCGGCTTCGGCGGGACCAATGCCCATGTGATCGTCGAGCAGGCGCCGGACATGGAGATCAGGGTGGGGGCCGAGGAACGACCGGTCCATGCCCTCGCTCTTTCCGCCAGATCGGAAGCGGCGCTTCGCGAGATTGCCGACCGGATGGCCGCCGCGGTCGACTCCGCCGCGGCCGAAGCACTGCCGGACCTGTGCTATTCGGCCAATACCGGGCGGTCGAAGTTCGACTACCGATTGGTGGCGAGCGGGCGCTCCAGAGAAGATTTCGCCGCGAACCTGCGCGCCTTTAGCGGCCGGGTGTCGGCCCCGGCGGTGAGAAGCGGCCGCGCGCCATCCGATCCGGCCGAGATTGTGATGATGTTCACCGGCCAGGGATCGCAGTTTCCGCGGATGGGCCGTGAACTCTATGAGACCGCGCCGGTTTTCCGCGAGACCCTCGACCAATGCGACGCCCTGTTGAGCAGTTTGCTGGATCGCCGGCTGCTCGATGTCATCTATCCTCGGGATGACGCCGACGCCGCCCTGATCCATGAGACCGCCTATACGCAGCCGGCGCTGTTCGCGGTCGAATATGCGCTGGCGAGGCTCTGGCAGTCGTGGGGCGTGTTCCCGGACGTGGTGCTGGGCCATAGCGTCGGGGAATACGTCGCCGCCTGCCTCGCCGGCGTCTTCAGCCTCGCCGATGGCCTCAAGCTGATCGCCGCTCGTGGAAAGCTGATGCAGGCATTGCCGCGCGACGGGACCATGCTGGCGATCCGGGCCACCGAGGAACGGGTCGCACCGGTGCTGCAACCCCATGCCGCCTCCGTGTCGATCGCCTCGGCAAACGGGCCGGACGATCTGGTGCTGTCGGGTGAAACCACGGCCATCGAAGCCATCGAGGCCGCTTTGCTCGATCAGAACATTCCAACGCACAGGCTGAATGTCTCTCACGCCTTCCACTCGCCCCTGATGGAACCGATTCTCGCGGACTTCGCGGCGCTGGCCGGCGAGATCCGCTTCGATACCCCGAGTATTCGCCTGATCTCGAACATGACCGGCGCCGAGGCCGGCGACGAGATCGCGACGCCCGACTATTGGGTCCGGCATATTCGCCAGGCGGTGCGGTTCGCCGACAGCATCCAGACGGCGGCCGATATGGGCGCCACGATCTTTCTCGAGGCAGGGCCGCGCCCGGTGCTGTGCGGGATGGGTCGCCAGAACCTGCCGACGGGTGATCAGCTGTGGCTGCCGAGTCTGCAGTCCCGGGCAGGCGACTGGGCGCGCATGCTTGAGAGCGCGTCGGACATCTTCACCCACGGAGGTGAAATCGACTGGGAGGCGTTCGACCGCGGCTATCCCAGGCGTAAGATGGCGCTGCCGACCTATCCGTTCGAGCGCGAGCGCTACTGGTTTCCCGCGGCGTCCGGCGGCGTGGCGAGAGGACGCGGTGCATTGCGGCCGCTGGTCGAGAGCATGGTGCGCTCGCCCCTGGTCAAGGAAACCATCCTCTCTGCGTCGTTCGGCGTCGCCAGCCAACCGTATCTCGCCGATCACAAGGTGCATGGCCAGCTGGTCGTTCCCGGCGCTGCCTACCTGGCCATGCTGGCGAGCGGCGCCGAACTGTTCGGCTGGCCTTCCTGCCGGATCGACGACGCCTATTTTCTCGCGCCGCTGATCCTGAGCGATGCCAAGGGGCGCACCGTGCAGGCGGTGATCACACCCGACGACAGCCAGACCGATCCAGCGGCGGCGCAATCGGTGACAATCGCGGCGCTGGCGTCGGATACGCCGGGCGAGGAACTGGTGCGGCTGTTATCCGGCAAGATCGCGCCCGGCCACGCCGCGGCGCCGCCGCCGGTCGACCTTGGCGATCTGCGGGCTCGCTGCACCGAGGTCTACGACACCGGCCTGCTCTACGACGTGATCGACTCCAGCGGCGTCGAGGTCAAGGACGGCTTCCGGTGGGTAGAGGCGCTCTGGTTGGGCCACGACGAGGCCCTGGCGCGGCTACATCTTCCCGATGCGGCCGGCGGGCTGGACGGATACAGCCTGCACCCGGCGTTGCTCGACGCCGGCTTCCAGGTCGCGGGCGCGACGCTGGGCGCCGAGGAACAGAGCGAGACGCTACTGCCCTTCTCCGTCAAGTCGATGATCCAGCAGGGCGACGCAACCGGCACGGTCTGGTGGTGTCATGCGCTGCGCACCGGTCCGACGACCTGGGATATCCAGACGCTGGACGCCGAGGGCCGGGTGATCGTCTCGCTCGAGGGATTCGAGATGCGTCGGGCGCCCGCCTCGGCTTTCCTGCGTCGCCGGGTCTCCGACCTGCTCTACCGCCTCGACTGGCGGCCGATGAGCCTCGAAATCGAGGCCGACCCGGCGCCGGCGACATGGCTTGTGCTCGACAACGGCAGTCGGCGGGGCGCGGAACTGAGGCGGCGGCTCGCCGCGCGTGGCCACAATTGCCTGGTCGTGGCGGAAGGGGCTGCATTCGAAGGACTGTTCTTTGACAACGGCGATGGGATCACGACCGCCGACCCGGGGGAACCTGGCAATCTGCGGGCGCTGCTCGGACGTTGCGTGGAGGCGGCAGACCCGCCGCTTCGTGGCGTGATCCATCTGTGGGGTGTCGAGCCGGGTGCGGAGACGTCGGCGTCGCCGGAGCGGGCCGAGACCCTCGCCATCGGCCTGCTGCATATGGTCCAGGCGATCGCGGCGACCTCGGTCGACCTGCGCCTCTGCGTCGTGACGAGTGGTGCGCAGGCGGTGATCGCGGGCGAAGCGATCCACCCTGAACAGGCGCCGCTATGGGGTATGCAGCGGGGATTGATGCTGGAAGCGCCGGAGATCCGACTGACCTGCGTCGACGCGGCAACGGACGGCGATGCCGAGATCTCAGCCCTGCTGGACGAACTTCAGGCGCCGCCCGGCGAAGCGCAGGTCGCCTATCGCGGCGGCGAGCGGTTCGTCGCGCGGCTCGTGCGTTGCCCCGAGGCGGCGCCTCCGGCGATCGACGGACCGTTCCGTCTGCAACTGAAGGACTATGGCTCGCCGGATAACCTGCAACTGGTCCCGATCACCCGCCAGAAGCCCGGACGAGGCCAGATCGAGATCGCGGTGACCGCGGCGGCGCTGAACTTCCGCGACGTCGTCATCGCGCTGGGCATGCTGAAAGAATTTTACGCCGAGGAAATGGGCATCACCCGCGCCTCCGACATCCCGCTCGGCTTCGATTGCGCCGGGACTGTCGCGGCCCTGGGCGAGGGCGTGACCGATCTGGCGATCGGCGATCTGGTGATGGCGCCGGCGGTCGGCGGTTTCGCCAGCCACGTCATCGCGTTCCGCGACGGGGTGATGCGCGTCCCCACCAATGTCGACCCGGTCACAGCCGCGGCGATCCCCAGTGTATTCTGGACCGCCTATCACTCGCTGGTCCAACTGGCGAAGCTGAAGGCCGGTGAAAGCATCCTGATCCACGCCGCGGCCGGCGGCGTCGGTCTCGCCGCCATCCAGATCGCACAGGCGGTCGGTGCGGAGATCTTCACCACCGCCAGCCCGCCGAAATGGGACCACCTGCGCTCGCAGGGCATCGTCCAAATCAGCAACTCGCGCACCCTCGATTTCGCCGACGAGATCATGGCGGCAACCGGCGGCGAAGGTGTCGACGTCGTGCTCAACAGCCTGACCGGAGAGGTCGTCGATCGAAGTTTCCAGGTCCTAAAGCACGGCGGGCGCTTCATCGAGATCGGCCGGCTGGAGGGTGGCCTGCCCGAACAGGCGCGCGCGCGCCCGGACGCGGAATACTTCACCTTCGAGCTCGGAGCGGTGATTGCCCGCGACGTCGCCGAAAGCATGCGGACGGGCGCGGAAATCCGCGATCTGTTCGAAAAGGGCGTCGCGCGCCCGCTGCCGATGGCGGCCTACACCATCGAGAACGCCGCTGAAGCCTACCGGTTCATGCAGCAGACCCGCCATGTCGGCAAAGTCGTGCTGACCCTGAACGAGGCCACCGTGCGCGCCGACGCCAGCTATCTGGTCACTGGCGGCCTTGGCGGGCTTGGCCTCAAGGTTGCCGAATTCCTGGTCGACGCGGGCGCCCGCCATATCGTGCTCAGTGCGCGAAGCAGCCCTTCCGAAGAGGCTCTCGCGGTCATGGAGGCCCTTCGCGAGCGCGGAGCCTCGGTGGTCGCGGTGCGGGGCGATGTGTCGATACCCAAAGACACGGCCGCCATGATCGCCGCCTGCGAATGCGCCGCGCCGCTTCGGGGCGTCATCCATGCCGCGGGCCTGCTGCGCGAGTCCCTGGTGCGCAACCAGAGTGCGGATACCTATCGGGCGGCGATGGCCCCCAAAGTGCGCGGCGCCTGGGAACTGCATTCGTTGACGCGTGAGCTTCCGCTCGACTTCTTCGTGCTGTTCTCCTCGATGGCCTCACTGTCAGGCTCCCCGGGGCAGACCAATTATTGCGCCGCGAACGCCTATCTCGACGCCCTGGCGACCTACCGCCGCGCGCGCGGCCTGCCCGCGATCAGCCTCTGCTGGGGCCCATGGGCGGAAGCCGGGATGGCCGCGGAGTCCGAACTGGGCGGCGGCATCGAGAAGCTGTCGGTCGAGGACGGGCTTGCCACGCTGAAGGCCATGCTGCGTGCTCCGCGAACCGCCCGTGGGGAAACAGGCGTCATGAAGATGCGCTGGGACGTCTATGGCAGACGTTGGCCGTCTCCGGCCGCCTCGACGTTCTACAGCGAGTTGCTTGACCACAGCCGCGCGGCGACTGCCGCCGCCGAGGACTTTCTCAAGGCCTTCCGCGCGGCTCCGGAGGAGGCCCGGCGATCCCTGCTCGAAGCCCATGTGCGGGACGCCTTGCGGCAGGTGCTTGGACTGAGCGCGAGCCAGGAGATCCGCAACAGTGAACCGTGGACCGACCTCGGGGTCGATTCGCTGATGATGGTGGAGATCAAGAACCGGCTGGAGGGCTCGCTGCGGCTGAGCTTCCCGATTGAGCTGATGATGCGCGAGGTCAGCGTCGATACCCTGTCCGACTTCGCGATCGAGCGGTTGTCGACCATCGCCGCGGAAGTGCCGACGCCGGAGCCCGCAGTGCTCGAGGACCAGGCGGCCATGCGCGCCGAGATCCGCGAAAGCATGCTGCAGATTCCGCAGTGCTATACCGAGGTCGAGGACCAACGCGCCCGGCAGGTGCTGATCGGCGGGCGCTGGCGCTGCGATTTTGCCTCATGCAACTACCTCGGCTTCGACCTGGAGCCGGAAATCATGGCGGCGATCACCGGGCCTGTTAAAAAGTGGGGGACCCATCCCAGCTGGACGCGCGCCGTGGCGTCGCCCTCACTGTACCCGCGGCTCGAGCGTGAGCTGGCGGCCATGGTCGGCGTGCCGGACACTTTGGTGTTCCCCTCGATCTCGCTGCTGCATCTTGGGGTCCTGCCGGCCCTGGCCGGATCTCAGGGAGTAATCTTCAGCGACACGTCGGCGCACCATTCGATCGCCGAGGCCTGCATGCGGGCCAAGGCCGAGGGAACCACCTGGGTCGAGTTCCGGCACAACGATGTCGAGGACCTGACGCGCAAGCTGGCGCGCTACGCCAAGATCCCGAACAAGATCATCGCCACCGACGGCATCTATTCGATGGGCAGTCCCAATCCGCCGCTGGCCGAATACGCCCGTCTGGCCCGCGAATACGATGCGATCCTCTATGTCGACGATGCGCACGGCTTTGGCGTCATCGGCGGCTCGCCCGACGAGGCCCTGCCCTATGGCTATGGCGGCAACGGGCTGGTCAATCACCTTGGTCTCGATTTCGAGCGTGACCGGATCATGTATGTCGCCGGCCTGTCGAAGGCGTTCTCCAGCTACGCGGCCTTCATCACCTGTCGCGATCCCGAGCTGAAGATGATGCTGCAGACCTCGGGGCCCTATGTGTTCTCGGGACCGACCGCCGTGGCCTGCCTGGCGACGGCGCTGGCCGGGATATCGTTGAACCGCCGCGATGGCGACGTCCGGCGCGCGAAGATCCACCGCCTGACCCGCCGTCTCGTGAGCGCCGCCTACCAGATCGGCTTCGAAGTCGACAACGACTCGGATTTCCCGATCGTCGGCGTGGTCATGGGCGGCTGGGACGAGATGGTGACGGCCTGCAACATCCTTTGGGACCACGATATCCTGATCACGCCGGCGACCTTCCCGGCGGTGCCGATCACCCGCAATCTGGTGCGCTTCTCGATCACGGCGGCGAACACCGAGGCGGAACTCGATCTGGCCATCGCCGCCCTGCACGCGGTTTGGCAAGCCCTCCATCCAGCAGCCACCATGGCCCTGGAAACCAGTACCGTCGCCGCGGAATAGATTGTGGCCCCGGGCGCACTTCACCGGCGACTGTTCTGCTTTCCCTACGCGGGCGCGGGACGGGCCGTTTTCCGGGAATGGCCGAAACTCCTGCCGCCGGACATCGATGTTCGGGTTCCCTGTCTGCCGGGCCGCGACGCGCGCTTCGACGAGTCACCCGCCACGCAAATGGGACCCCTCGCGTCGTCGCTCGCGCGCGACATCCTCGCAACCACCGATTTGCCCTACGCGATCTTCGGTCACAGCATGGGGGCGTTCATCGCCTTCGACGTCGCCCATGAACTTGCCGCTTTAGGGCGTCCGCCGTCGCATCTGTTCGTTTCGGCACAGCGGGGGCCTGCCCTGCCTTATCGCGGACAACCGATATTCACCCTGCCCGACGAGGAATTCCTCGCTGGCGTCGTGGCGCGATACCAAAACATCCCCCAGCCCGTGCTGGAACAGAAGGACCTGATGGCAGTTCTCCTTCGCACCCTGCGCGGGGACTTCACCCTGACCGAAGATTACCGCTATCGGGCGGCGGGCCGCCTCTCGTGTCCGATCACGGTATTTGGGGGCGAGGATGACATCTCGCTCCTTCCCGAGGAACTGGAGGCCTGGGCGGACGAAACGACGGGCGTCTTCAGGCGTCACACGTTGCGGGGCGGACATTTCTTTCTCAATGACCGGCGGACAGAGTTGCTGGCGACAATTGCGAGGGAGTTTTCGTTGGCGGCCGGTCCGATTTCCGGCGAGGACGAACGTGCGATTGACCATGGCGACGCTGCCAATCGGTAGCTGGATGGACGCGCGTTTCGCCGCGCTGATAAGGGAAGCACGATGAAAGATCCGTTTGCATGGCGACTGTTACGCTGGCTCTACGGCGCTTACTTCATCTTTGAAGGCATCTGGTCCGGTTTGCAGATCGTTGGCGTCATGCCCGAAGCCAATTGGTCCATGAGCACCGCCTCGGC
Source organism: Caulobacteraceae bacterium (assembly GCA_025352165.1). Classification (GTDB taxonomy): domain Bacteria; phylum Pseudomonadota; class Alphaproteobacteria; order Caulobacterales; family Caulobacteraceae; genus Acaudatibacter. The sequence continues at coordinate 8,302 of JANXTX010000172.1, read as the reverse complement.
CGCGTTCATGACCGCGATGGATAACACCGGCTATTTCTTTCCACTTCTCGCCCTGACGTTCCTTATCTCGGGCCTGGCATTGTTCTTTTACCGAACCGCGCCGCTTGGCGTTGCGTTGCTGGTCCCGGTGATGGTCAACATAGTCCTGGTAGATACATTCCTTGATACGCTCTGGTTTTGGGCGGCGGCCCATGCAGTCCCGCTTATCGCTCTCGGGTGGCATTTCCGGGCGGCGTTTCGCCCTCTTTGGAGCTATGGCCGCGCCGCTAACGAGCCAACATCCTGACCAACGGTTCCCCTCCGTTGGCTATGACTTATACAAAGGCTCAGAGACCGTGACTGCTTTGGGCCGCGACCGGAGCCAACCTAATACTTGACTGCTGCGCTAGGTCTTCCTAAGTCCCCCCTGCGGTCGATATCTTTCGGCCGTCGGACGAGCCGTCAATAGCGGCGCGTCGACAGTGACGGACCCGCGAACGCCATGCAGCTGAGCACCAAGGGACGCTATGCCGTGATGGCGATGACCGAGCTTGCCGGCCGCGGTGACGGGCGCGCGGTTTCGTTGGCCGCTATCGCCGAGCACCAGCAGATTTCGCGCCCATACCTCGAGCAACTGTTCGCTCGGCTGCGCCGCGAGGGCCTCGTGCAGTCGGTGCGCGGGCCCGGCGGGGGCTATCGGCTGGCCAGGCCCGCCGCTTCGCTGTCGGTCGCCGAGGTCGTCGAAGCGGTCGATGAGCCCCTGCGCGCCACTCGCTGCGCCGGACATGGCGCGGGCTGCATGCAGGGCGGGGCGCGTTGCAAGACCCACGATCTCTGGGAAGCGACCGGCCGCCATCTACGCGAATATCTGGGCGCCATCTCGCTGGCCGATGTGCTCGCGGGGCGGCTGGGCGGCATAGTGGAGCGGGCCGCGTGAGTGAGCCCCTTCTCAGCGGCAAAGTTTATCTTGATTACAACGCCACCTCGAAAGTCAGGCCCGAGGCGATCGACGCCATCACCCGCGCCCTGGTCGCCGGCGGAAATCCCTCATCCGTCCATGCCGCCGGCCGCGCCGCCCGCGCCACGGTCGAGACCGCCCGCGCCGAAGTCGCCGCCCTGGTCGGGGCCGAACCCGCCGCCGTCACCTTCCTGAGCGGCGGCACCGAGGCCGACGCCCTGGCCATCGACAGCGCCATTGCCGACGGCGTCTGCCGCCTGATCATCGGCGCCACCGAGCACGAGGCGGTGCGCGAGACCGCTCTCGCATCCGGCCTGGCCGTTGAGGTCTGGCCCGTGGATGGCAACGGACTTGCCGACCTCGAATGGCTCGCGGCGGCTCTGTCGGACGGCCCGCGGGCAATCGGCTGTCTGATGCTGGCCAACAATGAGACCGGCGTCATCCAGCCGGTGACCGAAGCCGCCGCGCTGGTCCGCGCCGCCGGTGGCTGGCTGCACGTCGACGCGGTGCAGGCCGCGGGCAAGATCTCCATTGATATCAACGGGCTCGGAGCGGATACTCTTGCCCTTTCCGCTCACAAAATTGGCGGCCCGCAAGGCGTCGGCGCCCTGATCGCCGGACCTCGCGCGCGCCTCACCCGGCAACTGCACGGCGGTGGGCAGGAGAGGGGGCTTCGCTCGGGCACCGAGAACGTCGCCGGCATCGCCGGGTTCGGCGCCGCCGCCCGGGCCGCGATCCGTGACTTGCCCGCGCTCACCGCCCAGGCGGTGTGGCGCGACGCCCTGGCCCGGCGGCTGTCTATGGCCGGCGCGATCGTGCTTGGCGAGGGAGCGCCGCGCCTGCCGCAAACCCTTTGCGTCTCGACAGCCGATTTCGCGTCCGACCTGCAGGTGATGACCCTCGATCTGGCCGGCGTGATGATCAGCGCCGGCGCCGCATGCACCTCGGGCAAGGTTAAGCCGAGCCGGACCATTGAGGCGATGGGCCATGCTGATCTGGCGCTGACCTCCGTGCGTATCAGTGGTGGTTGGGCGACGAGCGAAAACGACTGGATAAGATGTGGCGACATCTGGCTGGAGGCGCACGCGCGCCTGGCCGCTCGCCGCCGGAGTGCTGCGTAATGGCTGATCAGGAAACCCTCGAGCGCGTTGCCGACCTCGAGAGCTACAAGCATGGCTTCGTCACGGACATCGATCAGGAGTTCGCCCCCAAGGGCCTCTCCGAGGACATCGTCCGCTTCATTTCCGCCAAGAAGGGCGAGCCGGACTGGATGCTGCAGTGGCGTCTGGACGCCTATCGCCGCTGGCTGGCCCTCGAAGAGCCGGACTGGGCGCGCGTGAATTTTCCGCGCATCGACTACCAGGACTCCTATTACTACGCCGCGCCCAAGGAAAAATCCGGCCCCGCCACGCTCGGCGAGGTCGATCCGGAGCTGTTGGCCGTCTACGAAAAGCTCGGCATCCCCCTGAAAGAACAGGAATTTCTCGCCGGCGTGCAGGGCTCGGCCAAGTACGCTGTCGACGCCGTTTTCGACAGCGTCTCGGTCGTCACCACCTTCAAGAAGGAACTCGCCGAAGTCGGGGTGATCTTCTGCTCGATGAGCGAGGCGATCCGCGACCACGGCGATCTGGTGCGCCAGTACCTGGGCTCGGTCGTGCCGGTCTCGGACAACTATTTCGCCTGTCTCAACAGCGCGGTCTTCTCCGACGGCAGTTTCGTCTACATCCCGCCGGGCGTGCGCTGCCCGATGGAGCTCTCGACCTATTTCCGCATCAACGCCGCCCAGTCAGGGCAGTTCGAGCGCACTCTGATCATTGCCGACAAGGGCGCTTACGCCTCGTACCTGGAAGGCTGCACCGCGCCGATGCGCGATGAGAACCAGCTGCACGCCGCGGTGGTCGAACTGGTCGTGCTCGACGACGCCGAGATAAAATACTCGACCGTGCAGAACTGGTACCCCGGCGACAAGGACGGCAAGGGCGGCATCTACAACTTCGTCACCAAGCGCGCCGACTGCCGGGGCGACCGCTCGAAGGTGTCCTGGACGCAGGTCGAAACCGGCTCGGCGGTGACCTGGAAATATCCCTCCTGCGTCCTGCGCGGCGAGGGATCCAGCGGCGAGTTCTATTCCATCGCCATCACCAATAACCATCAGCAGGCCGACACCGGCACCAAGATGATCCATCTGGGCGCCAATACCCGTTCGCGGATCATCTCCAAGGGTATCTCCGCCGGCCACTCCTCCAATACCTATCGCGGTCTGGTTTCGGCCCACCCCAAGGCCAAGGGCGCGCGCAATTTCACCCAGTGCGACAGCTTGCTGATCGGCAAGCACTGCGCCGCCCACACCACGCCCTACATTGAAGCCCGCAACGCCTCGGCCAAGTTCGAGCACGAGGCCACCACCACCCGCCTGTCCGACGACCAGCTGTTCTACGCCATGCAGCGCGGGCTCTCTCAGGAAGAAGCCGTGCAACTGCTGGTCAATGGCTTCGTCAAGGAAGTCCTCCAGGAACTACCGATGGAGTTCGCTGTTGAGGCCCAGAAGCTGGTGGCGATTTCGCTGGAGGGGAGTGTCGGCTGATGCTCCAGGCGGTCGACCATGTCCAGCTGGCTATCCCGCCCGGCGGTGAGGCGCGGGCGCGCGCCTTCTGGCACGACCTCCTCGGCCTGCCTGAAACCCCCAAGCCCGCCGAACTGGCGGGACGTGGCGGCTGCTGGTTCGAGACTGATGCCATCAAGGTCCATTGCGGCGTCGAGGATCCCTTCCACGCCGCCCGCAAGGCCCACATCGCCTTCCGCGTCGATGACGTGGAAACTCTTGCCGAGCGCGCCGGCGCCCTCGGCTACGAAACCGCCAACGACCGCCAACTCCCCGGCCACGCCCGCGTCTTCATCTTCGACCCCTTCGGCAACCGCCTGGAGTTTCTGCAACCCCTTCCTCCCTCCCCCTCGTGGGGAGGGACAGGATGCGAAGCATCCAGAGTGGAGGACGCCGACACCTCCCCGTCGCTTTTGGTTAGCCTGTCACAGTGCCCCACCCTGACGGCTCCGCCGTCTGTCCCTCCCCATAAAGGGGAGGGAGGAATAAATAAGTGAAACCAATGCTTTCCATTCATAATCTCCACGTTTCTATCGACGGCAAGCCCATCCTCGACGGGCTCACCCTCGACGTCCCGGCGGGAGAGGTCCACGCCATCATGGGCCCCAACGGCGCAGGCAAGTCCACGCTGAGCTACACGCTCGCCGGACGCCCGGGGTATGAGGTCACCGCCGGCTCCGCCACCCTCGACGGCGTTGACCTGACTGGTCTGGAACCCAACGAACGCGCCGCCAAAGGTGTGTTTCTGTCATTCCAATATCCCACCGAGATTCCCGGCGTTCCGGCCCTGACCTTCATCCGCACCGCCCTCAACGCCCAGCGCAAGGCGCGGGGCGAGGCCGAGGCCTCCGCGCCGGAGTTCCTCAAGCTGATCCGCGCCAAGGCGACCGCGCTGAAGATGGACTTCGACATGCTCAAGCGGCCGCTCAATGTCGGTTTCTCGGGTGGCGAGAAGAAACGCATGGAAATCCTTCAAATGTCTGTGCTTGCACCGCGTCTGGCCATTCTCGACGAGACCGATTCCGGCCTGGATATCGACGCCTTGCGCATCGTCGCCGAGGGGGTCAACGCCATGCGCGGGCCGGAGCGCTCGATGCTGGTGATCACTCACTATCAACGCCTGCTGGACTACATCCGCCCCGACCGCGTGCACGTGCTTTCGGCCGGCCGGATCGTCGCCTCCGGTGGTCCCGAGCTCGCTCACGCCCTCGAAGCCGAAGGCTACGACAAGTACGTGCGGGAAGCCGCATGAGCCTGGCGTCCGCCATCGAGACCGGCGATCTCACCCAGCTCCCCTCGCGCCGCGACGAGGACTGGCGCTGGACGGACCTCCGCGCGCTCGTCCGGACTTTGCCGCAGGCCGCTCCGGTCAGGACGGAAAGCCTCGTCGTCCCGCCTGGCGAAAGCCAGACAGCCGAACTTCATTTCGACTCGCTACACGCCGTCGGCCATATCTCGCGCATCGCCATCGAGGTTGGCGACGGCGCCCGGCTCGTCCTCATTGAACACTACAGCGGAACCGGCGACAGCCTCGCCGATGTCGAGCTCGCCATCTCGCTGGGCGTTAAATCATCCCTGGAACGCATTGTTTTCACGGATGATAACGATGATGGAATCCTGGTTTCCCGCGCGGATGTGGTCATCGCTCCCGGCGCGGTCATGGCGCAGACGGTGCTTGTCTCCGGCGGTCGTCGCCAGCGCATCGAGACGCAGGTGATCCATCCCGGCGCCGGAGCCAAAGTGCGTCTCGACGGCCTCTACCTCCTCGACGGCAAACGTCACGCCGACATCACCACCGTCGTCACCCATGGCGGCGTCGACGGACTAACCGACCAACTGGCCAAGAGCGTCGTGCGCGATCAGGCCCGCGCGGTGTTCCAGGGACGCATTGTTGTTTCTCCCGGCGCGGACCGCACCGAAGCCCGCATGGCCCACCATGCGCTGGTGCTGTCCGACCGCGCCGAGGTCGACGCCAAGCCGGAACTGGAAATCTACGCAGACGACGTCGTCTGCGCTCACGGCAACACCGTTGGCGCCCTCGACGAGGACGCGATGTTCTACGCCCGCCAGCGCGGAATCCCGGAGGATGAGGCCCGCGCCATGCTCACGCAGGCCTTCGTCGCGCAAGTCGTTGATCGCATCGAAAATGAGCCGGCCCGTGAGGCTGCGCGCGCTTGGGTGGCGTCCCGCCTGGGGGCTGCCGAATGAGTTTCGACGTCTACGCCATTCGCGAGCAGTTTCCGATCCTCGCCCGGCAGGTCAACAGCCGCCCGCTGGTCTATCTCGATAGCGCCGCTTCGGCCCAGAAGCCGCGCGCCGTGATGGCGGCGATGACCCACGCCAGCGAGACCGCCTACGCCAATGTCCATCGCGGGCTGCACACGCTCGCCAATGAAACCACCGAAGCCTACGAGAACGCCCGCGAAGCTGTCCGCCGTCTGCTGAACGCCGGCTCGGCCGAAGAGATCATCTTCACCAAGGGCTGCACCGACGCGGTCAATCTGGTCGCGTCCAGTTTCGGCCGTTCTCTAAATTCCGGCGACGAGATCGTGCTCAGCGTCATGGAGCACCACGCCAACATCGTCCCCTGGCACTTCCTGCGCGAGCGGGCCGGCGTCGTCCTCAAGTTCATCCCGATCACCGACGACGGCCGCCTCAACCTCGAGGCCTATCGCGCCCTGCTTGGCCCCCGCACCCGCATGGTCGCCGTGGGACACATGTCCAACGTCACCGGCACGGTGAATCCGGTCGCCGAAATAATCGCCGACGCCCATGCGGCCGGCGCGCTGACCTTCATCGACGGCGCGCAGATGGTCGTCCACGGCTCCGTCGACGTCCAGGCTCTCGATGCCGATTTCTACGCCTTCTCCAGCCACAAGCTTTACGGGCCGACCGGCATCGGCGCGCTGTATGGCAAGGCGGAACACCTGGCCGCCATGCCGCCATACCAGGGGGGCGGCGAGATGATCGGCCGCGTCACCCTCGACCAAATAACCTACGCCGATCCGCCGCACCGCTTCGAAGCAGGCACCCCGCCGATCCTCGAGGCCATCGGCCTCGGCGCAGCCATCGCCTGGCTGGAAGGCCTCGACCGCGCCGCCATCGCGCAACATGAGCACGCCCTCTACAACCGGGTGAAGGAACGCCTAAACGGGGCTAACTGGATCACCGAGCTGGGCACGGCGCCGGGCAAGGGCGCGATTTTCTCGTTTAACGTCGATGGCGCGCATGCCCATGATATCGCCCAGCTTCTCGACCAGTACGGGGTTGCCGTCCGCGCCGGCGCCCACTGTGCGGAACCGCTGATGGAACGCTTCGGCGTCGCCTCAAGCGCCCGCGCTTCCTTCGCCCTATATAACACCTTGGAAGAGGCCGACGCCTTCGTCGAAGCCCTGATCAAGGTCCGGACCTTTTTTGCCTGATGCGAGAGACAATGGACGCCCAGACACAAACGCCAGAGCCGATGCCGACACCCGAGCAGCCCGCTTCCGCCATCCCCCAGTCGGAACTCGACGCCCTGACCGACAAGCTGATCGAGAAGCTAAAGTCAGTGTACGACCCGGAAATCCCGGTCGACATCTATGAGCTCGGTCTGATTTACAAGGTCGACGTCTCCGACGAAAAAGCGGTCGCGATCGACATGACCCTGACCGCGCCCGGCTGCCCGGTCGCCGGCGAAATGCCCGACTGGGTCCGCGACGCCGTCATCACCATCCCGGAGGTGACGTCCTGCACCGTCAACCTCGTCTTCGAACCGCCGTGGGATCCGTCCCTGATGTCGGACGAAGCCAAGCTAGAACTGAACATGTTCTGATCATGCAAGAAACCGTCACCGCCCGCCCGCGCCGCCCCCGTCCCAAGGTCGTCACCCTCAGCGACGTCGCTGCCGCCCGCGTCAAGGAGATCATGGACCGGGCGCAGGAACCCTGCATCGGCCTGCGTGTCGGCGTGAAGAACGGCGGCTGCGCCGGCCAGGAATACGTTCTCGAATACGCGCAGGCCGCCAATCCGCTGGACGAAGTCGTCGAGGACAAGGGCGTCACCATCCTCATCGACCCCAAGGCCGTGCTGTTCCTGATCGGCACCGAAGTCGACTATGAAACCACCCGCCTCGCCTCCAAATTCGTCTTCCGCAACCCCAACCAGGTCGACGCCTGCGGCTGCGGTGAAAGCGTCACCATCGTCCCCGCCACCGAGTAGCCGCTCCCGCGGACCGCCGGCTTCCAGCCGGCAGCCGACGGAACGTCGGCCCTTTTTTCTCGTGGGGCGCTGCCTTGAACAGGGCCGGCTTGCGCCGGCAGCCGGCTGGAAGCCGGCGGTCCGGCGGATTGATCGGGGAAAATCGAAAATCGGGACAGGAAAATCGGGACATGATATAATTGCACTGACGGAAACGCCGGTATGGATGGGGACCATGCCCCGTCAAGCGCGCGCCGGAGCGGGACGTTATGGCACGCGGGGCGCGACCGCCCGCCAAGACGGGGGGAGCCTTTACGTCGCCGAGACAATTAACTGGTTGAAATATATAATGTCCCGGTTTTCCCGACAAGCGGAACTTCGGAATGGTCGGGGCGTGTGGCGCCCGGGCCAAACGTAAAGAGGGGCCAGCCATAGTCGGTGCGGGATTGGGACTGGAAAATCGGTGGAAAATCGGTGGAAAATCGGTGGAAAATCGGGAAAATCGGGACATGATATAATTGCACTGACGGAAACGCCGGTATGGATGGGGACCATGCCCCGTCAAGCGCGCGCCGGAGCGGGAC
>JANXTX010000159.1 GCA_025352165.1 Caulobacteraceae bacterium | reverse complement strand
GACCGAATTCATCAAAAAGATACACGACTTCTTCAAGATCACCCTGCCCCAAAACTGGCGGGACATCCGCGATGTCGTCTCAGACAATTTCCACGTGATCAGGCCAGAGGATTTCCGGGTTCTCTCGTGAACAGGGTATATATAACCCCAAGGCGGCTGACAGGCTGGGCGTGGTCTACACGCCCAACGAGATCGTGCGGTTCATGATCGAGAGCACGGACTGGCTTTGCGAACGCCACTTCAAGAAGTCGCTGATCGACCGCGGCGTGAATATCCTCGACCCGGCGGCGGGCACGGGCACCTTCGTCGTCGAACTGATGGAGCACTTCCGGGGCCAGCCGGAAAAGCTGGCGTACAAGTACGGCGCGGAGCTTTACGCCAATGAAGTGGCGATCCTGCCCTACTATGTCGCCAACCTGAACATCGAGGCGACCTATGCCGCTATCGTCGGCGCCTACGCCGAATTCCCCGGCCTGTGCTTTGTGGACACGCTCGACAACGTCGCCGCGCTGGGCATCTATTCCGGCTTTCAGCCCGACTTGTTCGCGGCGATTTCAGACGAGAACAGCGAGCGGGTGCGACGGCAGAACACCCGTAAGATCAGCGTGGTGATTGGCAATCCGCCCTACAACGCGTGGCAGGAAAACTACAACCAGAACAACGCCAACAGGCCCTATGCGCGGGTGGATCAACGGATCGCCGCGACCTATATCAAGGAGGGCACGGCGCAGAACAAGAACAGCGTCTATGACATGTACACCCGCTTCGTCCGCTGGGCGTCGGACCGGGTAAAGGATGAAGGCGTTATCGCCTTCATTATCGGCCGCAAACTGTTCGCGAAGGCTGCATACGACGGCTTCCGAAAAGTGATCGCCCGTGAGTTTGCTGAAATCTGGGTCTTCGATCTCGGCGGCGACGTGCGCGACAATCCGAAGCTGTCGGGCACCAAGCACAACGTCTTCGGCATTCAGACCGGCGTCGCGATGGTCTTCCTTGTCAAGAGGAAGGGCGTGAAGGGCGGAGCCGTCATCCGTTATGCGCGGCGGTCAGAGATGGAGACAGCGGAGGAGAAGCTGTCGGCAATCTCGTCAATTGGCGGATTGAGCAAACTACAAGTCGAGACGATCCAGCCGGACGAAAAGAACGACTGGCTGGACCGCAGCAGTAACGATTGGGACAAACTCATGCCACTCGTCGATCCGAGGGCACCTGTGTCACGGACCACTAGCCAGCCCAAGGTCATCTTCCGGCTCATGTCAAACGGCCTGAAGACCCAGAGGGACGAATGGGTCTATGACGCTGGACGACGCGAGTTGGTTATGAAGGCCCGCTCAATGGTCGAGGCATACGAAGCTACACGCCGTGACTCTTCGTTTGTGGATCGTGACACCATCAAATGGGACCGCGAGTTGACTCGCTATCTCGGAAAGCGGGTTGCAAAAACGTTCGACGAAGGCGCTGTGGTCCGCGCGGCATATCGTCCGTTCACTAAGCGATGGCTGTACTTCGACCAGCATTTCAACGGCATGATATATCAGTTGCCGTCAATGTTTGGTCGCGGACCAAACCCGACCCAAATCTTCACGGACCCGTTTGCGCAGAAGCCCTGGATGGCACTCTCGGTGGATGGTGTTCCAGACCTCCATCTCGTCGGCGCGGCTGCAGCCGCGATATGCACCCCGCGTTTCCGCTACAACAAGGAAGGCGAGCGCCTCGACAACATCACCGATTGGGCGCTGAAGCAGTTCGCTGAACGATACGGCAAGGCCATCACGATCTCGAAGGACGACATATTCGCCTACGTCTACGCCGTGCTGCACGATCCGGTCTACCGCGAGACATATGCATTGAACCTGAAGCGCGAGTTCCCGCGCATCCCACTCTATGATCATTTCGAGCGCTGGCGGGCGTGGGGCCAAACGCTGCTCGACCTGCACATCGGCTATGAGACGGTCGCGCCCTTCGGCCTGACCCGCACCGACACGCCCGATCCCCGGCGCGCGAGGGGAACGACGCCCGCCGTCAAGCTGAAGTCGGACCACGAGCACGGTTTCATCGTGCTGGACGCGGAAACACAGCTATCCGGCGTGCCTGCCGAGGCCTGGCGATATCAACTCGGCAACCGCAGCGCGCTCGACTGGGTGCTGGACCAGCACAAGGAGAAGACGCCAAAGGACCCGACCATCCGCGCCCGCTTCAACACCTACCGGTTCGCCGACTACAAGGAAGCCGTGGTCGACCTACTGGACCGCGTGACCACGGTCAGTGTCGAGACCGTGCGGATCACCGACGCCATGCGGGCGGCGCCTCGGTGACGTGTCTGGACTTCGGTGACGGCGACTACCCGTCACGATGGCCGCTCGCCATTCTCGCTGCACCGATAGGTTTCGACTACTCTGTCGGCGTGATTTCCATCAGCAAATGGCGGTAGTCTCACGCCATGAACAGCGGCATGTGGAAGCGGGTTGCGGTTTACGGAGCGGCTCTGGCGACAGGGGCGCTGGCACTGCAGTGGCTCGACTACGACCGGCTGGCTTGGTCGCGGCCGGGCGAGATCTACGCCGGCCTGATCGCGGCGGCGTTTCTGGCCCTCGGTATCTACCTGGGCAGGCGGGTGTTCAGCGCGCCCCGGCCGGCGCCGTTCGACGGCAATCCGAAGGTGGTCGCCTCGCTCGGCATCAGCCCGCGTGAGCTGGTCGTGCTGGAGGAGCTGGCCGCCGGCCGCTCCAACAAGGAAATCGCCCGCCGGCTGGAGGTCTCGCCCAACACGGTGAAGACCCACCTCGCCCGCCTGTACGAAAAGCTGGGCGCCGTAAGGCGGACCGACGCCGTCAATCGGGCGAGAGAGCTCGGGATCATCGCCTGATCCGCCGCCGGGACGGGTATTTTTGGCCAATCACCCGTTTGGGCGATGGATTTCCATTGTTGCGTCAGGCTCGATCGGGCCTCAACCTGACAAACGGAGTCCTGAAATGCTTCGATACATCCTGATCTACGGCGTGATCGCCGGCGGCATCGTCGGCGTGCCCCTGTCGATCCTGACGCTCACCATGAGCGGTCAGGCGATGATGCACTACGGCATGCTGATCGGCTATCTGACCATGCTGATCGCCCTGACAGCGGTATTCGTCGCCATCAAGCGCCACCGCGACGTCGACCTTGGCGGCGTGATCAGGTTCTGGCCGGCGCTGGCGCTGGGTCTCGGCGTGAGCGTTGTCGCGGGGGTCATCTATGTGATCACCTGGGAGGCCTCATGCGCGATCGCCCACGCCGATTTCGCCGGAGCCTACGCACGGGCGATGATTGCCCAGCAGGAGGCGAAGGGACTTTCGGGCGTGGCGCTGGAGCGATTCAGGGCCGAGATGGAACAGTTCAAGGTGCAGTACGCCAATCCGCTGTATCGCTGGCCAATGACCTTCGCCGAGATTTTCCCCGTGGGCGTGATCGTCTCGCTGGTCTCGGCCGGGCTGCTTCGCAACAGCCGCTTCATGCCGGCGCGATAGGGCGTTTGGGATGAAAGGAGCGCCGTTCCCCGGTGCCTTCCGTTCGACATCGGTCGGTGCGAGCGTAGATGGACTATGTTGCTCCCGTCACATCAAAGGACTGACCTCGGCGACGCAGGACGCTATCGCACGAGTGGTTCCGCAGTTGGCCGGCGATGATGTCTCCGTCGATGAATTGAGCGCTGACGAGGCGGCTTCATTCGCCGAATCTTTTGCCCAGGCCGCCAGAGGCGCATTCGCCACGGACGAACAGATACAGTCGATATGGGCGAAGCATGAGCTGTGAGGCTAGCCCCCGCGGACACCGCCTGTTGCCGCCGGCGCCGGCATTGCCTACTGAACCCGGCGGCCCGGGACGCCCGTGGGCCAATCAAACGATCAATGTCCACCGACCAATCAGGGAGCCCTCATGCTCGTCGCCGAAGCCGTCGCCACCCGCCGCTCGATCCGGGCATTTCAGAACCGTCCCGTGCCGCTGGAAACCGTGCGGCGGATCATGGACCAGGCGCGGATGGCGCCTTCGGGCTGCAACTTTCAGCCGTGGGAATCGGTAATTCTGACGGGTGAGCCGCTGACGGCGCTGCAGCAGCGGCTGTTGGCCAGCCAGCCCGACAATCCGCTGGAATACGATTTCTCCGCCCCCGGCGCGATCGAGAAGTACCAGTCCCGGCTGCGGGCGGTGGGCGCGGCCATGTACGGCGCGATCGGCGTTGCCCGCGACGAGGCGGAAATGCGCGCCGCCTTCGCCCGCGACAACCTGACCTCGTTCGGCGCGCCTGTGCTGCTGCTCTGCCACTTCCCCAAGCTGATGAAGGAAGCGCAGTGGAGCGACGTGGGCATGTGGCTGCAGTCCATAATGCTGCTGGTGCGCGGCGAGGGCATGGATACCTGCCCGCAGGAATTCATGGGCATGTACGGCCGGACCATCAAGGACCACCTCGGCCTGCCGGAAGACCACATGCTGTTCTGCGGCATCGCCATCGGTTGGCGCGACGAAGAGGCCAAGGTCAACGGCTTCCCGCGCGAACGGGTTGACCTGGACGAACAGGCGAAATTCCTCGGCTGGAACTGATCATCGATGCGCGGGGACGGACGCCCGTCCAGGCCTCACCCCATCGGGTAAAGGATATCCTTGGTCACCGCATCGATCGCCTTGTGAATCGCCGGCTCCAGGTCCAGGTCGGCGGCGGCGAAGATGTCGTCCAGTTGATCCTCGCGCGTCGCGCCGACGATGGTTGAGGCGACGAAGTCGTGCTGCTTGCTCCAGGCCGTCGCCAGGGTGACGACGCTCATCCCCGCGTCGGCCGCGATCGCCTGGAAGCGTTCGGTCGAGGCGATGGTCTTGTCGTTGACGAAGCGCCGGGCCATCGTCGCCTGCCGGCCACCGATATTCAGATAGTTGGAGAACCGCGCCCCCTCCGGTCTCGCGCCGCCGTTGTACTTGCCCGACAGCACGCCCCCGGCGAGCGGGGAATAGGGGATCGAACTAACCCCCTCATGCCGGCACGCCGCGGCAAGCTCGTCCTCGAAGCGGCGATTGTTCAGGCTGTGGTTGTTCTGGATGGTCTCATAGCGCGCCACGCCCAGGCGCTCGGACGCCGCCAGGCTCTTGGTCAGCCCCCAGGTGGTCTCGTTGCTGCAGCCGATGATGCGCACCTTGCCCGCGCGGATCAGCTCGTCGAGCGTCTCCAGGGTTTCGTCATAGGCGACGCCATGGTCGGGCCAGTGGGTCTGATAGAGATCGACATAGTCGGTACCCAGGCGCTTGAGGCTGGCCTCGATGGCGCGGGTGATGTTGTGACGGTCGAGGGCGGTCATCCCGGCCCGTTGCGAAGCCTTCAGCCAGCCATGACTGGGTCCGCAGACCTTGGTGGCGACGATCACCTCGTCCCGGCGCTTGGTCTTCAGCCATTTGCCGACGATTTCCTCGGTGACACCGGCCCATTCCTCCTTGGGGGGAACGGGATAGTTTTCCGCCGTGTCGAAGAAGTTGATGCCGGCGTCCAGCGACCGGTCCATGATCCGCAGCGATGTGGCCTCGTCAGCGCCCGATCCGAAGGTCATCGTGCCCATGCAGATCTTCGATACGTAGATCGCACTGCGTCCAAGCCGCTTGAATTGCATCCCGTCGTTTCCCTTGAATGAAGGATTGTTCGCCCTCGAAGGGGCCGGGGTCTGTTACGCAGGCAATCCAGCCGCCGCAACTTAGAACATCTCACAGCGGCATGCGTTCGCCATATTGTCTGGAACCGGATCGGCGCTCTTCGTAGAGTGCGGCCGAACGCCATCGCGGCGTGGAGGTCATGCGCCTTTGAATGAGCTGCTGAGGAGCCTGCCGCAGACCAGCGTCCTGCTGGAATCCGAACACGCCAGGCATCTTGTCGAACGATACAGCCGCGGTGAGGTGCTGGGCGTCCTCCGCGAGGAACTTCAGCGAATTCGCGATGGACTGCTGCAAGGTTCGCTCGCGGCGCCGCCGGATTTCACCGGCCTGGACTTCTTCGCCGGCCTTGAAGGGGCGATCGAGATGCGCCGCCGCCCCAGCCTGCGCCCGGTGATCAACGCCACCGGCATCATCGTGCATACCAACCTTGGTCGCGCGCGCCTCGCGCCCGAAGCGCTGGCGGCGATCCAGGACATCGGCGGGTCCTATTCGAACCTCGAACTGGACCTGGAAACGGGTGAACGGGGCTCGCGCCACGATCACGTCGAGGCGCTGATCCGCGAACTGACCGGCGCGGAGGCCGCGCTGGTAGTCAACAACTGCGCCGCGGCCGTTCTGCTGTGCCTGACGGTGCTGGCGCGTGACCGCGAAGTCATCGCCTCGCGCGGCGAACTGATCGAGATCGGCGGCGCCTTCCGCCTGCCCGACGTCATCGCCCAGAGCGGCGCGCGGCTGCGCGAGGTCGGGACCACCAACCGCACCCACCCGCGGGACTACGAGCAGGCGATAACGGCGGAAACCGCGCTGCTGCTCAAGAGCCACACCAGCAATTTCCGCATTGTCGGCTTCACCGCCGCGCCCAGCCGGCGCCAGCTCGCCGAGCTTGCAAAGCGCCATGGACTACCGCTGATGGAAGACCTCGGCAGCGGCGTGCTCGTCGACCTGGCGCCATATGGCCTGCCCGATGAGCCGGTTGTCGGCGATGTCTTGCGCGACGGCGTCGATCTGGTGACCTTCTCGGGCGACAAGCTGCTGGGCGGTCCGCAGGCCGGCATCATCGCCGGGCGTCGCGACATCATCAGTCAACTGAAGAAGCACCCCATGCTACGGGCATTGCGCGTTGACAAACTATCGCTGGCGGCGCTCGAGGCGACGCTTCGCCTCTACCTTCCGCCAAACGATCCGATCGCGAGCGTTCCGGTGCTTGCAGCGATCACGGACAGCATTGCGGCTGTAATTGCCCGCGCCCAGGCGCTGGCCCGCGAACTGGTCCATTTACCGCGCCTGGATATCGAGATCACGGAAAACATCGCATACGCCGGCGGCGGATCCCTGCCCCAGGAGGGAATCGCCAGCTACGCGGTGTCCCTGTCGGCACAAGGCCTATCCACGGAAACTCTCGCGGAACGCCTGCGCTCCGGCAGTCCGTCCGTGACCGGACGAATAAACCAGGATCGCCTGCTGCTCGATATGCGTACGGTCTGTGAAAGCGAGCTTACGGCGATCGCGAGCGCCGTACAGCGAGCGTTATCGGGGTGAAGGGCTGTACCATCGCGGTGATTGGTCATGTCGATCACGGCAAGACGGCCCTTGTTCGCGCGCTGACCGGCATCGAAACCGACCGTCTGAAGGAGGAACGCGAAAGGGGGCTCTCCATCGCTCTGGGCTTCGCCTGGCGTGACTTTCCCACGGGCGGCATCGAGTTCGTCGACGCCCCCGGACATGAGGATTTCATCCGCACCACCGTTTCTGGCCTGACCGGTGTCAGCGCCGTGCTGCTGGTCGTATCAGCCGTGGACGGAATTGAGCGCCAGACGATCGAACACCTGCAAATAGCCTCGTTACTGGGCATTCACGCCGGCGTGGTCGCCGTCACCAAGTCCGACCTGCTGGGCGACGACGCCCTCGCGCTCGCTTGCGCCGAGATCAGCCAGGGCCTGATCGAGGGGCCCCTGGATGGCGCGCCGATGGTGTGCTGCTCTGCAAGAACGGGGGCCGGGCTCGATGCCCTGAGCGACGCGCTGGCCTGCGTCGTTGACCGGCTTGCGCCCCCCCCCGCGCTGCTCGGCGCCCTACTTCCGGTGGACCGGGTTTTCAGCGTGCGTGGGTCCGGCGCCGTGGTGACGGGCACTTTGCTGGGCGCGCCGCTGCGCCTTGGCGATGAAGCCTCCATCCAGCCATCGCAACGCAGGGTGACCGTACGGGGACTACAGTCACGGGGGAGCGATTGCCAGGCAATTGAGCCGGGTCGCCGTGCGGCCGTCAACATCCGTGGCGCATCGGTAGAGGACATCAGGCCCGGCGACGTGCTCTGCACCGGCGCCGCCTTCGCTCCATCCCGGCGGATCGATACTCGTGTTGCATTGCTGCCATCGGCTGCCCGACCATTGAAATCTCTGGACGAGGTTCGCGTCCTGCTCGGCACGCGCGGCGTCACTGGCTCGGCGCGAATTCTGCAGGGCGGCGCGATCCAGCCAGGCGAAGCGGGCTTGGTCCAGTTCCGCTTTGCCGCTCCGATCCTGGCGTACGCCGGCCAGCATGGGGTCCTGCGACGGCTGTCGCCAGCGGACACGATCGGCGGTCTGGTGGTCCTCGATCCCGTGGCGTCGCCGTCGTCGAGGCGAGACTTGGCGCGGATTGAGGTGCTTCACGCGCTCCAGGGCAACGACCCTTCTGTTGTGGCCCGAGCAATCACACGGCGGGATGGCGGACTGGTGGCGCTCCGCGAACTCGAACGGCTGCTGCAGATCGGCCAGGCTGACCTGAACGGCCGGCTCGCCCCCGACTTCTCCCTGGTCGAGGCCGGATGTCTCGCCCTGCGCACGACGCTCGACGAAGCTGCCAGCGTCTATCTGGCAGCCCTCGCGGACGCTCACCGGCAGGCGCCCGCCAGGGTCGCTGTCCCGTTGGCTGATATCCGTCGGCCACTGGCGCGATTGTTCGGATCGGCGCTCGTCACCGATGTTGAGCGCACGCTGTCCGAAAACGCCACCATCCGTAACGTGGCGGGCAAGGTCGCTCTCGCCGGCCACGACCCGCTGGAGGCCCTTGACGAAGCTCGGCGCGCCAGGATGCTGTACATCGAGGCGATACTGCGCGCTGGCGGCGCGACACCCCCCGACCCCACCGAGCTTGCCGTTCCTGACATGGAGGACGACCTTGTCGACTTGCTGATCGATCTGGGCCGCGTCGTGCGCCTGCGTAACCACGCACTACGCAAGAACCTATTGTTTCATGTCGCCGCCCTGCGCGAGGCTTACTCAACTCTCGCCGCGAATTTTCCCGGCCCCTCGCTGTTCAGGACCGGCGAGGCGCGCGAGGCGTTGGCGACCAGCCGGAAGTTCATCGTACCATTGCTCGAATACTTCGACGCCCAGGGCTGGACCGTCCGCGAGGGGGACCTGCGGGGGCTTGGAGGCGCGTCGGAAACGCCCGGCGCCCCTCAGGAATTCCCGTTGCATCTACCCCCCTCGCCTATACTGTCAGGCTGAGAGACTGGAGGTGACAGGAGTCTGGTGGCTTCCCTGGTCTTCAAAACCAGCGACACGTCTTTACCGGCGTGGGGTGGGTTCGATTCCCATCCACCTCCGCCATCAGACCTGAAACGAGAGTAGTGGCATGGCCGAACCGCGACCGGGGTTTTCACTGCAGGACCTGGAGGGCGGGACCTATCGGTTTCCCACCGGCCGCCCGAGCCTGGTCTGCTTCGTCAAGGAGGATTGCCAGACATGCAACCTCGCCGCGCCGGTGCTTGAGGCGTTCCGCCGGGCGTTCGGCGGGAAGGTCGATGTGCTGCTGGTCGGCCAGACGCTGGAGGGCAACCGCGTGCTGCAGGCACGTCATCAGCTTTCAGCGCCGATCCTTGACGACTCCAAATGCGAGATTTCGTTCGCCTGGGATTTCGAGATCGTCCCGGCGGCCTACTGGATGGACGGTGACGGGGTGGTCCGGACGCAGATCGAGGGTTTTGTCCGCGACGAATGGAAGGCCCTGGAACAGCGCATCGCCGGCGATCTTGGGCTCGCCAAGGCCGACGTCGACTGGGATGGATTGCCCGCGTGGCGTCCGGGCTGCGGCTCGAAACATCTCGATCCCGAGATCCACGACCGCCTGCTCGCCAATGCCAGCGGCAGTCCCATCCGCGCCCGCCGGATCGAGGTCGCCTCATCCGACGACGTCGCCGAATTCATGTTCGACCAGGGGTTCTCCGACGGGCTGCCACTGGTGCCGCCGACCCCGGAGCGGGTCATGCGCATGCTGGCGGGAACCTCGCGCGGGGCACAGGATCTGGTGGCGATCTCGCCGCCGAACATGGGCCACGCAACGGTCGAAAAGATCGCCATCAATGCGGTAATGGCGGGCTGCAAGCCCGAATACCTGCCGGTGGTGATCGCCGCGGTCGAGGCGGTCTGCACCGACGAGTTCAACATCCACGGCGTCAACGCCACCACCATGGGCGCCTCGCCGGTGATCGTCGTCAACGGGCCGATCCGACATCGCATCGGCATGAACATGAAACTGGGCGCGCTGGGCGCCGGCAACCGCGCCAACGCCACCATCGGCCGCGCGGTGCGACTGGTGATCCGCAATGTCGGCGGCGCCCGTCCGGGCGGCACCGACCGCTCGACGCTGGGCAATCCGATGAAGTTCACCATGTGCTTCGCCGAGTGGGAGGAAGGCTCTCCGTGGGAGCCGCTGCATGTGGAACGCGGCTTCAAGGCCGAGGACTCAGTGGTCACCGTGTTCGGCATGACCAGCGGGCCGGTGCAGATCGTCGACCAGGAATCCCGCGAACCCGATCAGGTCGCCGGCTCGATCGGCCTGGGGCTGGAGGCGATGTTCCTGCCAAAGCTGCACCGGATGAACACCGACGCGCTGCTGGTGGTCTGTCCCGAACACGCCAAAAGCCTGACCAGCCGAGGAGAATATTCGAAGGCCCGGCTGAGGACGCGGATTCAGCAGGTCACCGCCCGCCCGCTGCGCGAGATGGTCGCCGACGAGGTCTCCGGCGCCGGCCTTCCCCTCGCGCTGGCCGCGCAGATGGACGCGGAAAAGCTCGACACCCGCTTCGGCAAGTTCGCCAGCGACAAGAACATCCATATCGTTGTCGCCGGATCGGAAGCCGGCAAGTTCTCGGCTGCCTTCCATGGCTGGGTGACCGGCGAGATGGGATCAAGCGTGGTATCCAGGAAGATCGAATGCGATTAGCATTGCATAAGGAAACAGGAGGAGGCGGATGACGGTCACCATACTCGACCCCACTGACGAGAGGGCGCCGATCGAGCGTCAGATCACCACGCGGCCTGCGAAGATCACCGGCGTGGTCGGTCTGCTCGATATCGCCAAGCCAAGGGGCAATGTGCTGCTCGACGAGCTGGAACGGCTGCTGTCGAGCGAACTTCCCGGCGTGGAACTGCGGCGATACCGAAAGCCGACCTTCACCAAGCCGGCGCCCAGCGACCTGCGGCTGAAGATGAAGAGCGAATGCAACTATGTAGTCGAGGCGCTGGCCGATTGAGGCTCATGCACGACGTGCAGTATGCACGACACTGTATGGTTCGAAATCCAGGGCCTGCCCGCCGTCTCCATAGCTTCCAGTGAATTCGCGCAAGCCGCGGAAACCCAGCGCAACGCGCTGGGCATGAAGGACGCACGCTACATCCTCGTCGACCATCCCATTCAGGATGCCACCGATGATGAAATGCGCGAGAAAGCGCGCGTGGCTCTGCGGGCGGTGATCGCGGCGCTGACGGGTTGAGTTATGCGCGGGTGCGCGATCGTCTATTAGGCGAACCATGCTCCGCCTGACCGAACTGAAGCTGCCGCTCGACCATCCGCCGCAGGCCATCGCGGAGGCGGCGGCGGATCGCCTGGATGTCAAAACCGGGGATCTGATAAGCTGCAACGTCGTCCGCCGGGCGCACGATGCGCGCCGCAAGTCGGCGATACTGATGGTCTATTCGGTGGACGTCGAGCTCAACGACGAAGCCGGCATCCTTGCCCGATGCGCCGCGGACGATCGCGTCAAGGTCACACCCGACACCACCTATCGCCCGCCGGTGATCGCCGCCGAACCGCTAACGCCCAGGCCAGTGGTCATCGGCGCCGGCCCATGCGGCCTGTTCGCCGCGCTGCTGTTGGCGCAGATGGGCTTTCGCCCGATCATTTTTGATCGTGGCAAGGTGGTGCGCGAACGCACCAGGGATACCTGGGGCCTGTGGCGGCGCGGGGTGCTCAATCCGGAATCCAACGTGCAGTTCGGCGAGGGCGGCGCCGGGACGTTTTCCGACGGCAAGCTCTACAGTCAGATCAAGGATCCGCGCTTTCTCGGCCGCAAGGTGCTGGCCGAGTTCGTCAAGGCCGGGGCGCCGCCGGAGATTCTCACCGAGGCCCACCCACACATCGGCACCTTCCGGCTGGTGACCATGGTCGAAAGCCTGCGGCGGACGATCGAGGCGCTCGGCGGTGAGTATCGCTTCCAGAGCAGGGTGACCGACATCGAGGTCACCGTCGACGCCGGCGGCGCCCGCCGCGTCGTTGGTCTGGTTCTGGAAAGCGGCGAGTACATCGCTGCCGACCACGTCGTGCTGGCTGTCGGACACAGTGCGCGCGATACCTTCGAATTCCTTCATGAGCGCGGCGTGCACATCGAGGCCAAGCCTTTTTCGATCGGCTTCCGCATCGAGCATCCGCAGTCCTGGATCGACCGGGCGCGGTTCGGCACACGCGCCGGACATCCCGACCTCGGCGCGGCCGACTATGCGCTGTCCCACGCCTGCGCCAACGGCCGCACCGCCTACAGCTTCTGCATGTGCCCGGGTGGCACGGTGGTGGCGGCGACATCCGAACCCGGTCGCGTCGTTACCAACGGCATGAGCCAGTATTCGCGAAAGGAGCGCAACGCCAACGCCGGCATCGTCGTCGGCGTCGAACCGGCGATGGACTACCCGGGCCATCCACTGGCGGGGATTGAACTGCAGCGGCGTCTGGAGTCGCAGGCCTTCATCGATGGCGGCGGAACCTATGCCGCGCCTGCGCAGCGGGTCGACGACTTCCTGGCGGGACGACCATCGACCGGGCTGGGTGAGGTGATCCCGTCGTACAAGCCGGGCGTGAGGCCGACCGATCTGTCCAACAGCCTGCCGTCTTTCGCGATCGAGGGGATCCGCGAGGCCCTGCCAGTGTTCGGCCGGCGGATTCCCGGTTTCGACGCCGACGATGCGGTGCTCACCGGCGTGGAAACCCGTACGTCATCGCCGGTCCGTATCACCCGCGGCTCAGACTTCCAGAGCCTCAACACCCGCGGCCTCTACCCCGCCGGCGAAGGCGCCGGCTACGCGGGAGGCATCCTCTCCGCCGCCGTCGACGGCATCAAGGTGGCCGAAGCGGTGGCCAGGAGCTTGGCGTCGAGCGTAAACTACAAGCCGACGCCGCGGGGTCACTCGAGTCACTAGGGAAAACACTGATGCAATATCTGGCGCCGATAACCCTGACGGCCTGGCTTGCGATGTCCGCCACCGCGCTGGCCCAGACAAACGTGACGACATGGCACAACGATCTGGCGCGGATGGGTCAGAACCGCACAGAGACCATTTTGACCCCCGCCACCTTGCGCTCGGGCGCATTCGCGAAAGAGTGCGCCTACCCGGTCGACGGCCAGATCTACGCGCAGCCGCTCTACTTGCAGCGCGTCGATCATGGCGGTCGGGCTCACTCCGTGGTCTACGTGGCGACCGAACACGACAGCGTCTACGCATTTGACGCCGATTGCCGCCGGCCGGCTCCTCTATGGAAGACCAGCTTTCTTGGCCCCCACGTCACCACGATGCCGTGCACCAGCAAGTCACAGCCACAATGCGATCCGACAATCATGTCGCCGGAGCACGGCATAACCGCAACCCCTGTGATCGACCCCGATCGCGGCGTGTTATTTGTGGATGCGCAATCGGTCGAGGCTGGCGTCTATACGCAGAAGTTGCACGCGCTGGACGTGGCGACCGGGATCGAGCTGCCCGGAAGTCCGGTGACCATTGCGGCGACCGCGCCCAATAATCCGAAGAGGACGCTCGACCCCGTGCAGGCGTTTCAGCGGAGCGGCCTGCTGCTGAAGGACGGAATCGTCTATGTCCCTCTCGCATCAAACGACAGCTCCAACGGCTGGCTGGTGGGATATGACGGCTCGTCGCTCAAGCAGGTCTCGGTCTTCTGCGTAACGCCGACCGGCAATCTTGGCGGCATCTGGGGCGGCGGGGCGGCTCCGGCGGCTGATCAGACGGGTTCGATCCTCCTCGGCACTGGCAATGGTAGTTTCGACGCCACGACCGGCGGCGCGAACTTCGGCATGTCGGCCGTGAAGATGCGAGCGTCCAGTGGCGACCTGAAGGTCGAGGACTATTTCACGCCGACGCACGAGGCGCACCTTTCGAGTCGCGATCTCGATCTCGATTCCGGAGGCTTGATGCTGGCGCCGGACCAGCCCGGCGACCACCCCCACGAGGCCTTTATAGGCTTCAAGACCGGCGTATTGTTCGTGCTCGATAGGGACCGGCTCGGACATCTGGGAGACGAACGGGCCCTGCAACACCTGACCGCCAATCCGCAGGGTATCTACAGTACGCCCGCCTATTGGGAGGGATCGGTCTACCTCGCCGGAGCCGGCGGGCGCCTGAGGCAATGGCGACTGCGGAACGGACTGCTTCCTGTCGCGCCCACGCACGAGAGCGCCAACAGCTTTTCCTACCCAGGCTCCACTCCATCGATCTCCTCGAACGGAGCCAAGGACGGTATTGTGTGGGCGATCGCCAGCCGGGGCAAGGTCGCGGGCGGCGGGCCGGCCGTGCTGCGAGCCTATGATGCCCGCGACGTCTCGGTGCTGCTTTACTCCAGCGACGCCGCGGCGGGCGACACGGCCGGCCCGGGGGTCAAGTTCTCCCTGCCGACCATCGCGGACGGTCGGGTGTTCGTTGGCACGCAGTCGGAACTGGATATCTACGGTCTCGCCGGCAGGTAGCCGGCCGGCGAACGGCCAGCCAAATCAGCCGCCGATGGTGCGGTCTGACGGCCAGTATTTGCGGCGGAGTTCACGCTTGTTGATCTTGCCCATGGCGTTGCGGCCGATGTCCGCGACGATCTCGTAGGTCCGCGGGCATTTGAACCCGGCCAGACGTTCGCGGCAGAACTGGTTGAGCTCTGCCGGATCGGGCGGAGACGCCGGGTCTTTCGGCACGATCAGCGCCTTGACCTCTTCGCCCATCTCGGCGTTCGGCGCGCCGATCACCGCGACATCGCCGACGCCGGGATGCTGGATCAGCACCTGCTCCGTCTCGGCGGGATAGATATTCACGCCGCCGCTGACGATCATGTCGGACGACCGGTCGGTGATGAACACATAGCCGTCGTCGTCGGCATAGCCGATCTCGCCAAGCGTGAAGACGCCCGGTTCGATATGCGCCGCCTGGGTCTTGGCCGCGTCGTTGTTGTAGATGATGCCGCGGCCGGTGGTGTCGCGGAAATACAGCTGGCCGACCTGGCCCGGGCCGAGATGCTCGCCGTTCTCGCCGACCACCACCAGTTCGAACGGCGCCAGCGTCTTGCCCACGGAACCGGGCTTGGCCAGCCATTCCTCCGAGGTGATCATGTTCGTGGTGCCGGATTCGGTGGCCCCATAAGCCTCGATCAGCACCGGGCCGAACCATTCGATCATCTGCCGCTTCACCTCGCGCGGACAGGCCGCGCCGGTATGGCTGATCGCCTCGATGCTGGACAGGTCATAGCGATTGCGGACGTCATCCGGCAGGGACAACAGCCGCTGGAAATGGGTCGGCACCATCATCGTCGTCCTGACCTTGTGGGTCTCGATCGACTTCAGCACCTGCTCGCCGTCGAAACGCGACAGGATCACCAGCGACATGCCGCCGCCGAGCATGCGCACAGAGCTCAATGGACCGGTGTGGTACATCGGGCTGACCACCATGCCGGGTGAGCGGGCGCCGTTGAGCTCCCACGCCTCGCGCAGCGCCGCGAAATAGTCGGCCACCGTCTCAACGCGCGGGAACATCGTCGGCGGCGTTTCCGTGCCCTTTGGCCGCCCGGTGGTCCCGGAGGTGTAGTGCATATGCGGACGAGGCTGCATATCCGTCGGCGGCTCGGCGTCCGCACCGGTGGCGAGCCAATCCTCAAGGCTGATCACGCCGGGCGTCGGCGGGCTGCGCCAGGCAACCACTGTGTCCACGCCGGCCATTGTCGCCGCCTCGCGGCCGACGTTCACCGTCTCGGGACCGACGAACAGCACCTTCGTGTCGGAATCGGTAAGGATGTAGGCGACCTCCTCGGCCGTGAAGTGGAAATTGATCGGCACGCTGGAAACGCCCGCGTGCAGGCCGGCCAGATAGGTGACCGCGTTCTCGACGCTGTTGGGTGCGAACACGCCGATGCGACCGCCGGTCTTGCCGGGTCCGGCGATCAGCGCGTTGGCCGCCCTGTTGAGCCACGGATCGAGCTCACTCCAGGTCACGCGCATGCGCTCGTCGGCAAGCGCGGTATCGTCCGGAATGGTCCTGGCTTTCTCTGCGGCGGCTATCGCCATCGGCGTCTTCCCTTCAGCTCGTTTCCTGGCTCGACATTTGCGAAGTCGCGAAAGACATTTCAACGCAAATCGGCGCCGCGTTCCAGAAATGGGCGTTTCAGCGCCCCGCCTACCCCGCCAGACCAACGAACAAATCCGCATACGCCTGCATGATCACGCCGATATCGAAGTCCTTCGCCCTATCCATTCCGGCGCGGGCCAGACGCGTCATCAGCGACGGATCGCCCAGCACCGCGTCGAAACCTGCAGCGAGCGCCTCGGCATCGTCGACAGCAACCAGCCAGCCGCTCTCGCCGTGGACGATCTGTTCGCGGGGCCCGAAATCGCAGTCGGTGGACAGCACCGGCGCGCCGCAGGCCATCGCCTCGGCAATCACATTGCCGAACCCCTCCCAGCGCGAGGACAGCACGAACAGTTTGGCCCGGGCGAACCAGGCCCAGGGATTGTCCTGAAACCCGGCGAACCGGACGCGCTCGTCGATGCGTAACGCCGCCGCCTGGGCGCGCAACTGGTCTTCCAGAGGGCCATCGCCCAGGATTACCAGGTCGCACTCGCGCGCCGCATGGCTTGCCGCGAACGCCTCAAGCAAGCGATCCTGCCCCTTCTGGCGGGTCAGGCGGCCAGCCGTCACGATGAATGGTCGGGTCGGTGGATCAACGATCGGTTGCTTGCCGGCTTCGACGATCCTGGCGATGTCGGTCGGATTGTGGATCACCGAGATGCGATCCCGCTGAATCCGCAGGCGCCGTTCAAGCCGCGCCGCCAGATCGCTGGAAACGCTCAGCACGGCGTCGGCCGATCGGTAGGCGTGTCCGACAAGGGCGCGCACCGTCGCGCGGCCGATTTCCAGGTCGGTGAGGTTGGCGATCTCCGCGTCGGTGTTGCTGTCCTCGCGACAGATCCACAGCGGCCGGTCGCGCCCCAGGCGCATCATCGCCAGCGCCACAAGCAGATTGATACCCATGCCGAAACTCATCACCAGATCCGGCCGCGTCTCGCGCACCATCGCGGTGATCCGCGAAGCGTCGGCGATCCGGCTCGGGTCCACCTCCGCCAGATAGGGTCCGCTACGCCTCAACAGGCCCACGCGGACATCAACGCGTGAGCTGTCGCAACGGTTGAGGATATTGACCGCCACCCTCTCGGCCCCGCCGCCATCCAGGGCGCCCAGCACAAGCAGCACGCGAGGCCGTTTGTCGCGGGCCGACACATCGCTTGGGGACTTCGCAAGTTCGACCATCAGGGCCTATAGTTCTCCGGAAACGGTGGAGGGGTCGGTGACGTCATGAGCAGTGGTTCGACAGCCGTACGCAAGCGTGCGCGTAAAGCCGCCTATGCCATGCCTGTTGACCAATTAAACCCCGCCCAGCCGGTATTGTTACGCGATAAAGGCCATGAGAGCCTGCCAGTAGTAGTACCGGCGAGCCACTGAGAGGCAGAAAAATGTCCGAGACCCCGCCGCCCTCCGTTCTGCAGCTCACCGTTCTCAACCCGGACTTCCGGGATGATCCGCATTCGATGCTCGACGCGCTGAGGTCGCAACACCCGGTGATGCGCGATCCGATGGCCGGCGTTTTCTTCCTGACGCGTCACGAAGATGTACGCGGCGTGCTGACCGATCTGACGCTCTGGCGAGACCCGAACAAGGCGGAAGCAGCAGCGTTCCTGACGCGGCGCAGCCTCGAAGCCGTGCCAGGCCAGGAGGAAGCCGACCGGCGGATGTCGATCCTGACCATGGACGACCCCGACCATTCACGCATCCGCGGCCCGCTGGCGCAGGCGCTCTACAAACGCGTGGCGAAGTTCCGGCCGGAGGTCGAGCGGATCGTCGCCGAAAACCTCGACAGGCTGGCCGGCCGGGAAAGCTTCGACCTGATGGCGGACTATGCGCTGCCGATCCCGATCGACGTCATCGCCGCCATCCTCGGCGTCGACCACGCGAGGCTGGGCGAATTCCGCGACTGGTCCGAGGGCATCATCCAGTCTCTCAATCCCATGCGCACGCAGGCGCAGACCGATCACATGCTGGTCTCCTCCAAGGCGCTCGGCGAATACATGACAGCAATGATGGCCGACCGGCGCAGCCATCCGGCCGACGACCTGATCACCGACATGGTCACGCTACAGGCGGAGGGCGCCGATCTCGACGATACCGATCTGGCCATCAACCTGATGGCCCTGCTGGTCGGCGGCAATCTGACCACCACCGATCTGATCGGCAACGGCGTGCGGCTGTTCCTGCTCAATGCGGACGAACTGGCCAAGCTGCGCGCGGACCCGTCCCTGATCGGCGCCGCCGTCGAGGAGGTGCTGCGCTATGATCCGCCGGTTGACATCACCGCGCGTGTCGCTTCACGGGAAATGGAGATCGGCCAGTGTCCGATCCACACCAGCCAGTCGGTGCTGGTGTCCCTGCGCGGCGCCAACCGCGATCCGGAAGTCTACGACGACCCGCACCGCTTCGACATCACCCGCAAGAAAATCCCGCATGTGGCGTTCGGCGGCGGCGCGCACATCTGCATCGGCTCGCCCCTGG
The DNA here is from genome assembly GCA_025352165.1 of Caulobacteraceae bacterium. Classification (GTDB taxonomy): domain Bacteria; phylum Pseudomonadota; class Alphaproteobacteria; order Caulobacterales; family Caulobacteraceae; genus Acaudatibacter. Next base: position 49 of record JANXTX010000159.1, on the reverse strand, counting down.
CCCGCCTCGAAGCCCAGGTCGCGCTCCTGCGCCTGTTCGAACGCTTCCC
>JANXTX010000157.1 GCA_025352165.1 Caulobacteraceae bacterium | reverse complement strand
TGAGTGACCGCCTCGACGATTGAAATCTGTCTCTTTTGCGCTGGTGGTCCGGGATCGTTCGTCATTGATCGAAGCTCACACTATGCTTGCGAGTACCCCAAGCGCTCAATCCATGGCTGTAGAATTGGTTCCACCGCAGTGAGTGCGAAATCATAGTGGCGCCACTGACCGACACCTTCCTCATAGAGACCACGACCAACCTGAACACTGCTGGGGGTTCCGATCATTCGCCTTCGTGCGGTTTCGGCAAAATCCCTTAGCCCCTCAGTCCGGTCTATTTCTAGGAAATCACACAGCTGTCCGGCGGATTTGTCGAAATCGGCCACGACATCCTCATACCTTACCTTCAATACATCGAGAGGCAGCGCCTCCAGATAGGCTTCGCCCGCACTCATCACCGCGCTGTAGTATTTCGCGGCTCGTTCCAGACCTGTGAACTCGTACATTGATGAGTTCATGTTAAATCCACGGCGGACGCAACTAAGTACGACATCTCGCGGATCACGGATGGCAAAGATGATTTTTGCGTTGGGGAACACTTTTGCGATCAGAGGAAGTCGAATGGTGCTGAGCGGATGCTTGTCCACAAACACCATGCCGCGGGGATCGATTCCGAACTCTCTCACCCTTCGCCAGTATGACTGCCTGTAAGGCTCCAATAGTCCGCCAACCACATCCGCCAGGCGTTTCACGCCACCAGGCTCAGTCAAAAACTCGGCCTCCGCGTCTATCATGACCGGGCGTTCGCCCAGGGTTGCCACATCGGGGTGTGTTTCCAGTACTTGCTCAAGAAGCGTTGTGCCCGAGCGAGGGAATCCAAGCAGAAAGGCATGGTCTTTGTGATCCCCACGGGTGGAAGATCCCGCTGCGCGTGACCAGCTCTCCCGGGGTGAATCGGTAAATTCGCTAAGTATCCTTCGCAGGGAGTCTGTCGCTGTCGGCATACCGTCCTGTGCGAACTCGCCCGCGTACAGTTCGCGCAATTCGGCTTTCCCGGCCGAATAAGCCTCAAAGGCCTCGTGAAAACGCCTGGCGCCATCCAGCGCATCACCAAGCATCAATCGTGCATTTGCACGCGCGAGAGGTTTAAGAGCAGGTAATGAGATCATCGCCTGCAAACGATCTGTCGCCGCGTCAAAGTTTGACCTGCCCAGATCGACGCGTGCGAGATTCAACCGGGCATCCATCTGTTCTGGATCGATCGCGATCGCTTGCTCGGCGTAACGCTGCGCTTCGTCCCAATCGCGTCGCCTCGCGGCGAGGCCTGATAGTCCGGCCATTGCGTCGGCATGACCCGGGTCCAGACTCAAAGCTCGTTTGAAGCCTGATTCCGCCGCTTCAAGTGCTCCAAGACGTTCCGCTGCCCAGCCATACCCATAGCTTGCCTCGCTCGAGGTCGGGGCGAGTTTCAGAGCTTCGCCGAATACCTGCGCCGCTTCTTGCCGGCGACCAAGTTCGAGCAGGCAAAAGCCAACGGTGGTCATCAGGCCGGCGTCTTGCGGGTTGAGCCTTAGCCCCTCGCCCGCCTCGACGATCGCTTCTTCATAGAGGCCCTCCTGTTGTAACTTGATCGCCAGGACATGGTGAATGAGTGGCGAAGATATCCCGGCTGCCTTGGCCTCTGACGCGAGTGATGCCGCCTTGGGGAAATTGCCGGCTGTGGCGGCCGCGATTTCTGCAATTCTGTCACCATCGTGCCGGGGAGTTTCACGGCTGTCGGTATCTCTTTTGGCCATGCAATGCTCCGGCGACCTGAGGCCGCAATAAACGTGACGTGCAGTCGAACCGAAACCTAATAGTCACCGCGCGGATGCACCGTCAAAAAGTTAGGGCCGGGCTCGATTCCTTGGAATCGCGCCCGGCCCTGAAGGCAGTATCAGATTTTATGGAGTGACTAGAAGTCGGCGGTCACGCCCATGAAGAACACCCGGCCAAGCGGATCGAAGACCTGCGGATAGGTGTTCGCGTTGCCGAACGCCGGGGCCGAGATGCCGTAGTTGTTGGTATCCAGCAGAGGCGGAGTGCGGTCGAAGATGTTGTTGACGCCGCCACGGAACGTGTAGCGACCCTTAACCTTCCACGTGAACGCCATGTCGAAGTAGCTGAACGCCGGGATGTGGGCGTCCGACGGGTTGGTGTCTGTCGCCGTAAGTCCGCAACCAGCCAAGGAGGTTTGCGAAGAGTTGCAATCCAGGTTGGTCGGGCTCAGGTAGCGCCAGTTAGCCGAAAGCGTGACATTCCACGGCGTGATCCAGTTGATGCGGAACTGGTGGCGCCACTTGGGCGTCGGCGTTCCGCAGGTCAGACCATAATATCCGGCGCAGTTGTAGGTGTCCTGGCCAGGCAGGCTTGTCGACAGGCTGGAGACGTAGGTTCCCGTGAAGTTGAAGTTCAGCGAACCGTAGTCAGGCATACCGAAGTCGCGCATTGCGAAGCGATAGTCCGCGTTGACGTCGACGCCCTTGGTTTGGAGCGAGGCCGCATTTACCGCCGTGGTGAGCAGACCATAGTTCGCCGCTCCGTTGCCGCCGAACAGGGCGTAATCGAAATTCGGATTACGATTGATCAGGCCGCAGGAAACGGTGCTGCCGCCGAGGCATCCGTTGATGATCGACTTGAACGGCAAGCCGGCATCCAGGATGGCCTGGTTCACCTTGATGTCGAAATAGTCGACCGTAACGGAGAGCCCTTTGACGAAGGAGGGGGTGAACACCACACCGAATGACTTGGTGTCGGAGACTTCCGGCACCAGGTTGGGGTTGCCGCCGGTGACCGTGTTGCACTGCGCGGAAACGCACTGCGGCACGATCGGGTTCGGGTTGCCAATGTCAGGCGTGTAGTACTGAGCGGTATATTGCGCCAGCGTCAGGTTGGGAGCCGAGTGCACAAAGGTATTGTAGCACTGGGCGGCCGTCGGCGAAGTTGCATTCAGCGTACCTGCGCAGGGGTCGGTGCCGGCGATCAGGCCGGGCGCCTGCGGCAGGAACAGTTCCTGCACGTTAGGTGCGCGGACAGCGCGTTCAAACGATCCACGGAAGCGGATATCCGGCACCACCTGCCAGTCAAGGGCGAACTTGTAGGTGTTGTTGCCGCCACCCGACGTGTAGTTCGAATACCGGTAACCGGTATCAAACGTCAGTTCCTTGACGAACTGCATGTCCGTGACGAGCGGAACGCGCAATTCACCAAAGATGTCTTTGTCGGTTTGCGAGCCGCGCGTGTTGTGGGTTGCGCCGCCGGCGCCGGCCAGATCGCCGCTCTGGATGGTCGCGTCGTAGGCGGTCTGAATGAACTCACGGCGGTATTCGGCGCCGACAGAAATGCCCACGCCTTGCGACGAGAACGGTGATTTGACGCCGTACTGGCCGAGATCGCCGGAGATCGAGCCGGTGACAACCTGTTCTTGCGTAAAGCCGGAGCTGATGGCGATGCCGGTCAGGTAGTTGAGAGCTGCCGGGGTAACGCCGCCCGCTGACCAGATGTTGTACGGCACGCACTGTCCGTCCGTACCATCAAGAACCGATTGGCAGGTGGGGACGCCGCCGGGGCCCGGAACGACGTTGAGGGCCTTTTGCAGGTGGCTGTTGAGGAAGTAGCCGCCTTCGATGTCCGTCAGGATGGAGCGACCGTACTGGCCGGAGACGTCGTAGGTCCATCCCTGACCAATGTCGCCCTTGGCGCCGAAGACGATACGGTAATCGGTGTGTTGCAGGTCGGCGGTGCGTCCGCCGCCTTCAACGTTCCGGCGACCGATCGAAACGGTCTGCGTGCCGCTCGTTACACCGGGGCCGCAGATCGTGGCGGCTTGGGCTGACGACAAGAGCGGGTCATTGCAGGGGACATTGTAGGTGCTGCCGAAGAACGAGCCGGACGGCGCGATCTGGGCCACCGAATGGTCGTCCATGAACATGAAGCTCGAATAAAGCGTGACCGCCTTGTTGATTTCATATTCGGAAAATTCGCCTGCTGTGTAACGTGTATCCGGACGTTGGAAGTAGTTGAGTGGCGAGAAGTTATAGTCCTGCGCAGCGCTGAAGCCTGGCAGCTGTCCATTCACCGGCGTACCGAGAATGTTATAGTTGCCGCCAGCGTGCGGACCGGTCAACACCTTAAGACGGCCAGTGGCGTCGGTGGACGAACCGCCGCAATACTGTTGGCTGTTGTTGGTGTTGTTCGTCGCAAGGCCGCAGGCGCTCCAG
>JANXTX010000039.1 GCA_025352165.1 Caulobacteraceae bacterium | reverse complement strand
GCTGCGGCGGTTCGGGCTGGTGACGACCAACTCCATCACCCAGGAGTTCAGCCGGCGGACGATCCGCAAGAGGATGGATGGGAAGATACCGGTGTCGATTGTTTTCGCGATCCCGGATCATCCATGGACGAAGGCAGCGGCGGATTCGGCGGCGGTGCGGATCGCGATGACGGTGGTGGTGAAGGGGATCGAAGATGGCCTTCTTGCAGAGGTCGTATCGGAGGCCGGCCTAAATACTGACGAGCCTGCCGTTCAATTCTCAGAGAAGCGTGGCCGAGTGAATGCCAATCTGTCGGTCGGAGCTGACCTCAGCGCGGCTCATGCGTTGGTTTCAAATCGCGGTGTCTGTCACGACGGCGTAAAGCTCCACGGAAGCGGGTTCATACTCACTGCTCCAGAGGCTGAGCATTTGGGAATAGCCAGTCGGGCTGGGCTTTCGAAGCATATCAGACCCTATCGAAATGGTCGCGACCTCACCGGGACCAGTCGCGGCCTCTTTGTTGTCGACCTATTCGGCCTTCTGGCCGATGAGGTACGGCAGCGTTTTCCCGAGGTTTATCAGCACTTGTTGGCGGCCGTTAAACCGGAGCGCGACTCAAATTCCCGCGAGGTCTATCGAAACAATTGGTGGATATTTGGAGAACCCAGGGCCGAACTGAGAATTGCATGCGCTGGATTGGACCGCCTTATCGCGACGGTAGATACCGCAAAACATAGAATATTCCAGTTTGTTCCCTCAGATTTTATTCTGGACGACAAGTCTGTATTAATCGCTTGGAACGATCCTGCAGCTTTGGCGATTCTCTCTTCCTCACTCCACATCAAGTGGGCGCTCCAGGCTGGTGGAAAGCTTGAGGATCGACCGGTCTATGTTAAGAGTTCCTGCTTTGATCCATTCCCGTTTCCAGAATTATCATTGGTATGGAAAGCCAGCCTGCACGATGCCGGCGAACGCCTCGACGCCTTCCGCAAGGCACGTCAAGCCGAACGCCCGGGCCTCACCCTCACCCAGATGTACAACGTCCGCGAAGCGCTCCGCGCCAACCGGCCGCTGACGCCGGATGAAGCCCGCATCAAGGACGAGGGGCTGATCCTGATCCTCAATGAACTGCATGACGAGATCGATCGCCTGACCTTCGAGGCCTACGGCTGGCCCCGGGACCTGAGCGACGAGGACATCCTCGAACGACTGGTCGCGCTGAATGCCGAGCGCGCGGCCGAGGAGCGGCGCGGCCACGTCCGCTGGTTGCGGCCGGAGTATCAGAAGGCCCGCGCCGGCGTCGTCAGCCTGGGCCCCGAACAGGTCGAAGCCGATCTCGGTTTCACCGCCGAAGCCGGCCCGCGCGCCTTCCCCCGCGACCCGTTCGAACAGTCCGCCGCCGTCGCCGCCGCCCTCGCCTCCGCCGCCGGCCCGATCACCGCCGCCCAGATCGCAGTGGCCTGGCGCAAGGATAAGCGCACCGAGGCCAAGATCACCGCGATACTGGATGCGTTCGTGCGGACGGCCTTCGCGGCGACAGTGGATGGTGGGAAGACGTTCAGGGCGAGGCGGGCGGCATAGAGCTTTTGCGCCCTCGCCGACCATTCCTCTAGCCTTTCGTTGCAAGGCCTCGGGTATTCATGCGCGGTGCGGACAAAGCGCCTAGAAGCTCAGCGTATTCTCATGGCACATCACTATTTCGTAAATGTGCGAGAAATCACGGCCCCCGATTCAGCAGTGATTTTCCCGCCCTCTGTGGTGAAGGCAAAATTAGCTGAGCCCGTCGACCTTCTGGCTCCCGTGATATCCGCGCACTGCCATGCCACCACGCCAGTGACGACGCAAACGCCGTTCGTATTACAGTTTGCGTTTACGCTACTGGCAACTGGGACATAACTCCGCACCGGCCACCTTTGGGCGAATCTGCCTTTAGCAAGCATTAGTTGGTCGATTGAAATCGTCTTTCCGTAATATGTTACAATAGGGGCGTAAAACGACCTTATCCACGAACCAGACGCGTCATTTTCACTTGACCATACCGACCAATATTTCTCAACAAAGGCTGCCGCCAAAGATAAATATTCAGTACCAATATGAGGAGCATCGGGTTGAGCCGTAACGGCATTAAAACTGTATACGCCTGATGACTGACCATTTATCGCCACGCGGAATTCATAAACACCGGGGCTTATATTTTGCATTTTGCACCAATAGTAACCCTCAGGGGTCTGCTGGACTAAAAACGTTTGGCAAGAATTCCATTGAGTGCCTCCACTATATATCCCAGCGTCAATTTTGTCCCCGAGGTTTGCATTTGTATAGTGCAGAGCGATCCCGACCGAAGATCCTTGAGCGAACGTAGTTTGCACCTGGACCTGATCGAACGGCAGGCTTGGTTCGGCTGAAAGCTTTGCCTCGGCGATGGCTGGTGCGGTTTGGGTCGATGGCTGTGCCGGCGCAACATTCTCTTGCGACGACGGGGCAGGAGCGAACTCCTGTGGCGCCGTGACCTGCGCAGACAAGGGGGCGACCGTACGGGGATGGACCACAAAAAAGCCGGCGATAACGGCAAGAGCGCTGGCGGTTAGCCAAGCGATCTGTGATCCATCCAAGCGCCGCTCCGAAGTTTCACCGAAAGGTATCGCGTGAATCGGCGCTTTATCGACGGCGACATCAGCGACCAATGACGCTTTGCTGATATTGGCTGATGTATTGTCCGCGTCGCCCCGCCCAGGAGATGGACCGCTCGATAAGTGCTGGGTCCCACAGTGGGGACAGTATTTAGGCGACCCAATAACCACCTGACCGCAATCTGGGTTAGAGCATTTTTGCTCCCTCGCTCCCTCAAGGTCGTCCGCTGGCATTTTATCCACTCCCTTAAAGCGCCGGCGCCGACGTGATCAGCCAGTAAAGCGATAGCCCATTCGAAAATAGGCGCGCGCAGTTCACACCTCGTATGGCCGCCCTACGTCTTCGCAGTGCCAACGCCTCTCGCTAAATCGACTACAGTCGCTTCCGGGCGCCACATCAAAGCGTATATCGACCTCAGTACACTTGCAGGCCCATTCGGTGATGATTGCCGAAGTCGGGCAGCCGTGCCTGCACTGGCAGTGCTGGCGTTCCCGATTGATAATTTGAGACGGATGTCCCTCGCGTTTTGGAGGCGGTGGATCAGGCTCGGGAGGAGGTTTGGGCCGCGTTTTGGGCGTTTCTACGTGCGGGATCCACGACGCTTTCGGGCTGACGTCTGTCGTTGAGCCCAATATCTTGCTCACGACCATCGCGATGACGCCAATGACGATCAGCGCTACAACGACCATGACCGCGACGTAGGTTAAGAAGGCGGCGGCGCCAATGATATAAAAGCAGATCATAGTGCGCAGCCCGGCGCGGTTTGCCGGGTTCTGGATCGACTCAGTGGATTGGTGGACGCGCTGGATACACCAGTAAACGGGCCGCGTGATTAAACTGAAGCCGCCCCTGCCAGCTGAAGCTATGCGACGACATTCGAGCCAGTCGCCGGCCCGCTCAACGGCCGCGATCAGGCCAGCCGGTCTGGCAACGCCGATGATGGCGCCTAGATAGATGGGCGAGGTGAAGATCAGCCACCAAATCCACCCGGCTGCAATAATATTTGCTTGTAGGTCGGCCAAAAGCTGCCCCTATTTCGCTTTTGTGAACTTCGGTGACTTTATTCCCTAATGAGAAGAGGTCAATTGGGCGTTGTAGTGATATACGCCCGCTTAGAAATACAGTTGCGAGATGCTGGAGAACGTCTCGACGCCTTCCCCAAGCAGCACCAAGCTGATCACCCAGCCTAAATGGCCTAAATGGGGACATGATATATTTCCACCACGTAAAGTCGGGCAGGAAATGCCGGAATTAATGCCGGTTAGGTGGCTGGACCCTCATGAGCGCCGGACTGGGGCCGTAGAAGTAGGGCGTCCCCGGATATGCCGGGACGGCGGAATGCGAGGCGCGGTCGGTGGCGCGCCCGGCGTCGGGCAGGGTCAGCATGCGCTTTACGCCGTCGGCCTCCGCGTCGAAGCCGGCGTCGATCAGGCCGGGCCCTGGTTGGGCGTAGAGGACTTTGTCGTGGTCGTGGTGCTATTGGTGGGTGGGGCCGAGGTGGCGGCATTGGCGTCTTGACGTGCGCGACGCCTTTCGTCGAAGGCCTGTGCGCGGCGAATGAGGTTCGGCGGCGCGGGTATCGGAGCGGCGGATAGAATCGCCTCGAGTTTTGGCAGGCGCAGATAGTTACGGATGCGCTTACGGTAAATCCGGCGGCCCATGGCGAGGTCACTGGCGAAGGCGGTCGGGATCGACAGCGAGGCGGCGAAGTCGCGCCATTTTAACGGGGCGTCGACATATCCGCTGTCGAAGAAGGCGAAGGGCACACCGTAGGCCGCGGCGATCACCGCGCCATGCAGGGCGCCGGTCAGCACGAACCCGGCCTCGGCGATGGCGTCGATGATCGCCAACAGGTCATTGCGCAAGGGGCGGATCTGGGGGCGAATCACGGCGTCGACGCCGGTCTTTGCCAGCAGGGCCTCGTCGGAGGTCTGGTCGAGAAAATGCGGCATGCACAAGGTCTTGCCCTCGGAGGATCCGCTGCGTTCGGGGCGGTAGATCAGGGGAGTGAGCAGGCCGGTGTCACCGAGCGGGGTGTTGTCGGGCAGGCCGAGACGGTCGCGGGTCAGGGGGCCGCGTACGCCCATGAAGCAGCAGCGCGCCAGTAGCGCGGCAGTCGGCATGCGATCGTTACGCATGTCGCAGCCCCAGAAACCGATGCTGGCATTCGGATCATGGCCCAGAGCGGCGAGAGCGGTTTTGATGTGCCACTCAGAAATGACGCTGCCGACCAGGAACAACTGCCCGAAGTCATGCGACGGTGGCTGGTTGACGCCTGTGCGCCTGGCGCGCGAGGTCAGGGAGAAGTAGAGCAGCTCAGACAGGTAGTCGCCGAAGTTCTGCGAGGCGAGACCCTTTCGCCAATAGGTAATGGATGCGCGCATGGCTTCGTCCGCGGAATGGACCGGGAAGCCTGATTCCGTCGGATCGAATAGACGCGAGCCTTGTTCAACGCTTCCCATTGGCGCAGAGTATCCCCTATTCCATAATCCCCGGAGCGTTCCTTTCCGATTGCTACAATTGCGTCAAAGGGGCAGAAAAAACCTGCAAATATTTCACGCGATGGGAGACAATTTTCAGGTTCGGGAGATAATACGTTAGGTTAATGAAGTCATGCTAAAGGTTTGCAGCGCCAGAGACCGGGCGGCCTTGGAAT